>CAXDTK010000098.1:0-16587 GCA_963992225.1 uncultured Comamonadaceae bacterium | reverse complement strand
GCCGCCGCTAGCGGCGCCAGCGTGTCCGGCCCGTCCGGCGCGATGCCGCTGTCGTGGAGCAGTGCGATGAGCAGGTCGGGCGGGGTGGCGTCATGGGCGGGGGTCATGGGCCCCATTTTCGCGGCCAACGCGTCCGCAGCAACGGGCGGCCGGGCACATGGGCGGGGCAAGCCGGAGCGCTATTGGCCCGCGGCGCGCCGCCCGGCGTTGCGGCCATACGACGCTCCGGCTAGACCCAGCGGAAGCGCTAAACCCCCTTGCCCGGAACGGGCAGTCGCTCCGCGACCTTCGAAAGGGTGACTATCCCCTTCACAAACCCCTAATTCAAGGGTTTTACGCCCTCGTAAAGAAATGTGGGGCCGGGCGCCGCTGTCAAGGGGGGCATACCTGCCTTCGCCGGAAGCGTGGACAGCCATCAGACTATCAAAACGTATTTCACCCTGTCTTCATTCCCATTAAATCCTACGGACACATTCCCAAACTTGCGGTCACGCTGACGGCACTCGCCGCTCAGGCCTGCTGCATGCAGGCCTTTGCCCAGAACCAGCAGCTCGAGCGCATCGAGGTGACCGGTACCAACATCAAGCGCATCTCGCGCGAGACCGAGTCGCCCATCGACGTCATCACGGCCAAGGACATCCAGGCCAGCGGTGCGCGCACGGCGCTGGAAGTGCTGAAGATGGTGCCGTCGATCGGCAATGACGGCTACAGCGACACCGCCACGCAGAACGGCTTCTCGCGCGGCGTCTCCACGGTCTCGCTGCGCAACCAGACCGCCACCTCGACGCTGGTGCTCATCAACGGCCGCCGCATGACGCCGTCGGCCTACGCCAACCCGAACAACGGCACCACGACGCTGTACGACCTGAACTCGATCCCGGTGTCGGCCATCGAGCGCATCGAAGTGCTGAAGGACGGCGCCTCGGCCGTCTACGGCTCCGACGCCATTGCCGGCGTCGTGAACTTCATCACCCGCAAGGATTACCAGGGCCTGCAGGTCAAGGTGCTGGCCGGTGCCAACGATGCGGGCGAGTACGAGCGCCAGAGCATCAGCGCCACGGCGGGCTTCGGCGACTTCGCGACCAAGGGCTACAACGTCTTCGTGGGCGTGGACTTCAGCCACAAGGGCCGCAGCATGGTCGGCGACTCGACCGACGAGGACATCCACGCCGCCGATTACCGCGCCATCAACCTGCGCCGCAACCCTTACGGCAGCTTCCTGTACAACAACCAGCCCTGGTTCATCAAGGAAAACGGCGCGACCGGCTCGCGCAGCTTCCCGCAGACCGCGGCGTTCGTCGCCAACACGGTCAACACCGCGAACTGCGCCGATGCCGAGAAGATCGTTGGCGAGACCGCCCGCTACAACATCACCACTGCTGCGCTGCTGGGCCGCACCTTCTGCAACTACAACCTCGACCAGTTCGCCGAGATGCAGAGCCCCGGCGATGACCTGAACCTGCTGGCCCGCGGCACGCTGAAGCTGAGCGAGACCATGGAAGGCTTCGCCGAGTTCATGTACAGCCGCAGCGAGCGCCAGTACCTGGGCGCCCCGCGCACCATCAGCGGCCTGAGCCCGTCGAACAACTTCAACGGCACCGGCCTGGCCGCGAGCTTCCAGCCCATCCTGGAAATCGGCCACCCGGACAACCCCTTTAACAACGCCACGACGCCCGCGCGCGCTGCGGTCCAACTGCGCTTCCCCAGCGCCCCGGGCGGTTTCGACCTGACCAACGTCGGTACGCGCGCCCTGGCCGGCGTGCGCGGCACGATCGGTGCCGACATCGACTGGGAATCCGCCGTGCTGTGGAACAAGTCGGACCGCGACGAGTACTACTACGGCTTCCTGCGCCTGCCCGTGCTGCGCCAGATGCTCGGCCCGGCGTTTGGCGGCAGCAACCGCTCACTGGCCTCCATCTCGGCCGACCCTGATCTGTCGCGTCCGCTGCTGAACAGCGGCTCGGCCGAAGTGCTGCAGTGGGACGCCAAGGCCAGCACCACCGTCGGCAAGCTGCCGGGCGGCGCCATTGGCCTGGCCGGTGGCGTCGAGATCCGTCGCGAAGCCATCGACATCAAGCCGGACCCCGAGAACCAAGCAGGCAATATCCTGGGCCTGGCCAACACGGCGGTGAAGGGCTCCCGCGTCGTGAAGTCGGCGTTCGTCGAAGTCGTCGCCCCGGTGCTCAAGGGATTGGAGCTGAACCTCGCCGGCCGTGTCGACAAGTACCCGACCCTGAAGACCAATTTCGTGCCGAAGTTCGGCGTGAAGTGGCAGGCCACGGACAGCCTGGCCTTCCGCGGCAGCTACTCGGAAGGCTTCCGCGCCCCGTCGGTGTCGCAGGTGAGCCCGGGCGGTGCCCAGTTCTTCCTGAACAGCCTGCGTGACCCGGTGCGCTGCAACATCGAAGCCACGCCGCCGGTGCCGAAGCCGGGCGGCGAGACCGCCGACTGCAACAAGAGCGTGGCTGGCCTGGGCGGTGGCAACCCGACGCTGAAGCCCGAGAACTCGTACAACAGCTCGCTGGGCCTGCTGTTCAGCCCGACCCAGGGCGTCGACCTGATCGTCGGCTATTGGAAGATCCGCAAGAACAACGAAGTGGCGCTGACCGACGGCCAGTCCGTCATCGACCATCCCGAAGCCTACCCGCCCGGCACCGTCGTCCGCGATCCCAATCCCGCCCTGCAGTTGCCCGGCCAGCCCGGCACCGGCCCGCTGCTGACCGTGTCCACCCCCTGGGTCAACCAGGGCACCACGATGACCTCGGGCATCGACTTCGAGACCCGCGTGTCCACCAGCCTGTCGAGCGGTGCACGTTGGACCAACTCGCTGAACGGCCAGTACACGCTGAAGTACGAGCGCATCGAGCACCCGGGCTACGCGAAGAACAACCTGGTGGGTACCCGCGGCGGCTTGGCCGACTGGTCGACCTCGGCACCCGACGTGCCGCGTCTGAAGATGCGCTTCACGTCGTCCCTGGAGATGGCGTCGCACACGCTTTCCGGCGCGATGAACTACGTCAGCGGCATTTCGTTCATTCGCCGGATGGACGGCACCACGTTGCCGGGTGTCACGCCGCAGTACTACTCGGGCACGACCTGCCACTATGGCGGTCCCCTGAATGATGCGGGCGTGTCCAGCCGCGCCGTACTGGGAGTGGCGCCGACGGCCACCAACGGCCGCGACTTCTACATCAACCGCTATCCCGGCTGCTCGATGTCCAAGTGGGTCACGTTCGATGTCGGCTACACCTACCGCGGCTTCAAGGACCTGACGCTGAGCCTGAACATCCAGAACTTCACGGATGAAAAGGCGCCTTACGATCCCATCGGCGCGACGGGCTCTCAGCTCGGCCACAACGCTGGCCTGCACAACCCGTACGGCCGCTACTTCACGGTCTCGGCGAACTACAAGTTCTGGTGATCGAGACGCTGCCCTCCCGGGCAGCCGACACGACGAAGGGCGCCGCGAGGCGCCCTTTTTTCATGGCCGGGGCGCTGCGTCGCAGCCTTGGACGCCGCGAACCGCGCCGCTCAGACCTTCATCGAGAACGGATTGAAGTCCGTCCCCCGGTCGAAGTGGTCCTCCCCCTCCGCCCTTTTCAGGAAGCCGACCACCCGGGCCGTCACCGGGTACATCACCGCCTCCCAGATGGTCTTGAACAGGTACTGCGCGACGATGACGGCGAACAGCTGTTCGTTGGCCCAGACGCCGTAGAAGGCGATCAGGAAGAACACGCCCGTGTCGACGGCCTGGCCCACCACCGTGGAGCCGACGATGCGCGCCCACAGGAAGCGGCCCTGCGTCGCGATCTTCATCTTGGCCAGCACGAAGCTGTTGGCGAAGCTGCCGCAGGCGAACGCGATCATCGACCCCGCCACGATGCGCCAGGTGTTGCCGAACACCGCCTCCAGCTGCGGCTGGTAGACGGCCATGAAGGGCGTGTCGGCCGGCGGCTGGTGCACCACGACATAGGCCATGAAGGCCGAGAACAGCAGCGCGCCGAAGCCGGCCCAGACCACGCGGCGGTCGCGGCCGTAGCCGTAGACCTCGGTCAGGATGTCGCCAAAGATGTAGCTGATCGGGAAGAAGAACAGGTCGGCGCCATAGGTGACCGTGCCGATGAACGGCAGCGTCAGCTGCGCCTGCTTGGCCGCGCCGATCAGGTTGGAGCACAGCAGCACGCAGACGAACGCCGCCATGATCAGGTCGTAGTACTTGTAGACGCGCGGTTCTGCGGGTTGCATGCGGGGCCTGCGGTCGGTGTCAGCCCGCCGGCGGCGGCGCGGCGGGATGGACCCAGCGCATCAGCGCCTGGTGCAGCCGCGGCGTGTCGATGGGCTTGGTCAGGAAGTCGTTCATGCCGACCGCCAGCGCGTCGTCGCGCTCGGACACGAGCGCCGCGGCGGTCAGCGCGACGATGGGCAGCTGCTCGGCGGTGAAGTGGCGGCGCAGCTCGCGCGTGGCGTCATGCCCGCCCATCACCGGCATCTGCACGTCCATCAGCACGATGTCGAACGGCTTGCCGACGCTGGCCGCCGCGTGCACGGCCTCGATGGCCTGGCGGCCGTCGCTGGCCTGGGCCACCTCCATGCCCCACTGCTCCAGCTGGGCGACGGCGATCAGCATGTTGACCGGGTGGTCCTCGGCCACCAGCACGCGGCGGCCCTGCAGCGCGGCCTGCGCCGGGCCGGCGCTGCGCGTGTCGCGCGGCTGGTGCACCAGCGGCGCCGGCGCGGCCGGCAGCGGCAGCTCGGCCCAGAACGTGGCGCCTTCGCCCGGCACGCTGTGCACGCCCACCTCGCCGCCCATCAGCGTGGCCAGCTCGCGGCAGATGGACAGGCCCAGGCCGGTGCCGCCGAACCGCCGCGTGGTGGATTCATCGGCCTGCGTGAAGGGCTGGAACAGGCGCCGCTGCTGTTCGACGGCGACGCCGGGGCCGGTGTCGCGCACCTCGATGCGCACCCATTCGCCGGCGCTGCCCTGGGCGTTGGCCGCCAGCGCCTGCACGCTGACCGTGATGCCGCCCTGCTCGGTGAACTTCAGCGCGTTGGTCAGGTAGTTGGACAGGATCTGGCGCGTGCGCAGCGGGTCGCCGAAGACCCAGGACGGCAGCGCCGGGTCGATCTCGACGGCGAAGCTCAGGCCGCGGGCCTGCGCCAGCGTCAGGTAGGCCAGCCGGATGGACGCCAGCAGCTCGCGCAGCGAGAAGGGCTGCGTCTCCAGCGTCAGCCGGCCGGCCTCGATCTTGGACAGGTCCAGGATGTCCGAGATCAGGCCCGACAGGCTCTCGGCACTCTCCATCATCTGGTTCAGGTAGTCGCGCCGCTGCGCCTCGCTGATGTCGGGCTGCTGGGCCAGCCGGCCCAGGCCCAGCAGGCCGTTGAGCGGCGTGCGGATCTCGTGGCTGGTGTTGGCCAGGAAGGCGCTCTTGGCGCGGCTGGCGGCCTGGGCCTCGTCCTTGGCATGGGCCAGCTGGTCCTCGACGCGGCGGCGCTCGGTGATGTCCTCGACGATCCAGATGGTGCCGCCGCGGCTGGGGTGGGCGGGGTCCACGGCCTGTGCCAGCAGCCGGGCCAGGAAGGTGGAGCCGTCGCGGCGGCGCATGGTGCGCTCGGCCTCCACCTGCTCGCCCGCGGCCAGCCGGGCGCCCAGCTCGCGGCCGACCGCCTGCCAGTCCTCGACCCGCGGCCAGACGACGCTGCCATGCTGGCCGATCAGCGTGCCGCGCTCCCAGCCGAACATGGCCTCGATGCGCGGGTTGGCCAGCACGAACTGCTGGTCGCGCGTCAGCGCGATGCCGATGGACGCGTTCTCCAGGATGGCGCCGTGCACCAGCCGCGTGCGCTCGCTCTCGGACACGTCGCGCCCGTACAGCACCAGGTAATGCTGGCCGTCCATCTCGAACGGCGCGACCGAGATCAGCATGGGCACGGTGTTGCCGTCCTTGCGCCTGAAGCTGACCGGCAGGTTGCTGGCCGTGCCGTCGCGCCGCACCGCCTCGCGGACCGCGTCGCGGTCGGCCGCGTTCTGCCAGATGCCGATGTCGAACGAGGTGCGGCCCAGCACCTCGGTGCTGCCCCAGCCGGTCAGGGTCTCGAAGGCCTTGTTGACCATCGCGTAGCGGCCGCTCTCGGCCTCGGTCAGCGTGATGACGTCGGGGCTGGTGGCCACCAGGTGGCTCAGCAGGCCCTCGCTGCGGCGCAACGCATCCTGGGCGCGGCTCTGCTCGGTCTGGTCGGTGAAGAAGGTCAGCGTCGCCGGCCCCGAGGCGGTCTCGACGCGCACGCTGGTGGCCTGCACCAGGCGGCGGCGGCGCGACAGCGTGCGCAGCCGGTACTCGGCCATCGGCTGCATCGCGCCCGGCGCCTGGCCTTCCAGCCGCGCGGCCTGCTGGCGCGCGGTCTCGTCGTCGCCCGGCTCGTAGTGGCTGAACAGGTCCTGCCCGATCATGCTGGAGCGCTGCGCGTAGCCGAACATGGCCATGGCCGCCGGGTTGGCGTCCACCACGCGGCCCCAGCGGTGCAGCACCAGCGGCGACGGCGAGCGGCGAAACAGCTCGCGGTAGCGCGTCTCGGTGGCATGCACGGTCTGCTCGGCCGCCACCTCGTGCGTCACGTCGCGGCCCACGCCCCAGTAGCCGCGGAAGTTGCCGCGCGCATCCAGCCGCGGCTCGCCGCTGATCGACACCCAGCGCGGGCTGCCGTCCAGGCCCACGCAGCGCGTCACCATGGCGTGGAAGGGCCGGTGCGATTCGAGGTCGGCGCGGTGCGCATCCAGCTCGTCGTCGCTCAGCCCGATGCCGTCGATCTCCCACGGCGTCTTGCCGATGCGCGCGGCCAGGTCCAGGCCCGAGCTGCCGGGCTTGTCCTCGGCGACATGGCTGAAGCGGAACTCGCGGTCCATCTCCCAGTACCAGTCCACCGCCATGCCCAGCAGGCCGCGGAAGCGCGCCGTGCGCTCGTCGGCCTCGGCCAGCGAACGCTTGATCATCTTCAGCAGGCCGATGCCCACCACCAGCCCCGACAGCAGCATGGCCGACTGCGCGCTGGCGCGCAGCAGCAGGCCGGATGCGGCCATCGAATGCGTCATCCAGCCCAGCGCCTCGGCCACGCCCAGGCCGGCCAGCGCGGCCGCGCCCAGGCCGGTCAGCGCCAGCCCGGCCGCCAGGCCCAGCAGCGCGGTCGCGAAGGCGATCACCAGGCTCATCAGCGGCAGGCTCAGCGACCACAGGCCCAGGTCGCGCGACACCGCCACCACCACCGGCAGCGCCATCACCAGCGCCATCAGGCCCAGCGCCATCCACGACTGCTCGCGGCGCGGCGCGCGCGCCAGCATCGCCAGCCGCACCAGCGCCAGCAGGCCGATCAGCAGCGACAGCGCGGGCGGCACCCAGCCGCCGTCCCATTCCTGCGGCTGGCGCGTGAACCACAGCAGCACCGCCACCGGCACGAACACCTGCGCGCAGGCCAGCAGGAACACCCGCGAGGCCTGCCAGCGCATGCTGCCATGCAGGCGCTCGCGCTGCTGCTCCGGCGGCGTGCCGTGGCCGACCAGGCTGCTGAGGTGCTCGTCGGCGGTGCCCAGCATGTCAGTGCGCCGGCGTGGCCCGCAGGTCCGCGCGCGCGGCCGCCCGCGGACCGGTGTGACGAGGGCGAACGGCCATGGGCATCAGGCCAGCGCCAGCCGGGTGGTCTGGGCGACGGCGCGCGCGCGGGCGGCGAAGTCGTCGCCGTGGCCGGCGTACAGGATGGCGCGCGAGGAGTTGACGACCAGCGGCGCGCTGCGCCCGGCCGCCTGCACCACCGCGGCCGCGTCGCCGCCCTGCGCGCCGACGCCGGGCACCAGCAGCGGCAGCGTGGGCGCCAGCGCGCGCACGCGGGCGATCTCGCCGGGGTAGGTGGCGCCCACCACCAGGCCCAGCTGGCCGTTGCGGTTCCACTGCGTCTCGGCCAGGTGCGCCAGGTGCTCGAACAGCCGCGGCTGGCCCGGCACGTCGGCCAGGCGCTGCATCTGCCAGTCGTCGCCGCCCTTGTTGGAGG
Organism: uncultured Comamonadaceae bacterium; assembly: GCA_963992225.1. GTDB lineage: Bacteria > Pseudomonadota > Gammaproteobacteria > Burkholderiales > Burkholderiaceae_C > Pelomonas. The sequence continues at coordinate 8,547 of CAXDTK010000098.1, read as the reverse complement.
TGCGGCACAGCAGGATGGCGCCCTTGCCTTCATAGGCCAGGTAGGGCTCGACCGAGTCGAAGCCCATGAAGGGCGACAGCGTGACGGCGTCGGCCTGGTAGCGCTCGAAGGCTTCGCGGGCGTACTGCTCGGCGGTGGAGCCGATGTCGCCGCGCTTGGCGTCCAGGATGACCGGCACGCCGGGCGCGACCGCGTGGATGTGGGCAATCAGCCGCTCCAGCTGCTCCTCGGCCCGGTGGGCGGCGAAGTAGGCGATCTGCGGCTTGAAGGCGCAGACCAGGTCGCGGGTGGCGTCGACGATGGCGGCGCAGAAGTCGTAGATCCTGCTGGCGTCGCCCGCCCAGGCACCCGGCAGCCGCGAGGGCTCCGGATCGAGGCCGACGCACAGGCGCGATTGGGGGGTCAGGGCTTGGAGCTGGGCGATGAAATTCATGGCGCGCGATTGTCAGGGGTGGCGCGTCGCTGCCGCATTCCCGCAGGCCGGGGGCGCTGCCCTCAGGCGGCGGCCAGCGCCCGCTGCGCCTGCACGAAGGCCGCGAACGCCACGGCGGTCAGCGGGCGGCTGAACAGATAGCCCTGCACCGCCTGGCAGCCCTGGCTGCGCAGGAAGGCCAGCTGGCCCTCGGTCTCGACGCCCTCGGCCAGCGTCTGCAGGCCCAGCGCGCCGGCCATGCGGATGACGGCATCGACGATGGCGCGGTCCTCGGCGTCGTCGGTGAGGTCGCGCACGAAGGACTGGTCGATCTTGAGCTTGCCGACGCGGAACTTCTTCAGGTAGCTCAGCGAGGAGTAGCCGGTGCCGAAGTCGTCGATGGACAGCTGCACGCCGCGCGCATGCAGCTCGTTCATGACCGTGATGGCCATGGCCGGGTTGTCCATCGCGGCGCCCTCGGTCAGCTCCAGCTCCAGGCGCCCGGCCGGCATGCCGGTCTCGGCCAGCGCGCGGCCCACCAGCGCCGGCAGGTCGTCGTGGCGGAACTGAACGGCCGACAGGTTGACGGCCATGGTCAGCCCCGTCAGCCCGGCCTCGTCCCAGCGGCGCAGCTGGCCCATGGCCTCGTGCAGCACCCATTCGCCGATCGGCAGGATCAGGCCGGAGGTCTCGGCCACCGGGATGAACTCGGCCGGCGAGACCCAGCCCAGCTCCGGGTGCTGCCAGCGCAGCAGCGCCTCGGCGCCGACGATGCGGGTCGCGCCGGCCGCGTCCAGCGACAGCTGCGGCTGGTAGTGCAGGCTGAGCTGGCCACGCTCCAGCGCACGGCGCAGCGCGTTCTCCAGCTGCAGCGCGCGGGCCGACTGGGTCTGCATCTCGCTCGTGAAGAAGCGGTAGGCGTTGCGGCCGTCTTTCTTGGCGCGGTACATGGCCGCGTCGGCGCACTTCAGCAGCGTGTCGAAGTCGTCCCCGTCGGTCGGGAACATCGCGATGCCCATCGACGGCGTGACGGTCAGCTCCTGCTGCTCCACCTGGAAGGGTGCGCTGGCCAGCGCCATCAGCTTGGTGGCCAGATGGGCCGCGCCAGCGATGTCGGTCAGCGGCAGCACCAGCACGAACTCGTCGCCGCCGGTGCGGGCCACGGTGTCCTGCTCGCGCACGGCGCCGCGCAGCCGGGTCGCCAGCTGGGCCAGCAGCGCGTCGCCCACGCGGTGGCCCAGCGAGTCGTTGACGTTCTTGAAATGGTCCAGGTCCAGGAACAGCACGGCCAGCGGCTCGTCGCCGCGGCGGGCGATGTCGATGGCCTGGGTGGCGCGGTCGGCCAGCAGATGGCGGTTGGGCAGGCCGGTCAGCGCGTCGAACATGGCCAGCCGCTCGGCGCGCGCCTCCGCGGCCTGCTGCTCGGCAATCTTCAACTCCAGCGCCGCGACGGTCTGGCTGAGCTGCTCGGTGCGCTGGGCGACGAGCGCCTCCAGCTGCGCCTTGGCCTGCACCAGCTCCAGCTCGGCCTGCTTGCGCGCGGTGATGTCCTGGGTGATCCAGATCGAGCCGCGCGACAGGTCGCTGCGGTCGATGGCCTTGCTGCGCACCTCGCACCACACCGGCGTGCCGTCCTTGCGGCCCAGCAGCATTTCGGCCTGGAATGCGTCGCCGCGCGACAGCGGCGTGTAGCAGAGGTCGCCGGCGGCCTTCCAGTCCTCGTCGCTGAGATACCAGACGCGCGACAGCTGGCCGTCCAGCTCGCCCGGCGCATAACCGAACAACTGCTCGAAGGCGCGGTTGCAGCGCGTCACGCGGCGCCCGCGCAGGAACACGATGCCGACCATCGCATGGTCCAGGATCAGCCGCTGCTCGGCATGCAGGTCGGCCAGCGCCGCGTCGGCCAGCTTGCGCTCGTGGATGTCGTCGACGATCCAGATGGAGCCGTCCGCCGGGTCCTCGGCATTGATGAGCCGGCCGGTCAGGTGGGCCCAGAACCGCTCGCCGTTCTGGCGCCGCATCAGCTGCTCGGCGCGGAAGGTCTCGCCGGCCGACAGCACCGGGTAGGCCCGGGCGCCCAGGTTGCGCGCCTCCTGCTCGCTCTCGTACAGCTCCACGCTGCTGCGCCCCACCGCGGCGGCCGGGCTGGCAAAGCCGTAGATCTCGGCATAGCGCTGGTTGCAGCGCACCAGTGTGCGCGCCTTGACGAACACGATGCCCACGCCCGCGTTGGCCAGGATCACGTCCAGCTCGCGCAGGGCCTGGCTGAGCGCGGGGTTGTCGCTGGGGTCGGGCGCGAGGCTCATGAAGGGCGTTGGCGGCGGCGGCGTTCGGGGGTGGCGGAGTGTCGAGGCGTGAACCAGCTATTGTCTGGATCCATGCACATCCTGGACACCGAACGCCTGGCGCTGCGTGAATTCACACCGCAGGACGCCCCCTTCCTTTTGCGCCTGGTCAACGAACCGGGCTGGATTCGCAACATCAACGACCCCGGCGTGCGCACCGAGGCCGAGGCGCTGACCTGGGCCGAGGGCCGGCTGCTCAAGGCCTACCGAGAACTCGGTCACGGTTTCTGGGCCATGCAGCGCCGCGACGACGGCGTGCTGGTGGGCATGTGCGGGCTGTTCAAGCGGCCGGCCCTGCCCGAGCCGGACCTGGGCTACGCGCTGCTGGCCGAGCACGAGGGCCGCGGCTATGCGCTGGAGGCGGCGCGCGGCTGCGTGGCCCATGCGCGCGCGGTGCTGGGCTGGCGCACGCTGATGGCCATCACCGCGCTGGACAACCCGCGCAGCGTGGGCCTGCTCACCCGGCTGGGCTTCGTCGAGCAGGGCCAGGAACAGCTCGAGGGCTACAACGAGCCCTCGAGGGTGTTCCGGCTGAACCTCTAGAGCCCCGGGTCCAGCGCGTGCGCCGGGCTAGATCTTCTTGGCCAGGTCTTGCGCCAGGCCGGTGTAGCTGCCCGGCGTGAGCTTGAGCAGGCGGGCCTTCTCGGCCTTGGGCAGGTCCAGGCCCTCGATGAAGGCACGGATGGATTCCTGCGTGATGGCCTTGCCGCGCGTCAGCTCCTTGAGCTGCTCGTAGGGGTTGGGCAGGCCGAAACGGCGCATCACCGTCTGGATGGGCTCGGCCAGCACCTCCCACGCGGCGTCCAGGTCGGCCGCCAGCGCGGCTTCGTTGACCTCCAGCTTGCCCAGGCCCTTGGCCAGCGAGTCGTAGCCCAGCAGCGCGTAGCCCAGGCCCACGCCCATGTTGCGCAGCACGGTGGAGTCGGTCAGGTCGCGCTGCCAGCGGCTCACCGGCAGCTTCTGCGACAGGTGCGTCAGCACCGCGCTGGCCAGGCCGAAGTTGCCCTCGGCGTTCTCGAAGTCGATGGGGTTGACCTTGTGCGGCATGGTCGAGCTGCCGATCTCGCCCGCCCTGGTGCGCTGCTTGAAGTAGCCCAGCGAGATGTAGCCCCAGACGTCGCGCGACCAGTCGATCAGGATGGTGTTGGCGCGCGTGAACGCGTCGAACAGCTCGGCCATGTAGTCGTGCGGCTCGATCTGGATGGTGTACGGGTTGAAGCTCAACTTGAGCTGCTTCTCGATGACGCCCTTGCTGAACGCCTCCCAGTCATGCCTGGGCCAGGCCGACAGGTGGGCGTTGAAGTTGCCGACCGCGCCGTTCATCTTGGCCAGCGGCTTGACGGCAGCGATGCGCGCGCGCGCCGCCTGCAGGCGGGCCACGACGTTGGCGATCTCCTTGCCCACCGTCGTCGGGCTGGCCGTCTGGCCATGCGTGCGGCTGAGCATGGGCACGGCGGCGAACTGGTGCGCCATGCCACGCAGCTTCTCGACGATGCCGTCCAGCGCGGGCAGCATCACTTCATCGCGCGCCGCCTTGAGCATCAGCGCGTGGCTGGTGTTGTTGATGTCCTCGCTGGTGCAGGCGAAGTGCACGAACTCGGCGGCGGCCAGCAGCTCGCGGTGCACCGGCGTGTCGCCCTCGAAGCTGCGCTTGATCCAGTACTCCACCGCCTTGACGTCGTGGTTGGTGGTGCGCTCGATGACCTTGATGGCCTCGGCATCGGCCTCGCTGAACTTCTTCACCAGCCGGCGCAGGCGCGCGCGCGCCGCCGACGACAGCGGCTTGAACTCCTTGAAGCCGGCGTCCGACAGCGCGATGAACCATTCCACCTCCACCTGCACGCGGCGGTGCATCAGCCCGTACTCGGACAGCAGCGGGCGCAGGGCCGCGACCTTGGCGGCGTAGCGGCCGTCCAGCGGCGACAGGGCGCTGATCGGGGAGTAGTCGGTCGTGGTCATGGCGGGCCGGCGGATCGTGGAAAACCCGCGATTCTAGAAGTCAGGGCGCGCTGAAGAAGCGCACCCGCTCCGCGTCGGCCGGATGCGTGGAGAACGCGATGGCGATCGGGTGCCGGTCCGGCGCGGCCTTCTGCGCCTTGGCGATGCGCTCGAAGAACACCGCCATGCGCGCGGTGTCCACCCCGCCGGCGCGGGCCAGCGTGCGTGCGTACAGGTCGGCCTCGCGCTCGTTGTCGCGCGAGTAGGCGTTGGACGCCAGCACCGCCGGCGCCGCCGCCAGCAGCGCCGAAAAATCGCCCACGATGACCGAGGCCCCCACGCTGACCGCGCCGGCGCGCAGCATCAGCCGCAGGCCGTGGCGGTGCCGCACATGGCCCAGCTCATGGGCCAGCACGGTCATCACCGCGTCCGGCTGGTCGGCCAGCAGTTCCAGCAGCGCATCGGTGATGACGATGGCGCCGCCCGGCAGCGCGAAGGCGTTGGGGCCCAGTGCCTTGCCGCCGTCGCGGAAGTGGATCTCGAACTGCGCCGGCACCGCCGGCCCGCGGGCGATCGCCGCCACCGCCAGCATCTGCGCCCAGCGCTCGCGCCAGGCACGCTGCCGGGCGGCGTCGAGCCGGCTGGGCCGCAGCCATTCCTCGTCGAGGCTGCGCATCAGGTGCTCGCCGAGCCGGCGCTCCGCGCTGGCGGGCAGCGCGTCGACGGCCATGTCCACCGCCCAGGGCAGGCCCCAGCGGTAGGCGCCGGCCAGGCCGGCCACCAGCAGCAGCAGCGACAGCAGGGCCAGCCGCCAGCTCTGCTGCCAGCGCACCACCAGGCTGTCGCCATGGCCGGAGGCGCGCGCCCAGACGTCGAAGGCGGCGGCGTCGGCAAAGCTCAGCAGCCCGCCGCCGGGCAGCAGGATCTGGCGCTGCCCATGGCGCTGGCGCTCCGGCCAGGTCAGCGCGCGCAGCGGCGCCCGGTGCTCGCCGTAATGCAGCGTCGTGCCGGCCAGCCAGACCGGCACCGGCCGCGCGCGGCCGCTGCGCCCGTCGAACCAGTCGGCCGTCAGCCGCGGCGCCTGTGCCATCACAGCCCCATGTCGATGCCGAAGAAGTCGCCCGCCACCTCGCCGGTGGCATCGGCATGGCCGGCCGCGGCGGCCGTGACCCAGTCGGCCGGGTCGTCGTCGCAGCCGATGCGGACGGCCTCCAGCCGCAGCCGGGCCGTGGCCACCGCGGCAAACGGCCGGTACAGCCCCAGCGTCAGCAGCGTCAGCAGCCAGTTCTTCAGCGTCAGCACAAACAGGGCCCAGAAGCGCAGCGTGCTGCGGAAGCCCAGCGCCTCGCTGCGCGTGCCGTTCCACACCAGGTTCTGCAGCCGCGCGGCGCCGTAGGGCATGACCGCGGCAAACACGAACAGGTAGGCGAGCAGCGCCGCGATGCCGAAGATCAGCATGCCCAGCGCGCGGTCCGGTCCGGCGGCCATGCTGCGGGCCAGGCTGCCGAAGAGCATCAGCAGCACGACGCCGGCGGCGATGGGCACCAGCGCCACGCCCAGCGTCTTCAGCGCCAGCAGGTAGACCCGGGCCACCGGCAGCGTCACCCGGGCGTGCTGCGCGGCGATGCGGTAGCCGTTGTGCTGGTAGCGCTTGAACAGCGCCAGCGACCAGGGCGTCAGCAGCAGGATGCCCAGCGCGCCGGCGATGTTGAGCACCAGCGCGGCGCTCCACGGCGGCACCGCGGCCTGCGCCTCGGGCGCCAGCAGCGTGCCGGCGGCGACCAGGGCGATGGTGGGCAGGTAGGTGGGCGCGCAGGCCAGGTAGGCGTCCGGCAACCCGCCGTCGAAGCGCATGCGCAGGCCGCGCCAGCTGGTGTTGCCGAGGCGGAACTGCAGCGAGGCCCGCCACAGCGCCGGCCACACGGCGCACAGGATCAGGAAGGCCACGAAGGCAGCCGTGGGCGACAGGTGGCCGGCGCCGCTGTAGGCCGCCATCAGCACCACCAGCAGTAGGAAGCCGCGGAACATCTTCCAGGCATCGCCATGGAAGCTGAGCGCCTGGCCGTCGACCAGCGTGTTGGCATAGAAGTAGCGGATGCGCCTGGCCTTCGCAAAGGGCAGGTACAGCCCCAGCGTCACCAGGATCAGCAGCAGGTTGACCGCCCAGATGCGGAAGTACTCGCTGCCCGACCCCGTGAAGCGGATTTCGAGGACACGCGGCGCGGCGGGTGGCGGCAAGGGCGCCGCGGCGGACGCGGCATCGAGGTCGTGCACGGGCTCTCCCTGAGGTGCGGCCGCCGTCTGGCGCGGCGGGCCGGGCCACACTGTAGGGCGGTGGACGCCCCCCGCACCCCCCGGCTCGGGCGGCTGTCGGGCCCAGCCGACAGGCCTTTTTCACCGGCGGCCGGGCGGGGGGCGCTGGCTAGAATCGATCGCACCTGGACCCCTGTTGCCCTATGCCCGCGATGAAGTTGATCGGTTCGCTCACCAGCCCTTACGTGCGCAAGGTGCGCATCGTGATGGCCGAGAAGAAGCTCGACTACCAGCTGGTGCTGGAAGACGTCTGGGGCAGCGACGCCATCCTGAAGATGAACCCGCTGGGCAAGGTGCCCTGCCTGGTCATGGAGGGGCAGGACTCGATCACCGGCGCGGTGTTCGACTCGCGCGTCATCGTCGAGTACGTGGACACGCTGTCGCCGGTGGGCAAGCTCATCCCCGAGCGCGGCCGCGAGCGCTGCGAGGTGCGCACCTGGGAGGCGCTGGCCGACGGCATCGTCGACGCCGCCATCCTGGTGCGGCTGGAGCGCACCTGGGCCCAGCGCCCGCCGGAGCAGCGCAGCCAGGCCTGGATAGACCGCCACCTCGTCAAGGTGAACGCCGCGCTGGCGGCCATGAGCCAGGGCCTGGGCGACAAGGCCTGGTGCTCGGGCAACCATTTCTCGCTGGCCGACATCGCGGTCGGCTGCGCCCTGGGCTGGCTGGCGTTCCGCTTCCCGGAGATCAACTGGCGCGAGACCCACCCCAACCTGGCGCGCCACATGGACAAGCTGGCGCAGCGCCAGAGCTTCATCGACACCGAACCCAGCCTGCCGCCGACGGCCTGACGGCCCCGCGCCGGCCGGCGCCGTTCAGGCGATCAGCAGTTCGCGCGAGCGGACATGCAGCAGCCGCACCAGGCGCCAGATGCGCCGCTCGATCTCGGCCACCTCCAGCGCCCACAGCGCCGCCACCTCCGCCAGCAGCAGGCCCTGGGCCAGCAGCGTCAGCAGGTGACGGCCGGCCTGGTCGACCTGCCGGCCGGCGGGGCTGGCGTCCAGCGGCGCCGCGGCCAGCCGCGCGACCGCCAGCGGGCTGCGCTCGATGCCGAAGGCGGCCAGCGCCTGGCGGGCCAGTTGCGGGCTGAGCGTGGCGCGGCGGTCGTGCAGCCGCGCGAGCGCATCGACCAGGCCGCTGCCGCTGCCCTCGTCCACGTGATAGGCGTTGGCCCCCGCGCTGAGGGCTGCGAACAGCTGCAGGTCGTCGGCGGTGGGCGTCAGCAGCAGCAGCTGCGGCCGCACCGGCAGCCGGCCCAGCTCATGGGCCACGCGCATCGCATGGCTGTCGGCCAGGCGCAGGTCGCAGGCAACGATGTCGGGCGCCCGTGCGGGCAGTTCGGCCAGCGCGTCCACCAGCACCTGGCTGCTGCCGGCCAGCTCCACGCCGCGCGCCTGCAGCAGCAGCGAGCGGGTGCGCTGCAGCGTGGGCTCGCCGAGGCGGAGGAGGTAGACGGTGGGCATGGGCGGACAGGGACCGGCGAACCGCCGGCGGAGGCCAGCGCGGGGCCGGCGGGATTGTGCGTGTTTTGCCCCGTTT
>CAXDTK010000097.1:0-16667 GCA_963992225.1 uncultured Comamonadaceae bacterium | reverse complement strand
AAGAGACAGGTGCAGGGGGAAGATGTTCATGGGTTCAGGGCAGTCGGTAGAACTCGGCTTCGACGATGGACAGCATGCCGCGGCCCAGGCGGGCCGCGCCGGTGTCGACGATCTTCTGGTGGGCGACCTCGGTGTCGGCCGTCTCGGCACCGCCCTCGGCCTCGCCGGCCAGCTCGATGGCGACGGTCCGGCCGCGCACGGGCTTCAGCGGCAGTGTCACGTAGCCCAGGCTGCGCTCGGTCAGGCCGCGCCAGACCTCGGTGCCGTCGATGCTGATGCGCAGCGGGTAGCGGCGCTCGCGCCAGCCGCCCAGCTTCAGCGTGATCTCGCTGAGCGTCGCCACCTCGGCGAGGCGGAAGCGGATGGCGCTGCGGCCGGCTGCGCCGGTCCAGTGCGTCGTCTCGTCATCGTCGGCCGCATGCGCCGGCGTGCCGCTGTCGGCCTCGATGGCCGCAACCGGCACGGCCACGCGGCTGACCGTGAAGGCCGGCGTGACCGGCGTCGCGCCGCGGCTGGACTGCGCGGGCAGACCGTCGGCCGGGAGGCGCCGGCCGAGGCCACCCGCGACCTGCACCGGCTGCGACCGCAGGGCCAGCGTGGCGGGTGCCAGGCCTTGCGCCTCGGCCTGCAGCGCGATGGCGCCCGCCTCCGGCGTGCTGCGCACCAGCACGCGGTTGACGCCGCCCTCCACCGGCAGCTCGCGGGCCAGCACATGGTTGCCCGGCCCCTGCGCGATGCCGCCGCGCCATTCGGCCGGGCCGTCCAGCGTGAACTTCACCGTGTCCAGCGCGACGGGGTTGCGGCGGCCCTGGGCGTCGACCACCTCCACCTGCACCAGCGCCAGGTCGGCGCCGTCGGCCTGCAGGCCTTGCGGGTGGGTCTGCACGCTCAGCTTCAGCGCGGCCGGCGCGCCGGCGGTGACGCGCATGTCCTCGCAGACCTTGCGGCCGGTCTTGTCCAGGCCGACCGCACGCAGCTCGCCGGGCGCGAAGGCCACGCCGTCGAAGCGGAACACGAAGGGCTCGCTGGCCTCGGCCGCGCCCAGCGGCTTGCCGTTGAGCATCAGCAGCACGCGGTGGGCGCTGGACAGCACGGTGACCGTCTTCACCGTGCCGGCCGCGTAGTTCCAGTGGCCCAGCAGATGGGCGCGCGGCTGATCCACGTCCACCCAGCCGTCCCACATCACCTGGTGGGCGAAGAAGCCGTCCTTGGGAATGCGCATCGCGTCCACCTCGCCGCTGCGGCGGTAGTTCTCGGCGCCGCGGTGGTGGGTATTGCTGTCGCTGAAGATGATGTTGACGCCGCCCGACGACACGCGCGTGCCGGTGCCCGGGCGTTCGCGCCAGTAGTCTGCCCAGCGGCGCACGTTCTCCAGCGCGTGCGAGTCCTGGTTGCGGTTGTAGCCGGGCGCCGGCTGGCCCTTGTGCGGGGGGCCGTCGCCATCGCGGTGGAAGGGCGGCGAGAGCTCGTCCCAGAACTTGCGGGCGCCCTCGTCGCGCGAGTACTCCATGGCCCACATGGGCCGGCGCGCGCTCTTGTTGACGTAGAGCATCTCGCCGCCGTACTCGGCGACGTCCTGCAGCGCCCGGGACAGCATCTCGCGGCTGCCGGCCGCGCGGCCGCCGTGCGGGTCGTAGCGGTCGCGCAGCGCCCTGACCTCGGCCATGTGCGCCGCGCTGACGCCGCGGTTGCCGGCTTCATACATCAACACGCTGGGCGCGTTGCGGAAGTAGATGACGGCGTCGCGCAGGGCCTCCATGCGCTGTTCCCAGCGCCGGCCGGTGACGTCGGCCTCGGAGTCGCCCGCGGGCAGGGCCTGCAGCAGGCCGATGCGGTCCAGCGACTCGACATCTTGCTTCCACGGCGCCGTGTGCATCCAGCGCACGAAGTTGGCGTTGCTGGCCAGCATCAGGCCGTTGCTGTAGTCGCTGAGCCAGGCCGGCACCGAGAGGCCGATGGCCGGCCATTCGTTGGACGTGCGCTGCGCATAGCCCTTGAGCTGGATGACGCGGCCGTTGAGCTTGACCCTGCCATGGGCGAATTCGGTCTGGCGAAAGCCCGTGCGGGTGGTGACGGTGTCGACGGGCCGGCCGTCGACGGTCAGCGTGGTCTGCACGTCGTAGAGGGCGCCATGGCCCCAGCTCCAGAAGTCCAGCCCGGCGACGGCGGCGCTGGCGCTGACGGTGGTGGTGGCACCGGCCGCGACGGTGCGTGCCGGGGCCTGGAAGCGGGCGACCAGCTTGCCGGTGCGGTCCCGCAGCGCGACGCCGAAGCCGAAGCGGCGCGGCCGGTCGTGCTCGTTGCGCACCTGGGCCTCGGCGGTGAGGGTGGCGCGCCTGGCCGGCTGGTCGAAGTCGGCCGCGTGGATGTAGACGCCGGTGGTGCCGAGGTTGGAGAACAGCGGCAGCGTCTGGTAGAGCTTGTCCGTCACATGCAGCCGCAGGTTCTTGGGCAGGCCGCCGTAGTTGGCGTTGAAGTTGCGGTCGGCCCACTGGTAGCGCTGGTTCGTCGCCTGCTCGCGGTAGTCCCAGCGGTTGTCGGTGCGCACGGCGATGAGGTTCTCGCCCGGCCTCACGAACGGGCTCAGGTCGAAGCCGAAGGCGGTGACGCCGTTCTCGTGCAGGCCCACGCGCTGGCCGTTGACCCAGACCTCGGCCGCCTGGCGCGCGCCCTCGAACTCGATGAAGACCTTGCGGGTGCCGATGTCGGCGGGCAGCGTGAAGCGCTTGCGGTACCAGGCGATGCCGGTGCGGTGGTCGACGATGTCCTTGGCGAACGCGTCGTCCTCGTTCCACGCGCGGGGGAGGGTGACTTGCTTCCAGGCCGCGTCGTCGTAGCTGGGGCTTTCAGCGCCGGTGGGGTCGCCGACGTGGAGGCGCCAGCCGGGGTTGAAGTTGTAGACGTCGCGGGCGGCCAGTGCGGGCGCTGCCAGCAGTGCGATGACGAGCAGGAGGTGCTTCATGTGTTGTTTCGTTGCTTTGGCTTGCTGGCCGGGCCCATGCCGGGAGTCCCGCCCGGCGGCGGGGTAACTTTCTTCTGCGGCGCCAGAAGAAAGTCACCAAAGAAGAGGCGCTGAACCGCACACGATCGCGACGACGCCAGAAGCGTCACGCGAAACAAGCACTCCCATTCCGGGAAGACGCGAGCCGCTGCGCGCTCGCTGCTGTCCCTGTGACGAGCGGCATCCATCGCCCCTTCACGCCGGTTAACGCCGGTTAACGCCGGCTGCACGCCGGGCTCATCAAAGCAGCCCAATGCAGCCTCGGCGGCAACCGACCGCTGGAGATCACACCGGGACCTCAACCGCATTGCGATGGTCGTGGGCGTCGGCCAGCAGCTTGTCCACCTTCACGCGCTTCACGGTCACGCCGCGCACCGGCAGCGTCGCCTCGCCGCGCAGGCGGCTCACATGCTTGGCCTCGACCACCTCGACGTCCGACACGAACAACCCCTCGATGGGCGTCAGTCGCTTCTCCAGCGTGGGCATCAGCGTGCGCCACTGGTAGAGCACGTCCATGTCCACATCCAGCACGCTGCCCACCAGCCGGTGCGCCTTCACGCGCCGCAGGTGGATGTCGCGCACGAACCCGCCGCGGCGCTCGTTGGTCTTCACGAACAGCAGGTTGAACAGCTGCACCTTGTGCGTGCTGCCGCGGTTGTCCACCTCGCAGTCCTGCACCAGCACCTCCGAGACGCCGCCGGCCAGCTCGCTGCCGATGGCCATCAGCTGGTGGCCGTTCAGCACCCGGCAGCGCCGCACGACGATGTGGCGCGACGGCGTGGCCAGCCGCCAGCCGTCGCGTTCGCGGCCGGACTTGACGGAGATCGCGTCGTCGCCCTGGTCGAAGGTGCAGTCCTCGATCAGCACGCGCTGGCTCATCTCGGGGTCCACGCCGTCGTTGTTGTGCCCATGGGCGCGGATGCTGACGCCGCGGATGAGCACGTCCTCGCAGAGGAAGGGATGCACCGTCCAGAACGGGCTGTTGACGATGCGCACGCCCTCCAGCCGCACGCGCTTGCAGCGGTTGAAGTGCAGGAAGGGCGGGCGCAGGTGGGCGCTGCCTTCGGCCATCCGGCGCTCATGCGCCGGCACGCCGTCCACCGACATGCGGTACAGCGCCACCAGCGCCTCCATGTGCGCCGGGGGCCGCGCGAACCACTGCTGCCAGACGTCCATGCGCGCCTCCAGCGTGCCGGTGCCGGTGATGGCGATGTCCTCGCAGCCCTGCGCGTAGACCAGGGGCGAATGGATCATGCACTCCAGCCCCTCCCAGCTCGCCAGCACGGCGGGCAGGTAGTCGGCGGGGTCGGGCGAGAAGCGCAGCGTGGCGCCGCCGTCCAGCTGCAGGTTGACACGGCTCTTCAGGTGCACCGGGCCGGTGGGCCACACGCCGGCCGGCACGACCACGATGCCGCCGCCGGCCGCATGCGCGGCGGCGATGGCCTGGGCCAGCGCGGCCGAGGTGGCTTGCTGGTCGTCGCGGCGCGCACCGAAGTCGGTGATGGTGAAGCGAGGCCGGCCGTCGAACACCGGCAGCCGCAGCGGCGGCATATCGAAGGGGGTGTCGTCGACCTGCAGCGCCTGCGTCGGAAAGGCCGCGGGCCGCGAGGCGCAGCCGGCCAGGCCGACCGCGGCGAGCACGGTGCGGCGCTTCACTTCGCCTGCACCCTGTAATGCTCGGCCATCACGTCGAAGGCCTGCTTGCGCTGGCCGGTCTCGGAGATCAGGCCCTTGCGGTTCCAGCCGTTCTGGAAGACGGGGTGTTCGCGGCGCGGCGAGCGGAAGTCCTTCAGCACCCAGGGCGACAGGCCGCGCAGGTTGGGAATGCTGCTCACCATCTTCAGCGTGGCGCGGTAGTAGGCGGCCTGGAACTCCTCGCTCCACTTCCTGGGCTCCGCGCCCAGGTCGTGGTGGCCGGCCAGCGCATCGGCGCCGAACTCGGAGATGACCAGCGGCTTGTCCGTCGGCAGCGCCCAGCGCAGCTTCTGCAGGTCCGCCAGGCTGTCGTTGCCGTACCAGCCCGCGTAGGTGTTGACGGCCATCACGTCCAGATGCGGCAGCAGCGGGTCGGCGATGCGCACGGTGTCGCCCTCGCGCTCGACCAGCAGCGCTGCGCTGATGAGGCGGCTGGGGTCCAGCTCGCGCACGGTGGCGGCGAGCGCGGCGTGGAAGCGTGTGCGGTTGTCGGCCACCGGCGTCTCGTTGCCGACGCTCCACAGCGCCAGCGCCGCGCGGTTGCGGTCGCGGTAGATGGTCTCGGCCTGCTGGCGGCGGGCCTTCAGCAGCACGGCGGGGTTGTCCCAGTCCACGGTCCAGTAGACGGGGATCTCGCTCCAGACGATGAGGCCCAGCTCGTCGGCCACGCGCAGCATGGTCTCGTTGTGCGGGTAGTGCGACAGGCGCACGTAGTTGCCGTTGAGGCCGGTCTTGACCTCGTTCAGCAGCGCGCGTGCGGCGGACTCGGTGAGGCGGCGGGCCGGGTTGGAGCCCAGCTCCTCTTCATGGATGGACACGCCGCGCAAGGTGACAGGCTTGCCGTTGAGCAGGATGTCGGCGCCCTTGACGGCCAGCGTGCGGAAGCCGATGCGGTCGTTCACGGCATCCGTGCCGGCGGTGAAGCGCACCGCGTACAGCTGCGGCGACTCGGGCGACCAGCGCTTCAGCGTGGCCGGCGCGGGGATGTCGAAGCGGGCCTCGCCCTTGGCGTCGGTGGTGGCCTGCGCCTTCAGGTTGAGTCCGTCGATCTGCACGCTGACCGGCGCGTTGGCGGCCTGCGTGCCGTTCAGCTGCAGGCTGCCCACCAGGCGGCCGGCGTCGGTGAGGCGCAGCGTCGCGTCGTCAATGAACGTGGCGGGCGTCTGGATCAGCTTCACGGGCCGCGTGATGCCGCCGTAGAGGTCCCAGTCGGTGATCTCACCGGGGATGCTTTGCGCGTCGTGCTTGGAGTCCACACCGACGACGAGGCGGTTGCCGCTGGCACGCAGCGCCTCGGTCACTTCCAGCACGAAGGGCGTGAAGCCGCCTTCGTGACGGCCGACTTCCTTGCCGTTCAGGTAGACGTAGGCGCGGTAGTTGACGCCCTCGAAGCGCAGGAAGCTGCGCGTGCCGGCCTTGGAGGCAGGCACGTCGAAGCGGCGCTGGAACCAGATCAGTCCGTCGTACCAGCGCAGCTCCGGCTCGGCGGCGTTCCAGGCGCCGGGGATCTGCATGCCCGGGGCGCGATCCAGGTCGAACTCGAAGAAGCCGGTGCCGGGCTTGGCCTCCTCGGCGGCAATGTCCACGTCGCGGTGGCGCTGCATGCGCGACTTGGCCACCCAGCCGTTGATGTCGGTCAGGCCCGTGCGGTAGTAGTCCTTGGAGTAGGTCCAGCGGCCGGACAGGTCCTGCACCTCGGTGCGCTGCCCGGTCAGCAGCAGGGCGGGGCGCAGGTTGTCGGCGGCGAAGGCGGGTGCAGCGATCAGTGCCAGCAGCGCGAGGGCGCGGCGGATCATGGCTGCACTTCCAGCACGAGGACGGACTTGGCCGGCACCGTCAGCGCGAGCACACCGCCCTTGGCCCCGGCCTTGAAGGGCTGGGGCTTCACGCGGTCGGGTGCGTCGTACCCGTTCTGGGCGTCCATCGTCGCGGCGGTCAGCAGCTGGCCGTGCACCGCGCGCACGCCCTTGCCGCCCACGGCGAGCTGCAGCGGCAGGTCGAGCTTGGGGTGGGTGTTGGTCAGGCTCAGCAGCAGCTTGCCGTCCGCGCCCCTGGCCGCGCTCGCGCTCAGCGCCGGGATGCTGTGTTTGCCCAACGCGTAGTCCGGCACGCCGCCCAGCTGCACCGGCAGCGAGGTGGCGTCCATGAAGGGCAGGTGCATCGCGAACGCGTGGTAGCTGGGCGTCAGCACCATGCGGTCCTGGTCGGTGACGATCATGGCCTGCAGCACGTTGACCATCTGGGCGATGTTGGCCATCTTCACGCGCTCGGCATGGCGGTGGAACACATGGAAGTGCAGCGCGGCCAGCACCGCGTCGCGCAGGGTGTTGCGCTGCACGAGGAAACCGGGGTCGGTGCCGGGCTCGGGGTCGTACCAGCTGCCCCATTCGTCGAAGTAGATGGCGACCTTCTTCGCCGGGTCGTTGCGGTCCAGGATCTCGCGGTGCTTGGCGAGGTAGCCGTCGATGGCCTGCGGCACGGCCAGCGTGGAGATCCACTCGGCCTCGGGGAATCCCACGGCCGCGCCCTTCTTCTTCCAGTCGCGCGTGGGCAGCGAATACTGGTGGTGGGTGATGGCGTCCATGCGCTGCTTGATCTCGGCGCTCAGCGTCTCCGTCCAGTTCAGCTCCAGCTCCTGGCCGCCGCTGGCCACCAGCTTGGGCCGATTGCCGCGCGGTGCCTTCGCAAAGGTGGACCACTGGCGGTACAGGTCCGCGTAGAACGACGGCTTCATGTGGCCGCCGCAGCCCCAGCTCTCGTTGCCGATGCCCCAGTACTGGACGCGCCAGGGCTTGTCGCGGCCGTTGGCGCGGCGCTCGCGGGCCAACGCGGTGTCGCCCTCGGCGGTCAGGTACTCCAGCCACTGGGCCATCTCCTGCACGGTGCCGGAGCCGAGGTTGGCGTTCAGGTAGACCTCGGTGCCCAGCTGCTCGGCCAGGTCCATGAACTCGTGCGTGCCCACCGTGTTGGGCTCGATGACGCCGCCCCAGCTGGTGTTCACGCGCGGTGGACGCTGCGCCTGCGGACCGATGCCGTCGCGCCAGTGGTACTCGTCGGCGAAGCAGCCGCCCGGCCAGCGCACGACCGGTACCTTGAGGGCCTTGAGCGCCCCCACCACGTCGCTACGCCAGCCGCGCACGTTGGGGATCTTGCTGTCCGGCCCCACCCACAGGCCGCCGTAGATGCCGCCGCCCAGGTGCTCGGCGAACTGGCCGTAGATCTGGCGCGCGATGACGGGCCCGGGCTTGTCGGCCTGGATGTCGAGCTTCACGGGCTCGGCGGCCTGGGCGATGAAGGCCGCGAGGGCGAGAGTGGCGAACAGATGCTTCATTGGCATTGGAGGATTTGGAAATCTCTGATCTGCAGTCGGCTGGCTGTTGTCCTCAGCGCGAAGTAGCCGCGTAGCCGCGGATTGGGATCGGCGCGTGTAAAGAGTTCGTTGCTGCCGGCACGCCAGCGCAGGTGAACAGCGTTGTCAGGCGTGGGGTGGCGCGAAACAATCTCGACGGTGAGCGGTTTGCCCCGCTGCAGACGGGTCTGCGGCGTCATCGGCTGTTCGATGCGCTCGGCGATGGGGCCGTCGGCAAAACCAGTTAGCAGGCGACGCTGGCTGCCGTCGTAGTGGCGCAGCCGGGTCGTCGCGTTGGCGTTGGCGCCGAAGCCCACGTAGTAGGTCGGCAGCGTGTCGTAGCCGCCGAACTTGCCGCTGCGCGGGTAGGGCTCGCTGCCGTCGGCCTCCAGCGCGTTCCAGAACATGTTCAGGTCCGAGATGCGGCCGGCGTGTTCGCCGGCGCTGGCGGGTGCGGGCAGGGCCACGGCGGTGAAGCGGATGGCGTAGTCGCCCGACAGCGGCTCGCGCCACCACAGCGACAGGCCGGCGGGCGTGGCGATGTCGAGCACGCCGTTCGCGGCGGTGACGACGGCGCGGGCATCCTCGGCTTCCAGCCGCCAGCGTGCGAGGCCCGTGCGGAAGTCGTCAGCGGCGACGGGCTCCAGCTTGCGCGGCGGCTCGCACCAGGCCGCCGCGGTCAGCGGGATGCCGAGGATCAGCCCGCAAAGTGGAAGACGGAGGGCAGGTCCCATTGGCGCGGCTTGTTGTCGGGCTCGACCTCCATCAGCGGGGCCATGTAGTCCCACCAGCGGCGCATGACGGGCAGCGTGGGCAGCTCGTCGACGGGCATGGCCGGCTTGAGCTTGAGGACCGCGAACAGGCTCAGCGTGCTCTCGTCCAGGAAGATGGAGTAGTCGTAAATGCCGGCGCCGCGCAGCGCCTCGGCCAGGTCGGGCCACAACTCGTCGTGGCGCTTCTTGTACTCGGCGATCACGCCGGGCTTCAGCTGCATCTTGAAGGCACGAATCTCGTCGCTCATGTCGTCTTGTCTCCTAGAGAACGTCTTGTTCGGCCATGGGCCGGTCGGACACGTCGCGCCGTTGCAGCGCCGCGTCCACCTGCCAATGGGTGGGGGCCAGCCCGTCGAGCTGGCAACTGCTGCCGGCGCGGATGGGCTCGCCCAATTGCAGCCGGCAGTCTTCGTCGAAATGCCAGCCCAGTGCGTCCTGCACATGGCCGCCTCGCGCGGCCTCGATGTCCAGCGCGCGGAAGTCGAAGCGGCGCAGCGGCACCTCGGCCGTGGCGTCCACCTCGAACGCCGTCTGCGCGCCGCGTGCGACGAGTCGCTGGACGCGCACGCCCTCGACCCGCGTGCGGCCCTGCTCGGGCGGCACGGGTTGCGCCATCGTCTGCCAGTGAGGCGGCGCGTTGTGCAAATCCGCCTCGGGGATGCTGGCCTGGCTGTAGGCGGGGTTCCAGTTCATCGTCGCGCGCAGGGCGACCGGCACGCCCAGCAGCGTCAGGTCGCTGATGGACACGTCCTCGACGAAGCCGCCGCGCGTGGGCGCCGACTTGAACAGCAGGCCCACCGGCACGCGGCCCAGCACGGTGATGCGCTGGGCCGTGACGTGGCGGAAGCCGCCCGAGGTCTCGCTGCCGAAGGTCAGGCCGGCGGCGCCCTCGCGGACGATGCAGTCGCTGATCTTGATGTCCTCGCAGGGCCGCGCGACGCGCAGGCCGTCGGCATCGCGGCCGGCCTTCAGGCACAGCGCATCGTCGTTGACGGCGATGTCGGCGTGGCGGATGGTCACGCGGCGGCTGGAGTCGATGTCGATGCCGTCGGTGGACGGGCCGTGGGTGTCGTCGTTGTTGCGGATGACGACGCCGTCCACCGTCACGTCTTCCGAGTAGCAGAGGTGCAGCGTCCAGAAGCCGGAGCGACGCAGCAGCAGCCCATCGCCGACATGCACGCGGGCCGACTCGAACACCTGCACGAGGCGGGGCCGCTGGCAGTCGTAGTCCGAGGCCCAGCGCAGGCCGCGCGGCTCGTACTGCGCGCGCAGGGCCCAGTAGCTGTCCCAGAACACCTGGCCGTCGCCGTCGATGCAGCCTTCGCCCATCAGGCCCACGTCCTGCTCGCCGTAGATGTTGACGAGTGCCGCCGGCCAGCGCATCTCGATGCCGGCCACGCGCGTGGGCAGCAGCGGGTAGTCGGCCAGGTGGCGCGAGCCCAGCAGCGTGGCGCCGCGGTCCAGCCGCAGCGTCATGCCGCTTTTGAGGAACAGTGCGCCGGTCAGGTAGACGCCGGGGCCCAGACGCAACTCCGCGCCCTGCAGAGCCGCCGCGTCGATGGCGGCCTGCAGGGCGCGGGTGTTGAGCGTGCACCCGTCGCCGAGTGCACCGTAGGCCTGCGCTTCCACGCAAGCCCGCGTCATCAGACGATGCCGGAGCCGGAAGCGCCAGCCTTGGGCGGACGCTTGACGGCGACCTGCTCGCGATAGCCGGCAGCGCGGTAGGCCGCGACCGGGTCGATCGCACCACCCGAACGCAGGCGGGCCATCGCGAGGATGGGGCTCACGTCGGTGCGGAAGGCCTTCTTCAGCGTCTGTGCGGCCTGCAGCACGTCGTTGGACTCCTGGAAGCCGGCCAGCGCGGCGCGGTCCACCAGCGCGGCCTGCACGAAGGCGCGCTGCACTTCGACGGCGCTGCTCATCAGGCTCTCGATGGGGTCGGTCACGTTGTGCGACTGGTCCAGCATGTACGACGGGTTGAACCCCGCGCCGTCACGGGCCTGCGAATCCGCCAGCTCGTTGAAGATCAGGAACAGCTGGAAGGGGTCGATGGAGCCCGAGTCCAGGTCGTCGTCGCCGTACTTGCTGTCGTTGAAGTGGAAGCCACCCAGCTTGCCGAACTGCGCCAGCCGCGCCACGATCATCTCGATGTTGGTGTTGGGCGCGTGGTGGCCCAGGTCCACCAGGCACTTGGCCTTGTCGCCCAGCGTCTGCGCGACGGCGAAGCTGGTGCCCCAGTCGGCGATGACGCTGCAGTAGAACGCCGGCTCGAACAGCTTGTGCTCGATGTACATCTGCCAGTCGTCGGGCAGCGCGGCGTAGATGCCGCGGGCAGAGTCGATGTAGCGCTCCAGCGCGCCGCGCAGGTTGCTCTGGCCGGGGAAGTTGGCGCCGTCGCCCACCCACACCGTCAGGCCCTTGGAACCCAGCGTCTTGCCCAGCTCGATGCAGTCGATGTTGTGCTGCACGGCCAGCTCGCGCGAGGCCTTGTTGGTGGACGTCAGGCTGCCGAACTTGTAGGTGGCGGACTGGCCGGCCTGGTCCTGGAAGGTGTTGGAGTTGACGGCGTCGAAGCCCAGGCCCAGCTCGTCGGCCTGCTGGCGCAGGGCCTTGGGGTCGGCGGGCTTGTCCCACGGGAAGTGCAGCGACACGGCCGGCGTGGCGCGGGTCAACTGGTTGATGACGGCGCAGTCTTCCAGCTTCTCGGTCACGTCACGCGGCTCGCCCTTGCCGGGGAAGCGCGCGAAGCGGGTGCCGCCCGTGCCGGCGCCCCAGCTGGGCACGGCCACGGCAAAGGTCTGAGCCTTGGCCGTCAGCGCCTCGATGTCCACGCCGCGGCGGGACAGCACGCCGGCGAGGGCGTCGTAGTCGGCCTGCAGATCGGCGCGCTGCCTGGCGTTGTGTTGCTCGACCTGGCCGGCGTCGATGATGTGCTTGGTCATGCTTGTCTCCTGCGTGCTCAACGAGTAAACGCCGCGGCGTTGCCGGCGTCAACGTTGAGGACATTGCCCGTGCTCTTGCCGGACTTGTCGCTGGCCATGAAGTACACCGCTTCCGCAATGTCTTCCGGCAAGACGCTCAACTTCAGCATGCTGCGCTGGCGGTAGAACTCTTCGATGTTGTCGCTGTCGATCTTGTTCGACGCGGCGCGCTCTTCCTTCCACTTGCCGTCCCAGATGCGCGAGCCGCGGATGACGGCGTCGGGGTTGACGACGTTGACGCGCACGCCGATGGCTGCGCCTTCCAGCGCGACGCAGCGGGCCAGGTGGATCTCGGCCGCCTTGGCGGTGCAGTAGGCCGAGGCGCCGGCCGAGGCGACCAGGCCGTTCTTGCTGGCGACGAACACCATGCTGCCGCCGATCTTCTGCTGCTTCATCAGGCGGAAGGCCGCGCGGCTGACCAGGAAGTAGCCAGTCACCAGGATGTTCTGGTTGCGGTTCCAGATCTCCAGCGTGGTGTCTTCCAGCGGCGCGGCGGAGGCGATGCCGGCGTTGGACACCAGCACGTCCAGGCCGCCGAAGCGCAGCGAGGTGGCGTTGATGACGGCGT
Source organism: uncultured Comamonadaceae bacterium (assembly GCA_963992225.1). GTDB lineage: Bacteria > Pseudomonadota > Gammaproteobacteria > Burkholderiales > Burkholderiaceae_C > Pelomonas. The sequence goes on along the minus strand of CAXDTK010000097.1, from coordinate 4,300 downwards.
CGACTTGGGCTTCCGAGGTGATGTCGCCCTGCACGGCCGCGATGTTGTCCTTGCCGGCCACCTTCAGCAGGGCCTGGCGGGCTTCTTCCAGCGCGCCGGCATCGATGTCGGTCAGCATCACGCAGGCGCCTTCCTGCAGCAGCTGGCGGGCCACCGCCTGGCCGATGCCGCCGGCGCCGCCGGTCACCAGGGCCACGCGGCCGGCCATGCTCTTGGGCTTGGGCATGCGCTGCAGCTTGGCCTCCTCGAGCAGCCAGTACTCGATGTCGAAGGCCTCCTGCTCGGGCAGGCCCACGTAGGTGTCCACGCCGTTGGCGCCGCGCATCACGTTGATGGCGTTGATGTAGAACTCGCCGGCGATGCGGGCGGTGGCCTTGTCCTTGGCGAAGGACAGCATGCCCACGCCCGGGATCAGGTAGATGACCGGGTTGGCGTCCCGCACGGCCGGGCTGTTGGCGCGCTTGCAGCGCTCGTAGTAGGCGACGTAGTCGGCGCGGTAGGCCTCCAGGGCCGCATCCAGGCCGGCCAGCAGCGCGTCGACGTCGGGCTTGGCCGGGTCGAAGTCCAGCACCAGCGGGCGGATCTTGGTGCGCAGGAAATGGTCGGGGCAGGAAGTGCCCAGTGCGGCCAGTGCGGCCAGGTCGTTGCTGGCGACGAACTCCAGCACCTCGGCGCTGTCGTTGAAGTCACCCAGCTTGCGCTCGCCGGCGCTGATGCGGCCGCGCAGCGCGGGCATCAGCTTGGCGGCCAGCGCCGCGCGCTGCTCGGCCGGCAGCGTGATGGTCTTGACGCCGCCGAACACCGGCTGCCTGACGTTCTCGGCCAGCCACTGCTCGGCCAGGCGGATCATGTCCAGCGTGGTCTCGTAGCAGCCCTTGGCCGTGTCGCCCCAGGTGAACAGGCCGTGGCCTTCCAGGATGATGCCCTTGAGCTGCGGCTGCGCCGTGGCCAGCGCTTCCAGCTTCAGGCCCAGGTCGTAGCCGGGGCGCTGCCAGGGCAGCCAGCCCAGCTGGCCGCCGAAGATGATCTCGGTCAGGCGCTTGCTGTCGGCGCAGGCGGCGATGGCGATGATGGCGTCCGGGTGCATGTGGTCGACATGCGCCTTCGGGATATAGGCGTGCAGCGGCGTGTCGATACTCGCCGCGCGTGGGTTCAGGTTGAACGTGCAGTGCGGCAGGTAATCCACCATCTCGTCTTCATGGGCCAGGCCGCGGTAGCGCTTCTTCAACGCCTGCAGCTTGTCCATGTAGAGGGTGGAAAACCCGTCCAGCTTGATGGAACCCAGGTCGCCGCCCGAGCCCTTGACCCACAGCACCTCGACGTTTTCGCCGGTCAGGTGGTCACGCATGCTGACCTTGGCCGAGGTATTGCCGCCGCCGAAATTCGTCACGCGCAAATCCGAGCCCAGCAGATTGGAACGGTAAAGCAGCAGTTCGGGTTCGCTCAGCTGGGCCGCCACGGCATCGTCCCATTTCGATACGATGGGGGCGGGTGCGGGAGTTTGGGAAATTGCAGTCATCAGCTTGCCTGTATTCGGTGCGTCATTCGTCGCCGGGGCTGCGGCATGCAGCCCGGGCGGGTCTTTCATGGGAAATCCACCATGGAAACGGGCCGCAGTGTGGAACGAAACGCGGCGCCCGGCGCGGCGGCCGAGCAGGAAATCAAAAGGATGAGCGAAAGCGCGGCAGCGCGTGCGCCCGCTCACGAAACGCTCACGGCCGTGAGCGTTTCGTGATTGACCCTGTCATGCGATTGACGTAATCTGCACTTGGAACAGCGTTTCATCCAGGGCTCTGAGCGGTTTCAGCCCCAGGTGGGGCGGCTTCCCGGGCCCGGCGCCTACGCTCACCGGACTCGCCCAGGCGCATGGCCTCAGCCGTGCCGCCGCCCCAAGCGACGCCCGCCCCGTGAATGCAATTGAGGGCTGGGTGACACAACGACGAGACAACGGTCGCCGCCACCCCGGAGGGCGCCCGACAAAGGTGATTTCCATGATCAATCACAAGCGCCACAAGCGTCTGCTCAAACTGCTGGACGAGCGCGAGCACGCCAGCGTGCAGCAATTGATGGAATGGCTGTCGGCATCGGCCGCGACGGTGCGCCGGGATATTTCCTGGCTGGCCGCGAAAAACCAGTTGACGCGCACCCGCGGTGGCGCCCAGCGGCTTGAGCAAAAGAAAAAGTCGTACACGCTGTCGAGCGAGACTTTTCAAAACAACGCCCAGCAACATACTGCCGCCAAACGCGCCATCGCCCGTTATGCCACCTCGATGTGCAATAACGGCGAAACCATCATCATCAACGGCGGCACCACCACGTTCATGATGGCGGAGTTTCTCGTCGAGAAACAACTGAAGATTCTCACGAACTCGTTTTTGATGGCCGAGCGCCTGCTCGTCACCAGCGACAACGAAATCATCCTGCCCGGCGGCAAGGTCTACCGCGAGCAGAACGTCATCCTCAGCCCGTTCGAGAACGACGTGGCCCAGCACCACTACGCGGCCAAGATGTTCATGGGCGTCTACGGCCTGAGCATCCTGGGCCTGATGGAGGCCGACCCGCTGCTGATCCAGGCCGAGAAGCGCCTGATCGGCCAGGCCGAGGAACTGGTCGTGCTGGTGGACAGCAGCAAGTTCCAGCGCAAGGCCGGCCTGGTGCTGTGCGGGCTGAACCGGGTCTCCACCGTCATCACCGACACCGGCGCCTCCGACAGCGCGGTGCAGCTGCTGGAGCATTACGGCGTGCGCGTCATCACCGTGGAGCCCGAGGTCGTGGACCCCCGGGTGGTGGAGGCCGCGGCGCTGAGCTCGCACGACTATGCGGCGGTGCTGGAGTCGGGCGCTTATGGACGCCGCACGGCGCTGAACTCTTGAGCGCAAGGGCCCCGGGCACCGTCGTCCTCGACATCGGCAAGACCAACGCCAAGCTGACCCTGATCGACGCGGCCGGCGCCACGCTGGCCGAGGTGCGCACGCCCAACACCGTGCGCCGCGACGGCCCCTACCCGCACCATGACACCGAGCGGCTGTGGGCCTGGATGCTGGGCCAGCTGCGCGAGATGGCGCAACGTGCCCACATCCGCGCCATCGTGCCGGTGACGCACGGCGCCACGGCCGCGCTGGTCGACGACGCCGGGCTGGTGCTGCCGGTGCCCGACTACGAGCAGGTGCCGGGCGACGCCCGGGATGCGGCGCGCTATGACGCGCTGCGGCCCTCGTTCGACGAGAGCGGCTCGCCGCGCCTGCCGGCCGGCCTCAACCTGGGCCGGCAGCTGGACTGGCTGCAGGCCCGCTTCCCGGCCGACTTCGCGCGGGCCAGCCATGTGCTGATGTACCCGCAGTACTGGGCCTGGCGGCTGTGCGGCGTGGCGGCCAGCGAGGTCACCTCGCTGGGCTGCCACACCGACCTGTGGCAGCCGGCCCGTGGCGACTGGTCCAGCCTGGTGGCGCGGCAGGGCTGGGCGCCGCTGTTCCCGCCGCGGCGCGACGCCTGGGCCCGCCTGGGCCCGCTGCGGCCCGAGCTGGCGGCCGACACCGGGCTGCCGGCGGACTGCGAGGTGGTCTGCGGCATCCACGACAGCAACGCCTCGCTGCTGCGCCACCTGCTGACGCTGCGGTCGAGCGGCCCCTGCACGGTGCTGTCCACCGGCACCTGGGTGATTGCCGCGGCGCTGGGCTCGGCGACGCTGCCGCTGGTGGAGGCGCAGGACATGCTGGCCAACTGCAACGTCTTCGGCGAGGCGGTGCCCTGCATGCGCTTCATGGGCGGCCGGGAATTCGGCGCGCTGGCGGGCCAGCGGCCGGCGGCCTTCACGGCCGAGGACTTGCAGCGCCTGATCGAGCGGCGCACGCTGGCGCTGCCCTGCTTTGCCGAGACCGGCGGGCCGTTTGCGGGCCACACCGGCCGCGTGGAGGGCGCCGTGCCGCAGACCGATGCGGAGCGGGCAGCGCTGGCCACGCTGTACGTGGTGCTGATGACGGACCATTGCCTGGGCGCGCTGGGCGCGGCCGGCCGCGTGGTGGTGGAGGGCGCCTTCACGGCCAACCCCTGGTTCGGGCCCTTGCTGGCCGGGCTGGCGGACGGGCGCGACGTGGTGGTGTCGGACGACAGCAGCGGCACGACTTGTGGGGCGTGGCTGCTGGACGCCTGGGGCCGCGAGGCGGGGGCGGCGGGCCAGCCGGTGCGGGCGTTTGAGCCGGCCGGGTGGCGGGCTTATCGCGAGTTGTGGCGGGTGAGGGCTGCGGCGGTCTAGGGCCTGTCTCTTATACACATCTGACGCTGCCGACGAAGGCTTAGGTGT
>CAXDTK010000096.1:0-16807 GCA_963992225.1 uncultured Comamonadaceae bacterium | reverse complement strand
TGTAGTCGCTGAAGGTCAGGAAGGTGCCGCCGTAGGGGATGAAGCCGCCGTGCAGCGCCACGCCGTTCATGATGGCGGCCATGCCGAACTCGCGCACGCCGTAGTTGATGTGGCGGCCGTTGTTGGGCGTGCCGTCGGCCTCGAAGCGCAGGCTGGGCGTGGCGGTGGTGTTGGTCAGGTTGGAGCCGGTCAGGTCGGCGCTGCCGCCCAGCATCTCGGGCAGGGCCTGGGTGAAGGCTTCCAGCGCCAGCTGGCTGGCCTTGCGGCTGGCGACGGTCTGGGCCTCGGCATGGGCCTTGACGACGGCGTCCACGGCGATCTGCGCGAAGTTCTCCGGCAGCACGCCGGCCATGCGGCGCTGGAATTCGGCGGCCAGCTCCGGGTGGGCTTCGGCATAGGCGTCGAAGCGCTCGTCCCAGCTGCCCTCGGCGGCGGCGCCGGAGGACTTGGCGTCCCATGCGGCATAGACCTCGTCGGGCAGCGTGAACGGCTCGTGCGTCCAGCCCAGCGCCTCGCGGGTCAGCTTGATCTCCTCGGCGCCCAGCGGCTCGCCGTGCGCCTTGGCGGTGTTGGCGCGGTTGGGCGAGCCCTTGCCGATGTGGGTCTTGGCGATGATGAGCGTGGGCTTGTCGGTGCTCTGCTTGGCGCGGCCGATGGCGTCGTCCACGGCGTCCACGTCATGGCCGTCCACCGGGCCGATGACCTGCCAGCCATAGGCCTTGAAGCGCTGGGCGGTGTTGTCGGCGAACCAGGGCTCGACTTGGCCGTCGATGCTGATGCCGTTGTCGTCGTACAGCGCGATCAGCTTGTTGAGCTTCCAGGCGCCGGCCAGCGAGGCGGCCTCGTGGCTGATGCCTTCCATCAGGCAGCCGTCGCCCAGGAAGACATAGGTGTGGTGGTCGACGATGCGGTGGCCGTCGCGGTTGAAGTCGCGCGCCATCAGCTTTTCGGCCAGCGCCAGGCCCACGGCGTTGGTCACGCCCTGGCCCAGCGGGCCGGTGGTGGTCTCGACGCCGGCGGTGATGCCCACCTCGGGGTGGCCCGGCGTCTTGCTGTGCAGCTGGCGGAAGTTGCGCAGCTCCTCGATGGGCAGCGCGTAGCCGGTCAGGTGCAGCAGCGCGTAGATCAGCATCGAGCCGTGGCCGTTGGACAGCACGAAGCGGTCGCGGTCGGCCCAGTGCGGGTTGGCCGGGTTGTGCTTCAGATGACGCGCCCACAGCGCCACGGCCATGTCGGCCATGCCCATGGGGGCGCCGGGGTGGCCGGAGTTGGCCGCCTGCACCGCGTCCATCGCGAGGGCGCGGATCGCGTTGGCCATGAGGGTGGGGGAGGCGGTCGAAGCAGTCATGGCCGGTCTTTCTTTGGAGCTGAGGGGCGAAACGCGGGATTTTACGGGGGTGCCCCGGCGGCGCTTGATCCAACGCAAAGCCTGCCGCCCGCCAACGCGGGACGCTTGGCACATGACCACGCCCATGCCCCTGGCCGTGCGCGTCATCCGCGCCGAGCACGACGCCCTCGCCGCGATGCTGCGCACCCTGCCCCTGCTGCTCGACGCCCAGCACCGCGCCGGTGTTCACCCCGATTTCGCCGCGCTGCGGGCGATGCTGTTCTACGTGGACGAGTTCCCCGAGCGGCTGCACCACACCAAGGAAAGCGAATTGCTGTTCCCCAAGCTGCGTGCGCTGGCGCCGGCGCTGCGCGACACGCTGGACGCGCTGGACGCCGACCATGCCCAGGGCGAGCGCGCCATCCGCGAACTGCAGCACACGCTGCTGGCCTGGGAGCAGATGGGCGAGCCGCGGCGCGAGAAGTTCGAGCAGCAGCTCAAGGTCTACACCGCGCGCTACCTGCGCCACATGAAGCGCGAGGAGGCCGAGATCCTGCCCCAGGCCGTGCGGCTGCTGTCGGCCGACGACTGGGCCGAGCTGGACGAGGCCTTCGGCAGCCACCAGGACCCGCTCGCGCCGCGGCCCGGCCAGCCGGTGGACGAGGCCTACGCGCCGCTGCGCCAGCGCATCCTGGCTGCCCTGCCCGCCCCGCTGGGCTGGGGGCCGGCGCTGGAGTGAGCCGCTGCCGCGGGCCGGCCGCGCCGCATCAGCCCGAGCGCAGCAGCCGCAGCCGGCCGGTCGCGGCCCAGCCGTCCAGCGGCCGGCGCACGTCCTGGCGCAGCGTCTCCTCGCTGTCGGCCTCGGCGGCCAGCAGCCCCACCCAGGCGTTGCGGCCGGCCTCCTTGGCCTCGTAGAGCGCCGCGTCGGCCAGGTCGATGGCCGAGCGCCAGTCCAGCGCGCGCGGCAGCGCCGGGCACAGCGGGAAGGCCGAGAAGCCCACCGAGCAGGTCTGCGCCAGCCGCAGGCCGCCCTCCAGCACGAAGGCCTCCGACGCCACCGCTTGGCGGGCCCGCTCGGCCAGCTCGGCGGCGCGGCTGCGCGGCGTGCCGCGCGCCACGATCAGGAACTCCTCGCCGCCCCAGCGCACCAGGTAGTCGGTGGCACGGAACACCTGCTGCAGCCGGCCGCGCATCTGCTCCAGCACCGCGTCGCCAGCCATGTGGCCGTGGGCGTCGTTGATGCGCTTGAAGTGGTCGATGTCGATCAGGAAGAACAGCAGGTCCTGCTCGCTCTCGCCGGGCACCGGCGCGCCGGACAGCGGCTCGTAGTGGCGCAACGCCAGCGCCGCGTCGGCCGGCATCTGGCGGTCCAGGAAGCGGCGGTTGCGCAGCCCGGTCAGCGGGTCGGTGAGGCTGGCTTCCTCCAGCTCGGCGGACTTGACCTGCAGGGCCGCGGTGGCGGCCTCCAGCGCCTCGGTGCGTTCCTGCACGCGCGCCTCCAGCACGCGGCGGTGGCGCAGCAGCAGCCGCGTGCGCATGTTGACGATGGCGGCCACCAGGCCCAGCAGGCCCAGCAGCGCCAGGGCCATGGCCCAGCGCGTCTGCCACCAGGCGGCGCGCACCTCGACGGCCAGCTTCAGCTCGTCGGGGCTCCAGGCGCCGTCGCGGTTGCTGCCCTGCACCTGCAGCGTGTAGCTGCCCGGTGCGAGGTTGGTGTAGGTGGCCGTGCGGCCCAGCGCGCCGGCGTCTATCCAGGCGGCGTCCAGGCCCTGCAGCCGGTAGCGGTAGCGGTTGCGGCCGGGCTGGCTGTAGTCCAGCGCGGCGAAAGCGAGGCTGAGCGCCCGCTCGCCGGGCGCCAGCCGCACCGGCTCGTCGGCGGTGGGCAGCGGGCGCTCCTGGCCGTCCACGCGCAGCTCCGAAATGACCAGCGGCGGCTTGTAGCCCCAGGGCGCGAAGCGCTCCGGGTCGATGACCAGCATGCCGCGCGCGCCGCCGAACAGCAGCCGGCCGTCGTCCAGCCGCGCGTAGGAGCGGAACCAGCCGGTGCCCAGGTCGGCGCCGTCGGCCGCGCCCAGCTCGCGCCGCTCGCCGCTCTCGGTGTCGTACATGTTGCGCTGCGACCAGATGCGGCCCTGCCTGTCGAACAGCAGGTTGGCCCCGAACGCGCCGCCCACCTCGGACGCCGCCACCGCCTCGAAGCGGGCATGCTTGCCGTCGCTGTCGACCAGCGAATGCAGCCCGGTGCCGGTGTCCACCCACAGCCGCCCGGCCGGGTCCACCGCCATGCCCAGCACCGTCTGGCCGGTCAGGCCCCGGGGCTCGACCCATTCGGCCACCGGCTCGTCGGCGCCCGGCCGGGCGACGCGGAACAGGCCCGCCGCGCCGCCCGCCCACAGGCTGCCGTCAGGCAGGCTGGCGAAGGTGTTGACCTCGCCGGTGCCGCCCACCAGCCCGGCGGTGGGCACGGCGCGCATCTGCGGGCGCTGCGGCGTCCAGCGCATCACGCCGTCCAGCGTGGCGATCCACAGCGCGCCGTCGGCGGTGGCGTGGAAGCGGCGCGGCACGGCGTTGCCGCTGCGCAGCGTCTCCAGCAGCCGGCCGCGCGCGTCGAAGCGCAGCAGCTGCGTGTCCACCGCCACCCAGACGCTGCCGTCCCGGGTCTGGCCCAGCGCGTTGACGCGGCCGGGCGGCAGGCCGCCCGGGCCGGGCGTGATCTGGCCCAGCGGCTGCAGCTGGCGGTCGCGCCGCTCGATGCCGCCGGACAGCAGGCCCAGCCAGACCTCGCCGTTGTGCAGCTGCAGGATGCTGCGCACGTCCAGCCCCGCGCCGCCGCCGGCGATGGGCTCGCGCACCATGCCCAGGCCGGGCAGCGGCGGCACATGCCGCATCAGGCCACCGCCATAGCTGCCGGCCCAGAGGGTGCCCGACGGGTCGCGCAGCAGCGCCCGCACGTCGCTGCGCGGCGCGCTGCCGCCGCCGCTGCCGCCGGTGGCGGGCAGGCGCTCGATCAGCGTGCCGTCGCTGGCGCGGCGGCGCGACAGCCCCGAGGCGTCACCGAACCACAGCTCCTCGGCGTCCGGCTGGGCCATCGCCATGACCGGCCACACGCCGCCGGTGTCGCCCGGCTGCGCGCCGGGGCTGAAGGGCAGCGGCTGGCCGTCGGGCGACAGCGCGCGCAGCCGGCCCTGGGCGGTGCCGACGACGATGCGGCCGTCCAGCGTCTCGCTGATCAGCGTGACGAGCTGGTCCGCCAGGCCCACGTCCAGCGTCTCGATGGGGCCGTCGACCGCCTTGCGCGCCAGGCCCCGCCAGGTGCCTATCCACAGCGTGCCCTGGCGGTCCACCAGCAGCGACTGCACGCGCGGGTCGGGCAGGCCGTCCTCGCGGCCGCGGTGGTGGGTGAAGCGCTGGGTCTTGACGTCGAAGCGGTCCAGCCCGCCGCTGCCGCCTATCCACAGCGTGCCGTCCTGCTCCAGCGCCAGCGTGCGCACCGTGTTGGCGGCGGGCGCGGTCTCGTCGGCCGACTCGGCCGAGCGCGCCCAGCGCGCCCAGCGGCCGCTGGCCAGGTCCAGCCGCACCAGGCCGCTGTTGCCGGCGGCCACCCAGATCCAGCCGCGCGGGTCGGGCAGCATGGCGCGCACGAACTGCTCGGGCAGCAGCTGGCCGTCGGGGGCGCTCAGCGGGTAGCGGCGGAAGGCATAGCCGTCGAAGCGCAGCAGGCCTTCCGGCGAGCCCGCCCACAGCAGGCCGCGGGCGTCGAGGGCGAGGGCCGACACGACGTTGTCGCGCACGGCACCCGGCTCGCCGATGGGCTCGAAGCGCGGCACGACCGCATGCGCTGCGCCCCCCAGCCCCCAGGCGATCAGCAGGGCTGCGCACCCTTTTGTTATCGACACCCACATGGGCGGCATTCTCTGCGACGGTCCGGCCCCGGCGCCTGGGCACAGTCCCGAGGGGAAAACTTACACCGCCGCGGCCTTGGGCCCGGTTTTGGCGGGATCGATACGCGATCCGCGTGAATTTGTGCGCATCACGGCATAAATGTATCAAATATGCGATGCATATTTGAGCGTTAATGCCAAATACCGTCACCCTGCCCGTGGGCTGTCCGTGTCCCCTGATCCTGCTGCATCCGCGCCCGCGGACCCCGCCGCCACGCTGCTGTTCGTGGACGACGAGCCGTCCATCCTCAGCGCGCTGCGCCGCCTGTTCCGGCCGGCGGGCCACCGCATCCTGCTGGCCGAGAGCGGCGCCGCCGCGCTGGAGGTGCTGGCGCGCGAGCCGGTGGACCTGGTGGTGTCGGACATGCGCATGCCCGGCATGGACGGCGCCCGGCTGCTGCAGGCCGTGCGCCAGCGCTGGCCGGATGTCGGCCGGCTGCTGCTGACCGGCTATGCCGACATCGGCTCGACGATGGCGGCGATCAACGAGGGCGAGATCCAGCGCTACATCGCCAAGCCCTGGGACGACCAGGAACTGCTGCAGACGGTGCACGAGGGGCTGACGCGCAGCCGCCAGCGCAAGCAGGACCGCGACCGCATGGCGCTGACGCAGGCGCAGAACGAGCAGCTCGAACGCCGCGTGGCGGCGCGCACGGCCGAGCTGTCGCAGGTCAACGCCATGCTGGAGCGCGCCTTTGCCGACCTGCGCGAGAACTTCCTGCTGTCGATCAAGGTGTTCGCCGGCCTGATGGAGCTGCGCGATGGCGGCCGGGCGGGCTACTCCGAGCGCGTCGGCCAGCTGGCCCGCCGGCTGGCCGCGGCGCTGCGGCTGCCCGAGCATGAGTGCGAGGACTGCTACGCCGCCGGCCTGCTGCACGAGGTGGGCAAGATCGGCCTGCCGGACGACCTGCTGCGCAAGCCGGTGTCGACCATGCGCGGCGACGACCTGGCCCAGTACCGCCGCTACCCGCTGCAGGGCGAGGCCGCGCTGATGCCGCTGTCGGGCCTGCGCGCCGCCGCGCGGCTGGTGCGCTGGCACCAGGAGCGCTGCGACGGTCTGGGCTTTCCCGACGGCCTGACCGGCGCCGACCTGCCGCTGGCGGCCCAGGTCGTGGGCCTGGCCGTCACCTACGAGGGCCTGCAGGCCGGCCGGCTGTCCGAGCGCCGCCATGACGCGGCCCAGGCGCTGGCGGTGATCCGTGGCGCCGCCGGCACGCACTTCGCGCCGGAGGTGGTGGAGGCCTTCGACCGCGTGATCCGCGTGGTGCCGGCCCCGGCGCCGCGCGAGCGCGAGCTGGGCGCCGCGGCGCTGCTGCCGGGCATGGTGCTGGCTCAGGACCTGCTGAGCCCGCGCGGCGCGCTGCTGCTAGCGGCGGGCTATGTCTTCGACGCCGCGGTCATCGCCACCATCCAGGAGCTGGTGCGCCGGGAAGGGCTGGCCATCGTTTTCCGCATCCGCGACACGCCGGCCAACGCGCTGCCGCTGCCAGCCTGACAGGAGTGCCCATGCTTTCATCTGCCCCCGGTCTGCCGCATCTGCTGCTGGTCGACGACGAACCCGCCATCCTGCAGGCGCTGACGCGCACGCTGCGCGGCGCCATGGCCGACGGGCGGCTGCCGGTCGCGCGCATCGAGGCCTTCACCGACCCCGCCGCGGCGCTGGCGCGCGCTGCCGAACAGCCGTTCGCGCTGGCCATCAGCGACTTCCGCATGCCCGGCATGGACGGCGCCCGCTTCCTGGCCCGGCTGCGTGCGCTGCAGCCGGACGGCCGGCGCGTCATCCTGTCGGCGCATGCCGACCTGCAAGGCCTGAGCACCGCGATCAACGAGGCGCGCATCAGCCGCTTCCTGGCCAAGCCCTGGTCCGAGGCGGCGCTGCTGGACCTGGTGGCCCAGCAGCTGGCCGAGCAGCAGCAGGCGCTGGAGACCGAGCTGCTGGCCGAGCGGCAGCGGCTGGCGCTGGGCCGGCTCACGCCGCAGGAGGCGGAGCGCCGCCGGCTGGAGCGGTTGGAGCCCGGCATCACGCAGGTGCAGTGGAGCGCGGACGGTGCCTATGTGCTGGACGCCGCGGGCCTGGACGGGGCCGACCGGTGAGCCAGCGCCCGCCCTGCCTGCCGCCGGCGCAGCGCGCCGCCTTCGAGGCGGTCAGCGCGGCGCTGCTGGCCCATGACGGGCGGCGCATCGTGTTCGCCAACGACGCCATGCAGCGCCTGCTGGGTTGCGGCGCCGACGAGTTGCTGGCGCTGGCGCCCGAGGCCTGGGCGGTGCCGTCGCAGCAGGCCCAGCTGCGCGACTACGGCCGCCGCTGCCTGGGCAGCGACGAGGCGCTGCCGACGCTGGAGATCGACGCGCTCAGCGCCAGCGGCACGCGCCGCCACCTGGAGATCAGCGCGCGCCGCCTGACCGGCGCCGACTGCGACCCGCTGGCGCTGCTGACCTGCCAGGACCTCAGCGACATCCGCCATGTGCAGAACAGCCTGCTGGAGGTCGGCCGCGTCATGTACCAGATCGTCGAGAACGGGCCGGTGGCCAGCTACGTGATCGACGACGCCCACCGCGTCACCCACTGGAACGCCGCCTGCGCCAGCCTGACCGGCCGCACCGCGGCGCAGGTGCTGGGCAGCGACGACATCTGGCGCGCGTTCTACAGCGAGGCCCGGCCGACGCTGCCGGAGCTGATCGTCGACGGCCGCGTGGAGACCGAAGGCCCGGCGCTCTACGGGCCCGGCCTGCAGCGCGCGCCGCTGCTGCCCGACAGCTACACCTACGAGGCCTTCTTCCCGCACTTGGGCCCCGCCGGGCGCTGGCTGTGCGTGACGGCGGCGCCGCTGCGCAGCATCGAGGGCCGGGTCGTGGGGGCCATCAAGACGCTGCAGGACGTGACCCAGCGCCGCCATGCCGAGGAGCAGCTGCGCCGCCACCATGCCGAGCTGGAGTCCATGGTGGCGCAGCGCACCGCCGAGCTGCTGCTGACCCACCACGAGCTGGAGGCCTTCATGGAGAACGCCTCGGTCGGCATCGTCGCCACGCGCGAGCAGCAGATCGTGCGCAGCAACAAGAAGTTCGCCGAGATCCTGGAGCTGCCCGCCGACATGCCGGCGTCCGAGCTGCCGTTGCGCCAGCTGTTCATCGACGCCGCCGACTTCCACGACCTGGGCCGCCTGGCCTCCAATGCGCTGCAGGCCGGCACGTCGCTGGTGCACGAGATGTGGCTCAAGACCTGGCACGGCCGGCGCATCTGGGTGCAGCTCATCGCCTACGCGTCCGACCCCGACGGCAGCTCGCCGGGCATGTGGTGGCTGCTGCAGGACCACAGCGACGTCATGCGCGCGCAGGAGGAGCTGGTCCGCAACTACCGCAACATCAAGGAAAGCAATGCGCGGCTGGAGGAGGCGCAGAACCAGCTGCTGCAGTCCGAGAAGCTGGCCTCCATCGGCCAGCTGGCCGCCGGCGTGGCGCACGAGATCAACAACCCCATCGGCTTCGTCAACTCCAACCTCGGCACGCTGCGCCGCTATGCCGAGCAGCTGCTGGCGCTGACCCAGGCCTACGCGCGCCGCGCGCCCGCGCCGGCGGACGCCGAGCTGGCCGCGCTGCGGCAGGCGGTGGACCTGGACTTCATCGGCGAGGACCTGCCCGCCTTGCTGGACGAGAGCGAGGACGGCCTGTCGCGCGTGCGCAAGATCGTGCAGGACCTGAAGGACTTCTCGCGCGTGGACCATTCCGACTGGGAGCAGGCCGACCTCAACGCCGGCCTGGAGTCGACGCTCAACGTCGTGATGAACGAGGTGAAGTACCGCGCCGACGTGCGGCGCGACTACGGCGCGCTGCCGCCGGTGCGCTGCCGTGCCGGCCAGCTCAACCAGGTGTTCATGAACCTGATCGTGAACGCGGCCCATGCGATGCCGCCGGACCGCCGCGGCGTCATCACGCTGTCGACCGGCGTGCAGGCGCGCACCGACGCCGACGGCGCCACCGAGGGCGATTGGGTCTGGGTCGAGGTGGCGGACGACGGCTGCGGCATGAGCCCGGACGTGCAGCGCCGCGTCTTCGAGCCGTTCTACACCACCAAGCCGGTGGGGCAGGGCACCGGGCTGGGCCTGTCGATGTCGTTCTCCATCGTGCAGAAGCACGGCGGGCGCATCGAGCTGCAGTCCGCGCCCGGCGAGGGCACGCGCTTTCGCGTCTGGGTGCCGGTGGCCGGCCCCGCGCCGGCCTGACGCGGCGCGGCCTGCGTCAGCGCCTCAGCGCGCCAGCGGGGCGGTGAGCGCCTCGATGCGTGCCACCACCTCCGGCGTCAGCCGCGGCGTGACGGCCAGCGCGCCCAGGTTGTCCTGCAGCTGCTCCAGCCGGCTGGCGCCCAGGATGACGGTGGACACGCGCGGGTTGCGGTTGATCCACGCGATGGCCAGCTGCGCGGTACTGCAGCCCAGCTCGCCGGCGATCTCGGCCAGGCCGCCGACCGCGTCGTTGCGGGCCTTGTCCTGCAGCTGCTCGCGCATCCAGGCCATGTTCTCCAGCGCGCCGCGGCTGCCCTCCGGGATGCCGCCGCGGTACTTGCCGGTCAGCAGGCCCGAGGCCAGCGGGCTCCAGGTCGTCAGGCCCAGGCCGATGTCCTCGTACAGCCGGGCGTACTCCTGCTCCACGCGCCTGCGGTGGAACAGGTGGTACTGCGGCTGCTCCACGACCGGCTTGTGCAGGTGGTGGCGGTCCGCGATGTCCCAGGCCGCGCGGATGTCGGCGGCGCTCCACTCGCTGGTGCCCCAGTACAGCGCCTTGCCCTGGCGGATGATGTCGCTCATCGCCCAGACCGTTTCCTCGATCGGCGTGTTGGGGTCGGGCCGGTGGCAGTAGATCAGGTCCAGGTGCTCCAGCTGCAGCCGCTTCAGCGAGCCGTCCACCGCCTGCATCAGGTACTTGCGGTTCAGCGTGTCCTTGCGGTTGGCGGTGGTCACGCCGTCGCGGGTCAGGCCCCAGAAGAACTTGCTGGACACGATGTAGTCCAGCCGGTGCCAGCCCAGCGCCTTGAAGGCCTGGCCCATCACCACCTCGCTCTCGCCCTGGGCGTAGACCTCGGCGTTGTCGAAGAAGTTGATGCCGGCGTCGAAGGCGGCGGCCAGCATCTCGGTGGCGGCCTTGGTGTCGACCTGGTTGTGGTACGTGACCCAGGAGCCCAGCGAGAGCTCGGAGACCTGGAGGCCGGCACGGCCGAGGCGGCGGTATTGCATGGTGGGTTGCGCGGCAGAAGTGACGAGGGACCGCAGCTTACGCGCGGTCCCTCCGGCCTGCAGGTGCCCCGCTCGATGCCCGGACCCGCGGGCCGTGCGCCGGGCCGCCCCAGGCCGGCCCGGTGGGCGATGTGCTTGCGGCCCGCTGCCGCAAGCAGCGCCGTCCCCTCGGGGGACCGCCCGGCCTCGCCCGCGTGCAGCGCGGCGCGGCGGGGCGAGGGGCCGGTCCTTCAGCTCAGCGCCGACGGCGGGCCACGCCGCCGACGACGGCCAGGCCGGCCGCCAGCAGGGCCAGGCTGCCGGGCTCGGGCACCGGCGAGGCGCTCAGGTGCACGTCGTCCACCACCAGCGACTGGCCGGCGGACACCGTCACGGCGAAGCTGTGGATGTCGGCGCTGGCGCGGCTGAAGCCCAGGAACATGCCTTCGTTGTAGCTGTCCACCGCCGTGTCAACCTTGTAGCTGAACGACTCCAGCACCTGGTTGGCGGCGCTGTAGGCGGTCAGCGTCAGCACGCCGGTCTTGGCGCCTTCCAGCGGCTGGCTGAGGTTGAAGAAGGCCCCGACCTGGGCCTGCGGGCCGGCGAAGAAGAAGCTGAACAGCGTGGCGCCGGTGGCCGACAGGAAGTTGCCGCTGCCGGTGGGCGTGGCGCCGAAGCGGGCGCCCCAGAGGCCGTTGCCGCCCAGGTCCTGCTCGCTGGCGCCGATCACGGCCGAGGCGTCGGTGACGACGTAGCTGTCGCTGTCCAGCCAGACGCGCTTGCCGGCGGTGACGGCCATGCCGTCATAGCCGTCGAAGTTGAACAGGCTGGTGGTGGCGGCGAAGCTGGCCGTCGGCGAGACGAGGCTGTCGGCGCGGGCCGCGCCGGTGGCGGCGAGGGCGGCCACCAGCGCCAGGGTTGCGAAGGAGGTTTTCATGGCAAGTAGTCCTTGGTGTGTGGGAGGGCGGCTCAGCTGCCGATGACGCCGCCGTCGTCCTTGGTGATGACGACGACCGACGAGCGCGGGCGGCCGGCCGGCAGCGCGGTGATGCCGTCGGAGGCGACGCTCCACTGCGCCTGCGGCCAGTTGGAGAACTGCGTCGGGTTGGCCGCCGTGGCGTCCTCGCCCGGGTGCTGCACGCCGACGAACATCGTGCGGCCGTCCGGCGTCATGGTCACGCCGGTGACCTCGCACTTGTTCGGGCCGGTCAGGAAGCGGCGCATCTCGCCGGTGTTGGGGTCGGCGCAGACCATGCAGTTGGCGCCGATGTTGACCCAGTCGCCCGAGCCGTCGCCGACCTGGTCGGTCTGCACCCACAGACGGCCGAAGTAGTCGAACCACAGGCCGTCCGGGGCGCCGAAGTCGGCGCTGCCGGCGGGCGTGTCGACGATGTTGCCCTTGTAGTTGTTGGTGGGCTTGGCGGCCTTGGCGGTCGCGGTGTCGCCGTTCTGCGCGAACAGGTCCCAGCCGAAGCCGGTGGCCAGCACCGATTTGCCGGCCTCGCGCCAGCGGATGATGTGGCCGTAGACGTTGTCCTCGCGCGGGTTGGCCGCGTCCACCGGCGGGCGGGCCGAGCCGGCGGCGGTGCTGCCGTCGGCCTTGTTCACCGAGCTGCCGGTGCCGCGGCGGTTGTTGTTGGTCAGCGTGCAGTAGACCTCGACCTCGTCGAAGCCGCCGATGCGCGGGCGCGCGCCGGTCCACTCCGGGCGGTCCATCATGGTGGCGCCCACGGCGTCGGCCGCCATGCGGGTCTTGACCAGGATCTTGGCCAGCACCTCGGCGTCGTTCGCGCCGGCGAAGTTGGCATGCTCGCGCAGCGGGCGGCCGTCCAGCGCGATGGTGCCGGGCTGCAGCGCGATCCAGCGGCCCGTCAGGTCGGCGTCGAAGCGCGCCACGTACAGCGTGCCGCTGTCCAGCAGGTTGCGGTTGGCGGCCTTGTTGGTGGGGTTGTACTTGCCGGCGCAGACGAACTTGTAGATGTACTCGTTGCGCTCGTCGTCGCCCATGTAGAAGGCGATGTTGAGGTCCTTGTCGACGACGTACTGCGCGCTCTCGTGCTTGAAACGGCCCATCGCGGTGCGCTTGACCGGCGTGGCCTTGGGGTCGTAGGGGTCGATCTCGACCACCCAGCCGAACAGGTGCGGTTCGTTGGGGTTGGTGGACACGTCCCAGCGCGGGTCGGTCTGGTGCCAGCGGTAGCCGAAGCCGGCCGCGACGACGCCGTAGCGCAGGTTGAGCTTGCCGATCTCGGTCGCGGCCGAGGTGTCGACGGCGCCGGTGCCGCCGAAGTTGCCGTTCCAGTTCTCCTCGCAGGTCAGGTAGGTGCCCCAGGGCGTGATGCCGTGGGCGCAGTTGTTGACCGTGCCGAAGCAGGTGGTGCCGTCGGTGGTGGCGCCGGTGGCGATGGAGGCGGTGTCGGTGATGACGAACTCGCGCGTGCGCAGCAGCGCGTGGCCGGCGGCGGGGCCGGCGATGCGCATCGGCGTGTTGGCGGTGATGCGGCGGCCGTAGGGCGAGGCCTTCACGACGCGCCACTTGCCGCTGAGCTTGCGCGCCTCGACGATGGACACGCCGTGCGCGGCCTGCGACTTGCGCGTCTTGGCGAGCGTGTAGCCGGCGCCGACCTGGCCGTCGGCGAACAGCAGCTCCTCGTGCGTGTACTCGTTGTTGACGGCCAGCAGGCCGCGCTCCGACGACGGCTTGCCGTCGGTGCCGGTGAACGGGAAGAAGTGCATGCCGTCGTTGTGCATGCCGAACTGCTTGAGCTGCTCGGCCGCCGACTCGCCGGCCGTGCCGCTGAACGGCAGGCCGCCGGGCATGATGGCGTCGCCCCAGGCGACGAACAGCTCGGCCTTGTAGCCGGCTGGCACGCGCACTGCGTCGGCCACGCGGCTGGCGGTCGTGCTCGGGTCGATGTCCACGCTGGCCGGGATGCTCTCGAAGCCGATGCCGGGGAAGCCGGTGCCGGCCGCCACCGGGGCGGCCTGCACGGTGCCCACCAGGCCGCCGAGCGTCAGGCCGCCGGCGGTCGCCAGGGCTGCGCCGCCGACGCCACCCTTGATGAACAGCCGCCGGCTCGGGTCGATGCGGCCGATGACGTCGTGGATGGATTCATTGCCCGACGGGTTGATCGTCAGGTCGTTGGTCGGGTGGGACGTGCCCTTCATGGCTGGCTCCTGCGTTGGATAATTACCAGCACCGGACTCTGACCGGCGACCGTGACGCCGCCGTGCCTAGGGGGAAGCCGTTCGGACTACGGGCGGCCGGTTATCGTTGCGGCATGAAGCTCGCCGTCATCGGCGCCGGCCCCGCCGGCCTCGCCCTCGCCCTGCTGGCCGCCGAGCGGCTGAACGACACGCAGGCCGCCGAAATCCACCTGTTCGACACCCGCCCGCTGGACCGCGACGTCAGCGGCGACGCGCGCACGCTGGCGCTCAACCTCGGCAGCGTGCGGCTGCTGCAGCGCCTGGGCTGCTGGCAGCCCGCGGTGGCCGAGGCCATCCGCAGCGTGCATGTCAGCCAGGCCCCGCCGTCGCCGGTGGCCGGCGAGGTGCGCATCAGCGCCGCCGAGCTGGGCCTGCCGCAGCTGGGCGCCGTGCTGCCCTATGGCGCGCTGGTGGCGCCGCTGCAGCAGCGCTGGCTGGCCGCGGCCGCGGTGGCGCCGCAGCGCCTCTTCACGCGCTTCGGCACGCCGGTGCATGCGATCCGCAGCGAGGCCGGCGGCGTGGAGCTGGACAGCGGCGAGGCCCACCTGGCCGAGCGCTTCGACCTGGCCGTCGTCGCCGAGGGCGGCGTGTTCGCCGAGCAGGACCGCAAGGCCATCCGCAGCGACTACCACCAGAACGCCTGGGTCGGCAGCGTCAGGCTGGCGGCGCCGGGGCTGCAGGGCCTGGCCATCGAGCGCTTCACGCGCAACGGACCGCTGGCGCTGCTGCCGCTGCCCGACGACGCGCTGGGCCCGCGCGCGGCGCTGGTGTGGTGCCTGCCGCAGGCCGAGGACGACATCGCCGCGCTGACCGACGCCCAGCGCCTGACCGTCATCCAGCAGCAGCTGCCCGCGGTGGCCGGCCGGCTGACCGGCATCTCGGCGTTGAAATGCTTCCCGCTGGGCCTGAACGCCGAGACGCGGCTGCTGCAGGGCCGCACGCTGCGCATCGGCAACGCCGCGCAGACGCTGCACCCGGTCGCGGGCCAAGGGCTGAACCTGGGCCTGCGCGACGCGCAGGTGCTGGTGGATGCGCTGCGGGACTGGACCCCGACGGACGGCACCGGTCTGGACGCCGTGCTGGCGCGCATCGACCGCCAGCGCGCCCCCGACCGCTGGCCCATGATCGCCGCCACCGACTTCCTCGCGCGCAGCTTCGCCTGGCGGCTGCCGGGCCTGCCGGCGCTGCGCGGGCTGGCGCTGGCGGGGCTGGAGAAGGCGACGCCGCTGAAGCGGGCGCTGGCCAGCCGGATGATGTTCGGAGGCTGACGTGGAGATCCGAGCAATCCGGCCGGACGAGGTTGAGGCGGCCCGCCAGCTGCTGCTGGACAACGACTGGGGCCCCCGCGTGGAGGATGCGGCGGTGTTTCGGCGACTGCTGGCCCAGTCCCAGGTGGTGCTGGTGGCCGTGGAGGCGGGCCGTGTCGTCGGCTTCCTGCGCGCCATCAGCGACGGCCTCTTCAACGGCTACATCTCCATGGTCGTCGTCGCGGCCTCGCACCGCCGTGCCGGCGTGGGCCGCGCGCTCGTGCAGGCGGCCATGGGCAGCGACGAGCGCATGACCTGGGTGCTGCGTGCCGGGCGCGGAGGCGTGTCGGCCTTCTACGAGGCACTGGGCTTCCGGGGCTCCGAGGTGGCGATGGAGCGACCGGGTCGCCGCGCATGACAGGCGCCGAGCAAGCGTCGGTCACGCGCTGACGAAGCGCTGCCGGGCAGCGTCCCTGGGACAATCGCGCCTATGAGCCTGCCCGCCTACATGGACGACCTCGGCCGCGCCGCCCGCGCCGCCGCCACGCAGATGGCCGCCGCCTCCACGGCCGCCAAGAACGCCGCGCTGCTGGCGCTGGCCCGCCGCCTGCGCGAGGCCGGCCCGGCGCTGGCCGACGCCAACGCCCGCGACTTGGGGCACGCCGCCGAGCTGAGCGGCCCGCTGCGCGACCGCCTCAAGCTGGACGCCAAGACCCTGGCCACCGTGGCCGAAGGCTGCGAGCAGATCGCCGCCATGCCCGACCCCATCGGCGAGATCAGCGGCGTGAAGCGCCGCCCCAGCGGCATCAGCGTGGGCCAGATGCGCGTGCCGCTGGGCGTGTTCGGCATGATCTACGAGAGCCGCCCCAACGTGACCATCGAGGCCGCCTCGCTGGCCATCAAGAGCGGCAACGCCTGCATCCTGCGCGGCGGCTCCGAGGCCATCCATTCCAACCTGGCGCTGGCCGGGATCGTGGCCGCGTCGCTCGAAGAAGCCGGCCTGCCGGCTGCTGCCGTGCAGCTGGTCAACACCACCGACCGCGCCGCCGTGGGCCTGCTGATCAGCCAGCCGCAATGGGTGGACGTCATCATCCCGCGCGGCGGCAAGGGCCTGATCGAGCGCATCTCGGCGGAAGCCAAGGTGCCCGTCATCAAGCACCTGGACGGCAACTGCCACAGCTATGTCGACGAGTTCGTCGATCTCGACCAGGCCATCAAGGTGGTCGACAACGCCAAGACGCAGAAGTACAGCCCCTGCAACGCGACCGAATCGCTGCTGGTGCATGCGGCGCAGGCGGCGGCCTTCCTGCCGCGCATCGCTGCGGTGTTCAAGGCCAAGGGCGTGGAGATGCGCGGCTGCCTGCGCACGCTGGCCCTGGTGCCCGGGGCGGTGGCGGCGACGGAGGAGGACTGGTCCACCGAGTACCTGGCGCCCATCATCAGCATCAAGGTGGTGGACTCGCTGGACGAGGCTATTGGCCACATCAACCGCTACGGCTCGCACCACACCGACGCCATCCTGACGACCCACCACCCGAGCGCGATGCGCTTCCTGCGCGAGGTGGATTCGGCCAGCGTGATGGTCAACGCCAGCACCCGCTTTGCCGACGGCTTCGAGTACGGGCTGGGCGCCGAGATCGGCATCTCCACCGACAAGTTCCACGCCCGCGGCCCGGTGGGCCTGGAGGGGCTGACGTCGATGAAGTGGGTGGTGCTGGGCCAGGGCGAAGTGCGCACCTGACCGGGCCGGTCAGCCGAACACCGCCTGCCAGAGCGCCTTCACGGCTGCGCGGTGCGCCGCCAGCGGCGCCGCCGCTTCGGCATCCAGCGCGGTGGACTGCTCGTCCAGCCGGGCCTTGTGCTGCACGCGGCGCAGCT
>CAXDTK010000095.1:0-17065 GCA_963992225.1 uncultured Comamonadaceae bacterium | reverse complement strand
AGGAGTCCGTCTCGTGGGCTCGGAGATGTGTATAAGAGACAGGCCCTGGCGGACCGCCGACGGCGCGCGGCAGACGTCCTGCCAGGCGCTGAAGTCGCCACGCGCATGGGCCAGCGCCGCGCTGATGCCCGGCGCCAGCATGGCCAGCACCAGCACGGCCAGCAGCCACCAGCGGTGGCGGCGTGGGCGGAGGCGCAGGGTGCCGGGCATGGCGCGAATTCTAGGCAGCGGGGTCGGCCGGGGTTTGAAGCAGATCAAGCCAGGCGCCTGTCGCCACGTCGCGTGGCAGCCGGGCCAGCACGTCGGCGACGATGCGGTCGCAACGTTCGCCGTCGAACGCGAAGACGTCCTGCTGCGCGAGGTCGAGGTCCTGCGCGAGCGATTCGCGCAACAACCCACGGGCGCGAAAGTAGCGGCTGCGCACCGTTGCCTCGGGGATGCCGAGGGACTGCGCGGTTTCTCCCACGCTCAGCCCCTCCACGCCGCGCAGCACGAAGACGGCGGCGAAGCTCTCCGGCAGTTCGTCGAGCTTGCGTTCGATGAGCGTGCGCAGCTGCGCCCGTGCCAGTGCGTCTTCGGGCCCTTCGGCCGGCCGTGCGTCCATGGGGTCCTCCTGCTGCTCCGGCAGCTCGCCCTCGATGGCCGGCTCGGCCTGCACCATGCGGGCAATCGCGTCGCGGCGCGCCTGCTTGCGCAACCGGCTCAGGCATTCGTTCATCACCAGCTGCGACAGCCACGTGCCCAGCGAGGCCTCGCCGCGGAACCGGCCCATGCCGCGGTAAGCCTGCAGATAGGCCTCCTGCAGCGCATCCTCGGCGTCGCCGTCATGCCTGAGCGTGGCGCGCGCCACGCGGAACAGGCGCCGGTTGTGCCGGCGCATCAGCTGTTCGAAGGCGGCGGTGTCGCCCGCCGCGACCCGGTGCGCCAGGTCGTGGTCGGCCTGGCGCGTCGCCGGTTCCATCGGGGGAGTCGTGTCCATGGCTTCAATTCACCGTCAGCCGGGCCTTCATCATCGGATGCAGCACGCAGACGTAGTCCAGCTGCCCCGTCTTCTTCACGGCGAAGCTCCACGAGGCATCGGGCGCGATGGTGCCCGAGTCGAAGCCTTTCGCCGCGGTCGCGGTGTGGGGCACCACGTCGCGGTTGACCCAGGTGATGCGGTCGCCACGCCGGACGGTCAGCGCTGCGGGCTGGAAACGCATGCCTTCGACGACGACCGTGTGCGTGGCCGCCCAGGCCGCCGGGCCGGCGGCCGCCAGCGCCACGGCCAGCGCGGCAGCTCGCAGCGGCGGCTTCACTTCAGTTCGCCCAGCAGGTGGCGCGCATGCTGCAGGTGGGCGTCGATGGCCGGGCGCACCTTCAGCAGCAGGGCCTTCAGCTCGGCATGGCTGGCGCTGGGGATGAGCACCTTGTCCAGCGCGTCGAGCACGGCCTCGTGGTAGACGACCTCGTGGGCCACATAGGCGTTGTCGAAAGCCGTGCCGTCGAGCGCGCGCAGCCGGGCGAGGTTGTCGTCGCCGCCCTTCTGCAGGCTTTGGGCCGTGGCGTTGTCTTGCGGCCTGACCTTGAGGCGCGTGACGAGGTCCACGGCCATCTTGTTCACGCCGCTGTGGTCGGTGACCATCTGCTGCGCGAACGCCTTGACCTTGGCGGACCTGGTCCTGTCCACGGCGAACCGGCCGGCCTCCACGTCCACCTGGTTGGCGGTGACGACGATGGCGGCGATCTGCGCGTCGTTCGGGGCGCCGTCCGCGCGGGCCTGCAAGGACAGGGCGGCGGCGATGGCGAGGGCGGCGAGGGGAAAACGTCGAGTCATGATGGTGCCTGGGGTTGATGTCGGAAGTGCCGACAGGGAGATGGACGTCGCGAGCCGCGGCGGCGTTCCCGTCACAGCGATTTCAGGTACTGCGCGAGATCGGCGATGTCGGCCGGCGTGAGCCCGAGGTTGTGCCGGGCGTTGTAGGCGGCGCCCACGTCTTCGAGCGCCGCGGCGCTGCCGTCGTGGAAATAGGGCGCGTGCTGCCACACGCCCTTCAGCGGCGTGGTGCGGTACATCCGCGTGGCCGAGCGTGCGGCGTGGCTGGGCGACTCGGGTTCGGCCATGGACGCATCCGGGCCGTGCAGGCGCGCGTTCGCGTCCGTGAACAGGCCGCCGCTGTGGCAGGCCAGGCATTGCGCCCTGCCCTCGAACAGCAGCTTGCCGCGGCCGGCCGCCATGGCGTCGAAGCTGCCCGCGGGGGCCGGGGGTGCGGCGAGCGACAGCTGGTAGGCCTGCAGCCCCGGCAACCTGGCACTGACCCGGTCGACCGTGCCGTTGGTGACGGTGGCCGCCGGCAGCCGCGGGTCCGAGAAGCTGCCCAGGCCGCCCATCTGCGTGACGGCGACGTAGCGGTTCCAGTACGCGATGTCGGCACCGTCCCCGGTGAACGTGATCTTGTGGATGCCGGCCAGGCCGTACGCCGGCGGAATGACGGCGGGCTTGCTCTTGCCGTCGATGCTGAAGCGGGCGTCGTACTTGCCCCGGCCCCAGCTGGCGAACACGGCCTTGGCCGCCGCGTCCAGCGCGGGCGAGAGCGAGATGACCTTGCCCACGTCGAGGTCACGGTTGGCCCAGCCGTCCAGGCGCTTGCCGATGCCGGGTGCGAACGAGTTGTCGACGGTGGAGTGGCACAGCGCGCAGGTCACGCCCAGCGTCCGCAGCCTGAGCACGTCGCCCTCCTTCTCCACGCGGGCCTTGAGGCCGACGACGGCGTCCAGCTGCAGCAGGGCGAGGGTGGTCTGCGGGTCGTCCAGCGGCACCTGGCCGGCCGCGAGCGCCTGCCTGAGCGGGTCGGGCAGCGCGTCGACGTCGACCTTCAGGCCCACATCCAGCGCCACGGCCGGCGTGACGGCCGTGGCCACGACCTCGTGCATGCGCAGCTGGCCGGTCCATTTCGCCTCGTCGCCGAAGGTGTCGTAGCGGAAGGTCTGGCGGCCTTCTTCCACGAGCATGTCGCTGGAGGGTGTCGCCGGCGGGGCGCCGGTGCCGTAGCCGCCGCCGCAGGCGACCAGGGTGGTGGTGGCCAGCGTGGCCAGCGCGCTGCGTGCCAGGTGGTTCATGGGGTCTCCCGGGTTGTGACGTCTGCTTGGACGTCACGACCCGGCGCTGCGTTCCCGGTTCAGCGGCCTGTCCCCGTGTCAGGAAGGCGCCAGCGCCTGCGGCCGGTTCGCCCCGCCTACGCCCGCCGGGCGCCCGGAAGATCGCCGTCTCGCCGCGCCAGCAGATCCGCCAGCGTGCGCGCCACCACCCTCGTGGCGCGCTTCAGGTCGTCCAGCACCAGGTGTTCGTCGGCCCGCTTGGCATTGCTCTCCAGCACGGTGCGCGGCCCGGCGCCGTAGATGGCGGCCGGGATGCCATGGGCCGTGTAGAGCCGCACGTCGGTGTAGAGCGGCGTGCCGGAGGTCGGGATGGCCTCGCCGAACACCGCCTCGCCGTGCCTCTGCAGCGCGGCAATCAACGGCGCGGCGCCGGGCAGCGGCTTCATCGCGTGGGCCAGCAGCAGCCGCCGAATCTCCAGCCTCACGCCGGGGCACTGCGCGACGGCGCCCTCGATCAGCGCGCGCACCTCCGCCTCCACCGCCACCGGGTCTTCCTCGGGGATCATGCGGCGGTCCAGCTTCAGCACCACCTTGCCGGGCACGACGTTGGTGTTGCTGCCGCCCTCGATGCGGCCCACGTTCAGGTAGGGGTGGGTGATGCCGGGCACCTGCGACAGCCGCGCCCTCAGCACATCGTTGTGGGCGTAGAGCGCGGTCAGCAGCCGGTTGGCGGCCTGCAGCGCGTCGACGCCCGTGTGCGGGTAGGCCGCATGCGAGGCCAGGCCGTGCAGCGTCACCTCCATCTGCAGGCAGCCGTTGTGGGCCGTGACCACCTGGTAGCTGAAGCCGGCGGCGATCAGGTAGTCGGGCTTGGTGAGCCCCTGTCTGAGCAGCCAGCCGGGGCCCAGCTCGCCGCCGAACTCCTCGTCGTAGGTGAAGTGCAGCTCCACGGCGCCCTTGAGCGGCAGGCCGGAGTTCTTCAGCGCCAGCAGCGCGAAGGTGTAGGTCGCGAAGTCGCTCTTGCTGACGGCTGAGGCGCGGCCATAGAGCTTGTTGTCCACCACCTCAGCGCCGTAGGGGTCGTGCGTCCAGCCCTCGCCCGGCGGCACCACGTCGCCATGCGCATTGAGCGCGATCGTCGGGCCGCCCTCGCCGAAGCGGTGGCGCACGATGAGGTTGGTGATGGACTGCATGCCGGCGGCCTGCACCTCGGCGGTGGGCACGGCGTGCTTCTCGACGGTGAAGCCGAGTTCCGTCAGCAGCTCGGCCGTGCGGTCCGCATGCGGCGCGTTGTTGCCGGGCGGGGTGTCGGTGGGGATGCGGACCAGGGCCTGCAGGAAGCGCACCTCCTCGGCGAAGCGGTCCGCGATCAGGGTGTCCAGGGGCTCAGACATGCAAGGTCTCGATCAATTGCCGGAAGGCATCCACGGCGAGCTGTGCGTCATCCGCCGTCACCGATTCCAGCGGGTTGTGGCTGATGCCGCCATTGCCGCCGCGCACGAACAGCATGGCCTGGGGCAGCAGCTCGTGCAGCTTCATCGCGTCATGCCCGGCGCCCGAGGGCAGGCGGTGCAGCGGCAGGCCCAGCGCGGTGACGGCAGCCTCCCAGCGCGACTGCCAGGCGACATCACTCGGCGCGGCATTGGCGGCCAGCGTGGGCTGCAGCGTGACGCTCAGGCCGCGGCGCTGGCAGATCTCGTCCAGCCTGGCGCGCACGTCGGCGTCGAGCGCGTCGCGCGCTGCGTCGGTGGTGGCGCGCAGGTCCAGGCTGAAGCGGCAGCGGCCGGGGATGACGTTGATGGAGCCGGCGGGCACCTCCAGCATGCCCACGGTGGCCACCACGTCGGGCACGGCGGCGGCGCGCTGCTCGCAGAACAGCAGCAGCTCGGCCACGCCGGCGGCCGCATCGCGGCGCTGGCCCATGGGCGTGGTGCCGGCATGGCTGGCCAGGCCGACGATCTCGCCGGTGTAGCGGCGGCTGCCGTTGATGCTGGTGACGATGCCCAGCGGCAGGTCCAGGCTGTCCAGCACCGGGCCTTGCTCGATGTGGACCTCGACAAAGCCGAAGTAGCGCGACGCGTCGCGCCTGACCGCCCGGATGGCGTCCATCGTGCCGGCCAGGCCGGCCGCCTGCATCGCATCGCGCAGCGTGATGCCGGCCGCGTCGGTCTGGTCCAGCCAGGCGGGCTGGAAGCTGCCGATCAGCGCGCTGGCGCCGAGGAAGTCGGCCGGGAAGCGCTGGCCCTCTTCCTCGGAGAAGCCGACGACCTCCAGCGCAAACGGCAGGCGCTTGCCCTGGCGGTGCAGCTCGCGCACGACCAGCAGGGGCACGAAGATGCCCAGCCGGCCGTCGAAGCGGCCGGCGCGGCGCACGGTGTCGTAGTGGCTGCCGGTCAGCAGGCGTTTTTGGGCCGAGGCATCGCCGCTGCCGTGGTAGACGCCCACGACATTGCCCACCGCATCGCGGCTCACCTCGTCGAAGCCGCAGTCGCGCATCCACGCCATCAGCTGCTGGGCGACGGCGGTGTGCGCGGGCGTGGCGTAGGTGCAGGTCAGGAAGTCCTCGGTGTCGCTGTGCGCGGCCAGTTCAGCGGCCCAGTCCCACAGCTGCTCGCCCAGCGCGGGCCTCACGCCGAACTTGTCGTTCAGCCGGATCTCGGCAATGCGGTGGATCTGGCGCAGGCATTCGGCGCGTTCGACATCCGGGTGCGCGCGCAGCCGGCGCTCGAAGGTGGCGATGATCTCGGCGCGTGTGAAGCCGGTGCCACGCGGCCCGCGCACGGCCAGGATGAAGGGCCAGCCGAAGCGGGCGTTGTAGTCCGCATTGAGCTGCTGCAGCCGGGCGAATTCCTCCGGCGTGCAGGCGGTCAGCCCGGCTTTCTGCTGCTCATTCGTCGACTCCGCCGTCAGCGTGCCGGCCACGGCGGCCTTGCCGGCCAGTTCGGGGTGGGCGCGGATCAGCCACACCTGATCGGTCTGGCCGGCCTCGCGCACCACGCGGGCCAGCGCCACCTTCAGCGCCGCGAGCGACTTGAACGGCCGGGAAGCCGCCGCACGCTCGGCGATCCACGGTGAATGTTCATAGGTGCCGTCCAGCATCCGCACGAAGTCGGCGGTGCTGGCGTTGTTGAGGTCGGCTAGCGTCATCATTCCCACAGGAAAGCCGTCTTGGGGTCGAAGGGGTGCACCGCTTTCCAGTGCCGCGCAATGTCCAGCCGCCGGCACACCCACACGCGGTCATGCGCCTCGACGTGATCCAGGAACTTCTGCAGCGCGCGCAGCCGGCCCGGGCGGCCCAGCAGCCGGCAGTGCATGCCGATGCTCATCATCTTCGGGCGCTCGGCCCCTTCGGCGTACAACACGTCGAACGTGTCCTTCAGGTACTCGAAGAACGGCTCGCCATGGCTGAAGCCCTGCGGCAGCGCGAAGCGCATGTCGTTGCAGTCCAGCGTGTAGGGCACGACGAGGTGCGGCGTCAGCTCGCCATTCGTCTTGCGGACCTGCAGCCACAAGGGCAGGTCGTCGCCGTAGTAGTCGCTGTCGTACTCGAAGCCGCCGAAGTCGGCCACGAGCCGGCGCGTGTTGGGGCTGTCGCGGCCGGTGTACCAGCCCAGGCCGTGCGGGTCGCGGCCCAGCGTCAGGCGCTGCAGCGAGGCCATGGCCTGGGCCATGTGGGCGCGCTCGGTGTCCGCGTCGACGTTCTGGTAGTGGATCCAGCGCCAGCCATGCGAGGCGATCTCATGGTCCAGCTCCACGAAGGCCTGCGTCACGTCGGGGTGGCGCTCCAGCGCCATGCCCACGCCGAACACCGTCAGCGGCAGCGCGCGCTGCTCGAACTCCTTCAGCAGCCGCCACACGCCCACGCGCGAGCCGTACTCGTAGATGCCCTCCATGCTGAGGTGCCGCGCCGGGTAGCTGGCCGGGTTGAACATCTCCGACAGGAACTGCTCGCTGCCCGCGTCGCCATGCAGCACCGAGTGCTCGCCGCCCTCCTCGTAGTTGAGGACGAACTGCACGGCCACCCGGGCCTGGCCGGGCCACTGCGCATGGGGCGGGTTCTCGCCGTAGCCGATCAGGTCGCGGGGGTAGCGGGGTGCATTCATCCCTAAACTTTGCCCCATCTCAGGAGACTCGATGGGCAAGCTGACAACACATGTGCTGGACACCGCCAACGGCTGCCCCGCCGCCGGCATGGCCGTGCGCCTCTACCGCTTCGACGCCGAGGGGCCCAAGTGGCTGCGCAGCCTGCACCTGAACGCCGACGGCCGCGCCGACGGCCCGGTGCTGGAAGGCGCCGCCTTCCTGGCCGGCCGCTACCGGCTGGTGTTCGAGGTGGCGGCCTATTTCCGCGCCCGCGGCGCGGCGCTGCCCGAGCCGGCCTTCCTGGACGAAGTGCCGCTGGATTTCGGCATTGCGGATGAAAACTCGCACTACCACGTGCCGTTGCTGGCCTCGCCCTGGAGCTATTCGACCTACCGTGGCAGCTGACGCAAGCATCCTGGTCATCGTCGCCCGCACCAGCGGCAGCGTGCCGCGCGAGGAGGGGGCGTGGATGGCGGTGACGGCCGAGGGCTTCACCGGCACCGTGGGCGGCGGCCACCTGGAGTTCGACGCCATCGCGCGCGCCCGCGCGGCGCTGGCCGGCGGCGAACTGGCGGCCGAGGTGCGCTACCCGCTGGGGCCGGGGCTGGGCCAGTGCTGCGGCGGGGTCGTGTGGCTGCGCTTCGAGCGGGTCGAGGCGGGCGCGGATCTGGCAGCCCGGCTGCCGGGTGGTTCGAGCCGGCCGGTGGCCTTGTTCGGGGCCGGCCATGTGGGCCTGGCCATCGCCCGCATCGCGCGCGACCTGCCGCTGGCCCTGCACTGGATCGACAGCCGCGACCACCCCTTTCCCGCCGGGCCGCTGCCGCCCGGCTGGCGCCAGGAGGCCGTGGACCCGGCCGCCGACGCGGTGCCCGACCTGGCGCCGGGCTCGGCCGTGCTGGTCATGAGCTACAGCCACGCGGAGGACTTCAACCTCATCGCCGCCTGCCTGAAGCGCCAGCGCGAACGCGCCGACCTGGGCTTCATCGGCATGATCGGCAGCCGCACCAAATGGGCCAGCTTCCGCCAGCGCCTGCAGGCGCGCGGGTTCACCGAGGCGGAACTGGCGCAGGTCGTCTGCCCCATCGGGGTGCCGGGTGTGGCGGGCAAGCAGCCGGCGGTCATCGCGGTGGCGGTGCTGGCGCAGATCCTGTCCTTGCCTGCATAAACTCGCGCCCTGTCGCAGCGGTGTCGGGGGTGCCAAGCCCCTGCAGACGCGACGCTTGCGGCCCCACAGCACCCGCCGTGGTGGGGCCTTGCGAAATCACCACCGCTCATGGACGTCTACCTGCTCGACTGGGCCAACCTGCTGCTGCGTTGGCTGCACGTCATCACCGTCATCGCCTGGATAGGCGCGTCGTTCTACTTCGTCTGGCTGGACAACCACCTCGTCAAGCCGGCGGCCGAGGCGCTGAAGGCCAGGGGCGTGGACGGCGAACTCTGGGCCGTGCACGGCGGCGGCTTCTACAACCCGCAGAAGTACCTCGTGGCCCCGGCCGACCTGCCCAAGGACCTGCACTGGTTCTACTGGGAGAGCTACTGGACCTGGATGAGCGGCTTCGCGCTGTTCGTGGTGCTCTATCTGTTCAACGCCAGCCAGATGCTGATCGACCCGCGCGTGCATGCCTGGGGCGCGCCCTGGCAGGCGGTGGCGGCGGCACTGGCCTTCCTGGTCGTCGGCTCGGCCGTCTACGACATCGCCTGCCAGACGCTGGGACGCACCCAGGAGGGCGGCATCGGCCACGATGGCCGGGTGCTGGCGGTCGTCGCGGTGTTCGTCGTGGCCGCGAGCTGGCTGGCCTGCCAGCTGTTCGCCGGCCGCGCGGCCTTCCTGATCGTCGGCGCCACGTTGGCGACCATGATGACCGCCAACGTGGCGCACTGGATCATTCCGGGGCAGAAGAAGGTCATCGCGCAGATGCGCGCCGGCCAGAAGCCCGACCCGGTCCATGGCCAGCGCGGCAAGCAGCGCAGCGTGCACAACACGTATTTCGGCCTGCCGGTGCTGATCGCGATGCTGAGCAACCACTACGGGCTGCTCTACCAGCACCCGCACAACTGGGTGGTGCTGTGCGTGCTGATGGCCGCCGGCGTGGCCGTGCGGGTGTTCTTCGTCAAGCGCCACAAGGGCGTCAACAGCTGGGGCGCCGTCGTGCTGGCGCTGGCGCTGCTGGCCGGCCTCATCGCCTGGATGGCACCTGCGCCCCGGCCGGCCGTGGCCGTGGCCGTGCCCGCGACGCTGGCCCAGGTGCAGGCCATCGCGGCGCAGCGCTGTCTGGCCTGCCATGCCGGCGACACGGCGCAGAAGGGCGTGCGGCTGGACTCCGCCGACGCGCTGACGGCGCACAAGGCCCGGATCTACCAGCAGGTGGTGGTGCAGCGCGCCATGCCGCTGAACAATGCCACCGGCCTCACCGACGACGAGCGCGCGCTGATCGGCCGCTGGTCCACCCAACCTTGACCCCATGACCCTCGATCCCCGCGCCCTGTTGCGCCAGCTCTATGACGTGGCGGTGGCCAGCGCCCTGCCGGCCCGCGTGCTGGCCGGGCACCTGCCCACGCCCCCCGACCCGGCCCGGGGCCGCACGCTGGTGCTGGGCGCCGGCAAGGCGGGCGGGGCGATGGCGCAGGCGCTGGAGGCCGCCTGGCCGGCCGACGCACCGCTGTCCGGCCTGGTCATCACGCGCTACGGCCATGTGCCGCCGGGCTACCGGCCGCGCCGCCTGCAGGTGGTGGAGGCCGCCCACCCGGTGCCCGACGCGGCCGGGCTGGCCGCCAGCGAGCAGCTGCTGGCGCTGACGCGCGGCCTGACCGCCGAGGACCTGGTCATCTGCCTGATCTCGGGCGGCGGCTCCTCGCTGATGAGCCTGCCCGCGCCCGGCCTGACGCTGGCCGACAAGCAGGCCGTCAACCGCGCGCTGCTGAACAGCGGCGCGTCCATAGGCGAGATGAACTGCGTGCGCAAGCACCTGTCCGGCATCAAGGGCGGGCGGCTGGCCGCGGCCTGCGCGCCGGCGCGGGTGCTGACGCTGGCCATCAGCGATGTGCCGGGCGACGAGCCCGCCGTCATCGCGTCCGGCCCGACGGTGGCGGATGCCGGCAGCTGCGCTGATGCGCTGGCCATCTGCCGCCGCTACCGCATCGAGCTGCCACCGGCCGCGCAGGCGGGGCTGGCCTCGGGCGCCTTCGAGACCGTCAAGCCGGGTGACCCGCGGCTGGCGGGCCATGAGTTCGTCATGCTGGCCACGCCGCAGATGAGCCTGCAGGCCGCGGCCGACGCGGCGCGGGCGCAGGGCTTGGCGGCCCACATCCTCAGCGACGAGATAGAAGGCGAGTCGCGCGTGGTGGGCGGCTTGCATGCCGCGCTGGCCCGCGCGGTGGCCCGCCGGGGCGAGCCGTTCGCGCGGCCCTGCGTGATCCTGTCCGGCGGCGAGACCACGGTGACGGTGGGTGCCGGTGCGCCGGCCGGCCGCGGCGGGCGGGCCACCGAGTCCCTGCTGGGGGCGGCGCTGGCGCTGCAGGGCGAGCCGGGCGTCTGGGCGCTGGCCGCCGACACCGACGGCATCGATGGCGTCGGCCCCCATGCCGGCGCGCTGCTGACGCCCACCAGCCTGGGCCGCGCGCGCGCGCTGGGCCTGAACCCGCAGGCGCTGCTGGACGCGCATGACAGCGCCGGCTTCTTCGCCCCGCTGGGCGACCTGCTGACGCCGGGGCCCAGCTTCACCAACGTGAACGACTTCCGCGCCCTGCTGATCCTGTAGCCGGGCGACGGGCATGGCGCGGCGCCGGCCACCGGCCTAGACTGGGCCGTTCGCCCAAGCCCCGGAGGCTGCTGATGAGTGCTGCTGCAGAACGTTTCTTCGTCCGGCACAACGCCCTGCCGACCATGCCCGAGGTGGCGGCCCGGCTGCTCAGGAGCTTCGATGACGACAACCTGGGTCTGGCGCAGATCGCCGCGCTGATCGAGAAGGACGGCGGGCTGACCGCCAAGGTGCTGCGCCTGGCCAACTCGGCGCACTACAGCCCCTCGCACCAGATCGCCACCGTGGTGGACGCCGCCCACGCGCTGGGGCTGGAGACGCTGCGCAATCTGGCGCTGGCGGCCTGTCTGAGCGGTGCGTTCCCGCAGGTGCCGGGCCTGGACCGCGCCACCTTCTGGCGCCACAGCGTGGCCACGGCCACCTATGCCCGCATCCTGGCGCGCCTGCTGGGCACGGACGCGGCCGTCAGCGACACCGCCTACCTGGCCGGCCTCATGCTGCGCACCGGCCAGCTGCTGATGGCGCTGGACGAACCGCAGCTGGTGGCCGACGTGGAGGCCCACGCCGCCGAACCCGGCAGCCGCTTCTCGCTGGAGGAGCACCGCTTCGGCTGCACCCATGCCGACGTGACGGCGTCGCTGGCCGCGCACTGGCATTTTCCGCAGGCGCTGGTGCAGGCCTTCCAGGACGCCAACGCGCCGCTGGAGGTCCGGCCGTTCTCGCTGATCGCCGCGGTGCTGCATGTGGCCGAGGTGCTGGCCGACGCGGCCGAGCACCATGACGAGCCGGTGCAGGCGCTGAAGGCCGCCGTGCCCGAGCTGATCGAGCACCTGCACCTGGACCTGGCGCTGCTGGCCGCCAAGGTGGGGGCCGCCGGCGACCCGGCCGCCGAGGTCGAGCAGCTGCTGCATTGAGCGGCGCCCCGGCCGCCAGCGACGTCTAGAGGCAGCCGGCCGCCGGCGGCTGGCCGGGCGCGCCATAGCTGAACTGCGCCCAGCGCGGCGGCTCGGCGGCGGGCTGCAGCACGAAGGCGTGCTGGAAGCTGGTCTCGCACAGCTCGGGCAGCGCCGGCCCGCCCAGCGCCGCCAGTACCGCCGTGACGGTGTTGCTGTGGCCCACCACCAGCACCACGCCGCGGGCCGCGCGCACCGCCTCGGCCACCGCCTGCACATGCCCCGCCGCGTCGCCCCGGCGGGCCTCGACGACCTGCGGCTGCAGCCCCAGCGCCCGGGCCAGAGGCGCCGCGGTGTCGCGGCTGCGGCGCAGCGGGGTGGTGAGGATGGCGTTCACGCGCAGCCCGGCCAGCGCCTGGGCCAGCGCTTCGGCGCGCTGCTGGCCGGCAGGCGTCAGGCCCGGGTCGCCGGCCGGCTCGGCCGCGCGCTCGGCATGGCGCACCAGCACCACCAGCTCGGGCACCGCGGCAGCGGGCGCGGCCAGGGCGGCTGTCAGCGCGCAGGCCGGCAGCAGGACGGACAAGGGCTTCATCGCAACTCCATTCGACGGACGGCGCCATTCTCCCCACGGGCTGCCAGTTACCATGCCGGCCCCATGCCGCTTGCCTTTGCCCCGACCCATGTCCCTGCCGTTTGAACTCCAGGTCGGCTGGCGCTACACGCGCGCCGGCCGGGGCGGGCGGCGCAACCGCTTCATCAGCTTCATCTCCGGGGTGTCCATCCTGGGCATCGCGCTGGGGGTGGCGGCGCTGATCATCGTGCTGTCGGTGATGAACGGCTTCCAGCGCGAGGTGCGCGACCGCATGCTCAACGTCATCGCGCATGTGGAGCTGCTGGACCAGGGTGGCCAGGCGCTGGCCGACTGGCAGGCCACCGCGGCGAAGGCGCGCCAGAACCCGGCGGTCATCGGCGCGGCGCCCTTCATCGCCAGTCAGAGCCTGATCGCCCGCGGCGAGGACATGCGCGGCACCATCCTGCGCGGCATCTCGCCGGCCGACGAGGCCCAGGTCACCACGCTGGGCGCACAGCTCAAGGACGGCGCCTTCGCCCGCCTGCAGCCCGGCGCCTGGAACATCGTGCTGGGCGCGGAGCTGGCCCGCCAGCTGGGCGTCGGCGAGGGCGACAAGATCACCGTCGTCGCGCCCGGCGGCCAGGTCACGCCGGCCGGTGTCGTGCCGCGGCTGCGCGCCTTCAACGTGGTGGGCACCTTCAGCGCCGGCCACTACGAGTACGACTCGGGCCTGGCCCTCATCCATGTCGACGACGCGGCCAAGCTGTTCCGCACCGGCGGCCCCACGGGCGTGCAGCTGAAGCTGGCCGACGTGCACGAGGCGCGCCGCGTGGCCGGCGAGCTGGCCGCCAGCATGGGCCCGGAGATCCTGGTGCGCGACTGGACGCGGTCCAACGCCAACTGGTTCGACGCGGTGCAGATCGAGAAGCGGCTGATGAGCATCATCCTGACGCTGATCGTCGCCGTGGCGGCCTTCAACCTCGTGTCCACCCTGGTCATGACGGTGACCGACAAGCAGAGCGACATCGCCATCCTGCGCACGCTGGGCGCCAGCCCGCGCTCCATCATGGGCGTCTTCATCGTGCAGGGCGCGGTGGCCGGCGTCATCGGCACGCTGTCCGGCGTGGGCCTGGGCCTGCTGGTGGCCTTCAACATCGACGTCATCGTGCCGGCCATCGAGCAGTTGCTGAACGTCAGCTTCCTGCCGGGCAGCATCTACGTCATCAGCCAGATGCCCAGCGACCCGCAGCGCGGTGACATCCTGCCCATCGCCCTGGTGTCGCTGGCGCTGTCCTTCCTGGCGACGCTCTACCCCAGCTGGCGCGCCAGCCGCGTGCAACCGGCGGAGGCGCTGCGCTATGAATGAGTTCGTCGTGCAGGCCACCGGCCTGACCCGCCGCTTCAGCGAGGGCGGCCTGGACGTGACCGTGCTGCGCGGCATCGACCTCGCCGTGAAGCGCGGCGAGACGCTGGCCATCGTGGGCGCCTCGGGCTCCGGCAAGTCCACGCTGCTGCACCTGCTGGGCGGGCTGGACGAGCCCACCTCCGGCGGCGTCATGCTGATGGGCCGGGCGCTGTCCGGCATGGACGAGGCCGAGCGCGGCCGCTGGCGCAACCAGCAGCTGGGCTTCGTCTACCAGTTCCACCACCTGCTCCCGGAGTTCTCGGCGCTGGACAACGTGGCCATGCCGCTGCGCATCCGCCGCCAGACCACCACCGCGGCCCGCGACGAGGCAGCCGCGATGCTGGCCCGCGTGGGCCTGAAGGAGCGCGTCCTGCATCGCCCCGCCGAGCTGTCCGGCGGCGAGCGCCAGCGCGTGGCCATTGCCCGCGCCCTGGTCACGCGGCCGGCCTGCGTGCTGGCCGACGAGCCCACCGGCAACCTCGACCGCGACACCGCCGCCGGCGTGTTCGCGCTGATGCTGGAGCGCGCCCGCGAGCTGGGCACCGCCTTCATCCTCGTCACCCATGACCGCGAGCTGGCGGCGCGCTGCGACCGGCAGCTGCTGCTGGTGGCCGGTCAGTTCCAGACCCAGGCCATTCCCGCATGACCCCGCGCTTCATCCTCAAGCTCTCCTGCCCCGACCGCGCCGGCATCGTCCATGCCGTCACCGGCGTGCTGCTGCAGCAGGGCGGCAACATCCTGACGTCGCACCAGCATGGCGACGCCGACCATGCGCGCTTCTTCATGCGCATCGAGTTCGAGGCGCAGGCCGAGGAGGCCGCGCTGCAGGCCGCGTTCGCGCCGCTGGCCGGCGAGTTCGGCATGGACTGGGAGCTGGTGGCCCGCGCCCGCAAGACGCGCGTGCTGCTGCTGGTCTCCAAGCTGGGCCATTGCCTGAACGACCTGCTGTTCCGCGTGCAGACCGGGCACCTGAACGTCGAGATCCCGGCCATCGTGTCCAACCACCGCGACTTCTACCAGCTCGCGGCCTCGCACGACATTCCCTTCCACCACTTCCCGCTGCTGGGCGCCACCGACGCGCAGAAGGCGGCGCAGGAAGCCAAGATCCGCGAGGTCATCGCGGACAACCGGATCGACCTGGTGGTGCTGGCGCGCTACATGCAGATCCTGTCGCCGGAGCTGTGCCGGGACCTGAGCGGCCGGGCCATCAACATCCACCACAGCTTCCTGCCCAGCTTCAAGGGCGCAAAGCCCTATCACCAGGCCTACGAGCGCGGCGTCAAGCTGATCGGCGCGACCGCCCACTACGTGACCAGCGACCTCGACGAGGGCCCCATCATCGAGCAGGAGGTGGCCCGCATCGACCACAGCATGCCGCCCGAGCAGCTGGTGGGCATCGGCCGCGACATGGAATGCGTGGCGCTGGCGCGGGCCATCCAGTGGCACGCCGAGCACCGGGTGCTGCTCAACGGCAACCGCACGGTGGTGTTCCGCTGAGATAAAAGGTCAGGCATGTGGATAGACACCCACTGCCACCTCGATGCGGCCGAGTTCGATGCCGACCGTGACGCCGTCGTCGCCCGCGCCAAGGCCGCGGGCGTCACGCAGATCGTCATCCCGGCGGTCGACGCCCACAACCTCGAACGGGTGCGCGAACTGGCCCATGCGCATGACCTGACCTATGCGCTGGGCATCCACCCGCTGTGCGTGATGGGCGCCCGGGCCGGCGACCTGGCCTTGGTGGCCGACGCGCTGGCCCGCCACGCCGACGACCCGCGGCTGGTGGCCGTGGGCGAGATCGGGCTGGACTTCTTCGTGCCGGGCATTGATCCCGAGGTCCAGCAGCATCACTACGTCGAGCAGCTCAGGCTGGCCAAGCGCGCCGGCCTGCCGGTGCTGCTGCACGTGCGGCGCAGCGCCGACCAGTTGCTGGCCGGGCTGCGCCGCGTCGAGTTCCCGCACGGCGGCATCGCCCATGCGTTCAACGGCAGCGAGCAGCAGGCCCAGGCCTTCATCGACCTGGGCTTCAAGCTGGGTTTCGGCGGCACGCTGACCTTCGAGCGCTCGCTGCAGATCCGCCGCATCGCGGCCCGCGTGCCGGAAACGGCGCTGGTGATGGAGACCGACGCGCCGGACATCCCGCCGCAGTGGCGCTACAAGACGGCCGCCGCGCGCGAGACCGATCCGGGCCAGGCGCGCAACGAGTCGGCCGAGCTGCCGCGCATCGCCGAGAGCCTGGCGGCGCTGCGCGGCTGGACCGTCGCGCACACGGCAGCGGTGACGACGGCCAATGCCCGCGCGGCGCTGCCCCGGCTGCGCTGAGCTAGGCGCGCGAGCCGGGTCAGGCCGGGCCGAAGTCCAGCGTCAGCTCGACCCGGTCGCCCACGCGCAGCGTGCCGGCGCCGTCCGCCTGGGCGTAGATGCCGAACTGCACCGGGGCACCGGGCGCGCGCTCGGCACTCAGGCGGGTCAGCGTGTCCAGCGCATCGGGCTGCAGCCGGGCGGTGAGCGGGTCCACGGTGGGCATCACGCAGCGCACGCAGGCGGCGGTGCGGCGCAGCGTCAGGCCGCCGACGCGGGCCGTGGTGACGATGTCCTCGATGAAGGCCGGCAGCGGCTCGCCGCCTTCGCCGCGCAGCAGCAGGTTGGGCCGGGCGCGGGCGGCCAGCCCGTCCAGCGGCCGGGGCATTGCGGCCTGCCAGGCGGCGAGGGCGCCGTCGCCCAGCAGGTGCAGCGCGTTGAGCTGCGGCCGCCGCTGCGCCGCCGGGCTCAACCGCACCAGTCGCAGGCGCTCGCCGGTGGTGGCGCGCAGCAGGGCGGCCGCGTCGTCGCCGGCGTCCCAGGCCTGGAGGAGGTCGAAGCCCTGGCGCTCGCCGTTCCAGGCGCGCAGCTCGACCGGCGTGCCGCCCCCGGGGGCGACCTCGAGGCGGCGGCCCTGGGCCGTCAGCCGCAGACCCGCCGGTGTCAGCGCCGCGGCCACCAGCGCCAGCCGCGGGTGGGCGCCCATCCAGGTCAGCTCGCCGGCGGCGTCCGCGACACCCCAGGCGCGGTCGCCTGACGGCCAGCCGTCGTCGTCCAGCACGAGCTGGTCCACGGCTTCGCCGGCGCAGGACTTGACCGGGTAGCGCCACAGGCCGGCGATGCGGGCAGTCAGATCGGACATGGGTTCCTTTCTGGCGGAGGGAGGGACGGTAGCGGATGGCGCGGTCCGGCGGGCTGAGACACTGCCCGGCCGACAGCCGCGCCGCGCCTCGTTGGCCTGGCGCCGGTGTTCGAC
>CAXDTK010000094.1:0-17092 GCA_963992225.1 uncultured Comamonadaceae bacterium | reverse complement strand
ACTGTGGCACTTCGATGCCGTCTACGGGTGGGGGCGTCCATCCCATTGCTTACGACCTTCAGCATCGACAAGTACGTCGACGCGTTGCTGCGCAATCAGGAGGCCGCAAAGCGGCAGGGGCGCGGCTGACACGCACGCCCCGAACCGCGAGGGCGGCTTCATGGTGGAGTGACCGACGCTCGTGCGGATTTGGTCGGACGCTTCAGTCTGGCTTGCGGCGAAGAGTGCTTGGCTTAGCTACCGCTCGGCGCTTCGCGGGCGTAAGCGGCCTGCGCGAGCCCGCCATGGGACCTGTGACGTGCTTGGGCTCGGACGCTTTGAGCTGATGGACCTGATAGCGGGTCGGGCCGGTCGCAAATACTCGCGCCGCCTTCTCCGCCAACTCTGTGGAAATGGTGACGAACTTGCCGGGGGCGACTCGAATTCGCTTCATGCCTGGAAGTTGATAACAAAGTTTCGAAATGGAAGTCAATGTGTCGAACGTTCAGCAGACGAACGCTCTGCGCGTGATGTCAAAGTTTCGAACCGGGACAACAGGGAAGCGCGATCAGTCGATCAAACATGGGCCTTCGGCCCGAACATGATGATGGCCATGCCCAGGAAGCACACCGCCACACCGACCCAGTCACTCGTCGACGGGGTCACTTTGTCGACCAGCCACAGCCAGACGATGGCCACGCCGATGTAGACACCGCCATAGGCGGCATAAACCCGCCCGGCGGCAGTCGGGTGCAGAGACAGCAGCCACGCAAACAGCGCCAGGCTGGCTGCTGCCGGAACCAGAAGCCAGGGCGACTTGTCCTGCTTCAGCCAAAGATAAGGCAGGTAGCAGCCGACGATTTCGGCCAGCGCGGTGGCCACGAACAGGCCGAAGGTCTTGATGATTTCCATGCTCGCCATTGTGGTGAAGTGCGTGGCTGCAAAAACGCTTGCTCCTCAAGTGGCTTGAGGTTCCATCCTCCTGGCATCGTCACTGAGAGGATCACCGATGAAGTCTTGGAAAGCTGTTCTTGGATTGGGCGCCGCCTGTGCGGCCTGCTGTGCCATCCCCTTGCTGGGCATGTCGGCGGGCCTGGCAGCCTTCGGATCTGCGCTGACGGCCTGCACGGATGAGCTTCTGCCTGCTGCGTTGGTGCTGCTGGCAATGGCGCTCGGCCTGGTCGGTGTCTGGTGGTACCGCCGGCGCCGGGCATCCCAGCAGGCAGCGTGTGCCTGTCCAGCCCCGTGCTCCGCGGAGAGGCCGTGATGCCGAGCACCGACAGCAAACCCATCGTCTGCACGCTGAGTCCGACTGCGATGGCGCCGCGGCTCGCGAAGATCCGCGGCCTGACGCGTCGCTACTTGCGTTCTCACCACCTGGAAGGCAGCACGCTTCATTTGGCATACAACCTGGCCGCAGCCCCAGAGCTTGCCGAGATCGTAGCCCTGGAGCGAGAGTGCTGCGCATTCCTGGACTTCGAGCTGCGCACACTTGCTGACGCGGTGGAGCTGGTCATCGAGGGCCCGCGCCAGCAGGAGGGCGACACGCAGTGGCTGTTCTCCCAGTTCCTGCCCGAACCGCAAGAGCCTGGTGCCGGCGCTGGGTGCGCCTGCTGCAAAGGCTAAGCTTCATCTGATGAAAGCCACGCTGCCACTGTCGATTGGTGCGATCGCCCAGCAGACCGGATGCACGGTGCCAACCATCCGCTATTACGAAGAAATCGGGTTGCTGCCAGCTGGCCCGCGTACCGAAGGCGGTCGCCGCGTCTACGGACAGCCTGCCGTCCGCAGGCTGACCTTCATCCGGCGTTGCCGCGACTTCGGCTTTTCCATCGACCAGGTGCGCGAGTTGGTCGGCCTGGTTGACGAGCCCGATCGACCCTGTATCGAAGTGCGCGACGTGGCGGCCCGGCACCTGGTGCAGTTGCGCCAGAAGTTGGCCGAGCTGCAGGCCCTGGAAAGCAGTGTGGCGGCCTTCGTCTGCAGCTGCGATACCGCCTGCGCCGGCGGGGCTGCCGTTGACTGCACCATCCTTGAAGATCTGGCGTTGCCGGCCGGCGAGCTCAAGGGCGCCGCCGCCTGCTGTCCATGAGCACCCATGCAGCGGAGTGCCGTAGATCGAAACATTGACATCAGCTCCGGCACTCACGGCTCAACCGCGCGCCCGGAAGTTCGAAACATTGCAGCTCGAAGTTTATGAGCCGCAGCGCTGAGCGCATGGGGCCCAGTTCGAAACTTTGTTCTCAGCTTCCTATGCCTGACTTTGAATTGTGGCGACTTTAGCCAGTCCAAGAGCCATCTCTAGGTGCTCCCGGCAGACCCTCCAGACGCTGGCGCAGTTTGGGAGCCCGTCTGGTTCTTGGTGCAAAAACTGACGTTTCCGCAACAACGGGCGTTGCGAATCAGTCACTTACGGGTGGAGCGGCGTTCGGAGCTTTTGGTTTTCGGTGCAGAAAGTGACGGTCTGTGAGTTTCCCAGTCGCTGGCGGCTCAGCGTACCTGTCTCGCGAGGCGAACTGCCACAGGTCAAGCACTACGGGTTTACGCCAAATTCAAACCGTCAGTTCTGGCACCGAAACCAACATCACCCCAGGTAGCGGGTCAGTGCCGTCCAGCGCTTGAGGCTGTAGTCGATGGCCCGGGCGGTCGCTGAGCCGTCGGGCACGCGCTGTCGCTGCTGCCGCAGCCATTGATGAAGCGCGTCGGCCACTGGCCGAGCCGTCTTGCGTGCCTGCAGCCGCCTCGCACTGTCCTCACCGGCCACGGTCCGCTCGACTTCGTAGAGCTGACCGAAGAACTTCAGCGCCTGCTCGCCGACCTGGCTGCCGTGGTTGGCCCAGAGTTCGTGGAACTTGCGCCGTGCGTGCGCCATGCATCCGGCCTCGGTCACCCCCAGTTCGAAGCAGGCCTTGTAGCCGGCGAAGTCGTCGCACACGAGCTTGCCCTGCCAGCCCGGGCGGGCAGGCGTGCCTGGCAAGCCGAGGAAGTCGCGGGCATGCTGACCACCGCGGCTGTCGGCGAAGTCGAAGACGACGGCCTGCAGCGGGCTGAACTGCGTGCTGCAGTAGCTCCACAGATAGGCTCGATGGGTCTTGCCGTCGCGCTGGCCGGCCGGCTTGAGCATGGCTACCGGCGTCTCGTCGGCGTGGAGCACCGGTTGACGCAGCAGCTCGCCGGTCAGCGCATCG
Source organism: uncultured Comamonadaceae bacterium (assembly GCA_963992225.1). Classification (GTDB taxonomy): domain Bacteria; phylum Pseudomonadota; class Gammaproteobacteria; order Burkholderiales; family Burkholderiaceae_C; genus Pelomonas. Next base: position 13,925 of record CAXDTK010000094.1, on the reverse strand, counting down.
ACCAGCGGCTGCAGTTGTACGCCGCACTCGCCAACCCACTGCGCCAACGTGGAGCGCGCGATGGCGTGACCGGCACGCTCGAAGATGGCCTCCTGCCGGTACAGCGGCAGATGGTCCAGGTACTTGGCCACCAGCACCTGGGCCAGCAGGCCGGTAGTCGGCAGGCCTTTGTCGATGACGTGCGGCGCGACCGGCGCCTGCACGAGACGCTCGCAGCACTTGCACACCCACTTGCCGCGGATGTGGCGCTCCACGGTGAAGACGCCGGGCTGGTAGTCCAGCTTCTCGGCCACGTCCTCGCCGATGCGCTGCAGGGCCTGGCCGCAGCTGCAGGAGGTGTTCTCGGGCTCGTGGCGCACGTCGCGGCGCGGCAGGTGCGCCGGCAGCTTCTCGCGCCGGGGCTGTTGCCGCTCACCACCAGGTCGGCCCGGTTGCAGCGCTTCGATCTCGGCGGCCACGGCCGCCAGGTCGCTGTCCAGCGTCTCGTCCAGCAGGCTCTTCTGCTCGGCGTTGAAGCGCTCGCTTTGGGCTGCGAACTTCAGCCGCTTGAGGAGGGCGTTCTCGTGCGTGAGCTTGTCGATGACGGCTTTGCTGAACGCAACCTCGGCGCGTGCGGCCTTCAAGGCGTCGCGCAGTTGCTGGGCATCGAGTGTGTCGAGGTCGTCGGCGATCACGAGGCGTGATGCTGCCTGCCGGCTCGTCAGGCGGCCATCGGCAGATGCAGCAATGGACGACGGTCTACAGCAGCGTGATGACGCCGGCTTCGCCGACGTGCTGCCAGGGCAGGCCGAGTACCAAGGCGTCGAACTGCGTGCGGCTCAGGCTCAGCGTGCCGGTCGCGTCGCGCGGCCAGACGAAGCGGCCGGCGTTCAGGCGCCGGGCCGCCAGCCACACGCCGATGCCGTCATGCACGAGCACCTTCATCCGGTTGGCGCGGCGGTTGGCGAAGAGGTAGGCGTGGTGCGGGCGTACAGCACCGAAGACCGTGACCACGCGGCGCAAGGCGGCCTCGGTGCCGGCCCGCATGTCCAGCGGCTCGACCGCCAGCCACAGGGCATCGATGCGGATCAACGCAGCATCTCGCGCAGCCAGGCCGCGCACGCCGTGGCACCGCTCATCGGCCAACGCACGCGAATGTGGACCGAGCCGCGCTGCAGCTCCAGTTCGATGGACTGCGGCGGTTCACACGCTGGCGGGTCCGAGACGACGGACACAGGGATGAAGGCAGGGGTGTTGCGAAGCTCGCTGCCGTCGCAAGCCAGGCGTCGCCACTTGTGCACGAGGTTGGCATTGAGGCCGTAGCTCATCGCCACCTGGGCGACGGATGCACCTGGCGCTTCGCACGCGGCAATGACTTGGCGCTTCAGCTGCGCATCGTGACGTCGGCGACGGGCCGGCTTGGCGTCTGACATGGTGTCCACCTAACTCGTTTGGTGGGCACCATCCTGGCCTCCGGCTACCGGGCCTTCAAGGTGAGTTGGCCGGACGGATACGAAGAGGGTGCGCGATGCGATCGCCCACATGCGGCCACCGGCGGCGACGGACATCGCCGAGATGGTTCGTATTCTTGACGAGCTGCTTGCCTAGCAGACCGCTCGTCACTTCAGTCAACGGCACCTTGCTTTCACAAGTGGGCCCTTGGGGACGCTGAACGCCTCCACCAACGGCGCCAGGACCGTGCTGACCACTGGCCGCGGCGCAGAAATCGTCAGGCTGCCCTCTAGCGGCGCGAGCGAGGCCTTGCGGACTGCGTCCAACGCTGCCGTCATGGCGTCGAGCGCCGGCCGGGACGCATCGACCAGCAACTGCCCCTCCGGCGTCAATGCCAGCCGCCGGGTGGTTCTCGCGAGCAGTTGGACGCCGAGCTGGCGTTCCAGCTGCATCAACGCCTTGCTTGCGGCTTGCGGGGTGATCCCTTGCGCTTGCGCGGCGCTGCTCAGGCTGCCCAGTTCGGCCGCCTTCGACAACGTTGCAAGTGCTCGCAGTTCACGCATGGGTTGACTGGCCGGAGCCTACTTTAAACCTCAGGTTGTAAATCATATGGATTTTCAACCTGACGTCTACTGGTGCCACTTCTCCGAAGAGGCGCCGGTTTTCGCGCTGCCACGCCAAATTCGAGCTGGACTTGCGTAGGCAACTGCATTTCCTATAATCCGACTTAACGAACTATCCAAAGTTGCCGGATGCACTTCGCTTTTAACCACCTCCTTGCTGCCCATGACGCCAGGCTCGATGACGCCTTGGCCGCCGTGCGGGAGCAGCGGCGAAGTGGCGCGACAGAGATGCTTCGTATGGCGGCCGACGGGGTGTGGCGAGACATCGCCGAACTTCGTCGGGTGCGCGACCAAGCGACGGAGTTGGATCGGGTGCGCGAGGCGCTGTCTGAGTTCTCGGTTGTCGAGCAGGTTCGCCGGATGGTGGCGGTCGACCCGTGGCACCAGATCATGGCGGTTGTCCGCCGAGCCCCCGGCGTCCACAACGAAATCCTGGCCGCCCTTGAATTGCACAGGCACCAAGCTTCCTACCGGAAGACGCTGCTGGAGCAGTTGTCGGCGTACTGGCGCAACCCTGCGCGGGCGAGCGTCGGCGCCCGCTACCTGACGCCCTGGTTCCAGGCGCTGCGGGTGGTCAAGCGAACCATTCCACCGCGTTGGATCCGTTCGATTTCTTTTGTTCGCCGAGCTCTGGGTTTCTTCGGGGCGGCGAAGGTTGATGGCAGGAATCTTCCTTGAGGGGGAGGCACGCATTGCGCGACTTCACGATGACCCATCCCGCGAACCCAACCTCCGCGACACGCCTCTCCCAGGAGGGGCAAGGCGAACAACCCTCTCCCTATGTCTCAGCCTCTGAAACCCAAGCTCTGCTTCGCAGCAGCCTGGCCGCGCGCAACGCGCGCCTGGAGGCCGCCGACATGGTGAACACCGATCAAGCGGCCAAGCTGGCTGGGACCACTCGAGTGACGATCAACGCATGGATTGCCAAGGGGCGCGCCATCGGCCTGCCCCGCATGCAACGCGGCTTCAGGCTGCCAGCGTGGCAGTTCGAACCGACGCTGTGGGACGTGATCCCCAAGCTGTCCAAAGCGTTGGGCACCCTCGATGGCTGGACCCTGCTCGCGTTTTTGGAAACCCCGCACGGCGGCCTCGGCGGGGTCACACCCCGCCAGGCGCTCGAGCAGGGTCAGGCAGATCGGGTTTTGGCGTTGGCCGGCGCGGAGGGTCTCTGACCCTCCAAGATGAACTTCGAAGCCTTTGATGAACTCCCACCGTATCGGCTGACCTCAGCCCGACAGCTCTTCAGGATCCAACCGGTGCGCTCGCGCCCCGGCAACCGTGCCGTCGGCGCTGTCCGGGTGCCACTGCCTGGCGCCCTGAGCGGCCGCTTCTGCTTGCCCGACCGGCGGGTGGCCTACTTCGCCGACTCGCCCGAGACGGCCGGCTACGAGGCCTTCGGACGCCGCGAGCAGACGTTGCTGTCGCTGGACCGCCTGCGCTGCGGTGAGCTGCTGTGCGCCGGCGTCGCCGGCGACCTGACACTGCTCGACATGACGCCCCACGCGGCCGACTACCCCGCCCTACAGTCGACGCGCTTCGGCCCGACCCAGGCCCTGGCCGTGCGCGCCGCGGCGGCTGGCTACGACGGGGTGGCCTACCTCTCTGCCCAGCGTCATGGTGGCATCTGCTACGCGCTCTTCGAGCACGTGCTTCCCGCCATCCGTGCCCGCTGGCGCCAGCGCCTGGTCGAACCCGGGTCCGGCAACTTGCACCGCGTCGTGGCCACCGTCGCCCGCGGCAGCGGCCTGCCGCTCGGATGAAGGCCGCTGCCTGCCCGGGGGATGGGTCGGCCGCGAATCCGTCGGCGCGTGCCGGCCAGCGCCAGTGCCCTCAGCGCTGCTGGACACTCACTTCGCCGAGCTCTCGGGCTCGTCCGCGCGCGACCCAGCCGACTGCCGACGCATCAGCGCAAAAGCCGCCGGCACAACGAACAGCGACAGCAGCGGCGCTGTCACCATTCCACCCAGCATGGGCGCGGCGATGCGGCTCATGACTTCGGAACCCGTGCCCGAGCCCCAGACGATGGGCAGCAGGCCGGCAAGGATGACGGCGACGGTCATGGCCTTCGGTCGCACCCGCAGCACCGCGCCCTCGCGGATCGCGTCCAGCACGACCTCCCAAGTGATTGTTGAGCCTGCGCGCACCCGGTCCTCCAGCGCATGCTTCAGATACAGCAGCATCACCACGCCGAACTCGGCCGACACGCCAGCGAGCGCGATGAAGCCCACGCCGGTGGCCACGGACAGGTTGTAGCCCAGCAGGTAGAGGAACCAGACGCCACCGGTCAGTGCCAGGGGCAAGGTCGCCATGATGAGCGCGGCCTCGCTGGCGCTGCGGAACGTCAGGTACAGCAGCACGAAGATGATGAGCAGCGTCGCCGGCACCACCACCTTCAGCCGCTCATTGGCCCGCTCCATGAATTCGAACTGGCCGGAGTACGCCAGGCTCATGCCGGGCTCCAGCTTCACCTGCTCGGCCACCGCACGCCGCAAATCCCCGACGACAGACGCAATGTCGCGGCCGCGCACGTCGATGTAGATCCATCCCGACGGGCGCGCGTTCTCGCTCTTGAGCATTGGCGGCCCATCGACGAGCGCTACGGTGGCCAGCGTGCCCAGCGTCACTTGCTGGCCGTTGGGCGTCAGCACCGGCAGCTGGCGCAGCTTTTCAGGGCTGTCCCGCAGCTCACGCGGGTAGCGCAGGTTGATCGGGAAGCGCGCCAAGCCTTCCACGGTCTCGCCGATGTTCTCGCCGCCGATGGCGCCCGAGATCACCGACTGGACGTCGCTGACGTTGAGCCCATAGCGCGCAGCCGCCGCACGGTCGATCTGCACGTCGACGTATCGGCCGCCGGTGAGCCGCTCGGCCAATGCGGAGCTGACCCCGGGCACCTGCTTCGCCACGGTCTCGATCTGGGCTGCGATCCTGTCGATCGCAGCCAAGTCGGTAGCGGACACCTTCACGCCGATAGGACTCTTGATGCCCGTGGCCAGCATGTCGATGCGGTTGCGGATGGGCGGGATCCAGATGTTGGACAGCCCGGGCACCTTCACCGTCCGGTCGAGCTCCTCGACCAGTTTCTCCGGCGTCATGCCGGCCCGCCATTCTTCGCGGGGCTTGAGCTGGATCGTCGTCTCGAACATCTCGACCGGCGCCGGGTCGGTGGCCGTCTCGGCACGGCCGGCCTTGCCGAAGACCCGCTTCACTTCGGGCACCGTCTTGATCATCCGGTCGGTGATCTGCAGCAGCTCGGCGGCCTTCTGGGCGGAGAGGCCCGGCAGCGCCGACGGCATGTACAGCAGGTCGCCCTCGTCCAGCGGCGGCAGGAACTCGCCACCCAGGCGCATGAGCGGCCACGCGGTGGTGGCGAACACGGCGATCGCCACCAGCAGCGTGGCCTTGGGCCAGCGCAGGACGACCTCCAGCGCCGGCTGATACAGAGCAATTAGCCCGCGCGTGATGGGATTGCGGTGCTCGTCCGGAATGCGACCACGGATCCAGTAGCCCATCAGCACAGGGATCAGGGTGACGGACAGGCCGGCGGCCGCCGCCATCGCATAGGTCTTGGTGTAGGCCAGCGGGCCGAACAGCCGTCCCTCCTGGGCCTGCAACGTGAAGACCGGAACGAAGGACAGCGTGATGATGAGCAGGGAGAAGAACAACGCCGGCCCGACCTCGACGGCCGCCTCGGTGATCACGGTCCAGCGCGCCTCGCCCTTGAGTTCTTCACCCGGATGGGCGTGCTGCCAGGCTTCCAGCTTCTTGTGGGCGTTCTCGATCATGACGACGGCCGCGTCCACCATGGCGCCGATGGCGATGGCGATGCCGCCCAGGGACATGATGTTGGCGTTGAGTCCCTGCTGTTGCATGACGAGAAAGGCGGCCATGACGCCCAGCGGCAGCGAAATGATGGCCACCAGCGCCGAGCGCAAATGCCACAGGAAGACGGCGCACACGAGGGCCACGACGATGAATTCCTCGACCAGCTTGTGCGACAGGTTGTCGATGGCACGCTCGATCAACGAGCTGCGGTCGTAGGTTGTGACGATCTCGACGCCCTTGGGCAGGCTCGTCTGCAGCTGCTTGAGCTTGTCCTTGACCGCTGCGATGGTGGCCTGGGCGTTCTTGCCGGTGCGCAGGATCACCACGCCGCCCACCGCTTCGCCTTCGCCGTCCAACTCGCTGATGCCGCGGCGCATCTCAGGGCCCACCTGCACGGTCGCGACCTGGCCCAGCAGCACCGGCACGCCGTTGCGGTTGGCCAGCACGATGCTTTTGAAGTCGTCCAGCGACTTCAGGAAGCCGCCCGCGCGCACCATGTACTCGGCCTCGGCGAGTTCCAGGACAGCGCCCCCGGTCTCCTGGTTGCCGTTCATCAGCGCATCGCGCACCTGGTTGTGCGTGATGCCGTAGGCGATGAGCTTGGCAGGGTCGACCACCACCTGGTACTGCTTGACCATGCCGCCGACCGTCGCGACCTCGGCCACGTTGGCGACCGCCTTGAGCTCGAACTTCAAGAACCAGTCCTGAAGCGCGCGCAACTGCGACAGGTCACGCTGCCCGGTGCGGTCCACCAGGGCGTACTGGAAGACCCAGCCCACGCCCGTCGCATCGGGCCCCAGAGACGCCTTCGCCGTGGCGGGCAGCCGGCCCTGCACCTGGCTGAGGTACTCCAGCACGCGGGAGCGGGCCCAGTAGAGGTCGGTGCCGTCCTCGAACAGCACGTAGACGAAGGAGTCGCCGAAGAAGGAGAACGCCCGAACGGCTTTGGCGCCCGGCACCGACAGCATCGTGGTGGCCAACGGGTAGGTCACCTGGTTCTCGACGATCTGCGGCGCTTGGCCGGGGTAGCTGGTGCGGATGATGACCTGCACGTCCGACAGGTCGGGAAGCGCGTCGATGGGCGTCGTGCGCAGCGACAGCACGCCGGCGACGGCCAGGAACAAGGTGGCCAGCAGCACCAGGAAGCGGTTGCCGACCGACCAGCGGATCAGGGCGGCGATCATCGAGTACCTCCCTTCGACTCGCGGCGCATGTCCACGATCTCAAAGCCCTCCTTGGCCTCGTGGAAGGAGAAACGGACCGTGTCACCTGGCTTCAGTCCTTGGGCCAGTCCCGGCTGGGCCAGCGGAAACGCCATCTCCATCGCCGGCCACTTCAGAGCTGGTACCGCCTCGTGGTTCAGCGTCACTTCGCTGCCGTTGATGGCGACGACCTTTCCCGTGGCGGAATGGACGGCCATGCCTGCAGCTGCAGGGGCGGAGGCAGCACTTGCCGCCTCCGCCGCCGGGCTGGCCTGACGCTGCAGGACGCCCTGCATGCTGGCTTCCGAGTCGATCAGGAACTGGCCCGAGGCCACCACCTGCTGGCCCGGCTGCAGGCCCTGCAGCACTTCCAGCTTGTCCCCCAGCTCACGGCCGACGCGTACCTCGACGGGAGTGAAGCGCCCCGGTTGATCCACGACGTAGACGATGGCGCGCTGACCCGTGCGGATCACGGCTTCGGCCGGCACGACCAATGCTTCCTCGGAAGCCGTGCCCAGCCGCATCTGCGCAAACATGCCGGCGCGCAACCGGCCGCCGGGGTTCGGCAGATCGGCGCGTACCCGCAGCGTGCGGGTGTCCGCATTGGCTTCCGGCAGCACCGCGTTGACCTTGCCGTGGAGCGCCTGGCCCGGGAAGGCCGACAACACGACGTCCACGCGCTCGCCGACGCGCGCGGCAGCGGCTTGTGCCTCGGGTAGCGCGGCCTCCACCCAGACGGAAGACAGGCCGGTGATGCGCGCCAGGCTCATGCCTTGCGAGACCGTCATGCCAGGGCGCACCATCAGCTCCTGGACCAAGCCACCGCTCGGCGCCTGGATGATGGTCACCGCCTCGACCTGGCCGCTGCGTTCCACCCGTTGGACCAGGTCCGGCGGCATGCCCATCAGCACCAAGCGCTGCCTCGCGGCTGCCGTGAGCGCTTCGTCACCGGTACGCCGCACCGCGAGATATTCCTGCTGTGCACCTGCCCACTCCGGCACCAGCAGTTCGGCAATGAAGGCCCCAGCGGGAATCACGTCGCCGGGCGCCAGGCGCGCCACGCGCTGCACGAAGCCAGCCGTCCTGGCCTGGGGGATGGCGACGTCTCGCTCATTGAGCATCACGGTGGCCGGCACCTGCAGCGACATCCCCAGGCGCTGTTTCGTGGCCGTGGCGGTCCGCACGCCCAACGTCTGCGCTACACGCGGGTCGACTGCGACGCCACTGGCGGGTGCCTCGTCGGCGTACTTCGGCACCAGCTGCATATCCATGAAGGGCGACTTGCCGGGCTTGTCGAACTTCTGCTGCGGCGACATGGGGTCGTACCAGTACAGCACCTTGCGCTCGCTCGTCGGGGCGCTTGCCGCAGCGCCCGCGTGCGACGCATCCGAGTGAGCGGCAGTGGCGGGCGTTGCCGAACGCCATTGGGCAACGCCGTAGCCCACGCCCACGCCGAGAACGACAAGGGCAACAGCGCCCAGGGGGAACTTCTTGTTGGAGGTCATGAGGTCACTCCGCAATGAGATGGGACAGGCGCGCCCGCTGGGCGAAGACCTGGCTTTGAAGGTCGAGCGCGCGCAACTGAGCCTCGATGGCGTTCTTGCGGGCAGCGAGAACGGCACCAAGGTCAGCCCGGCCGGTCTGATAGCTGGCCAGCGTCACCTGGGCGCGCTCCTGCGCGAGCGGCAAGGTCTGGCCCTGTTGGCGCTGCAGCGCCCGCTCCAGACGTTGAAGCTCGACGACCTGGGCACCGACGTCGGCCCGAACGCGGCGCAGCGCGTCATCGCGCTCGGCCTGCAGCCGCTCCACCTCCTTTTGCCGGGACGCGATCACGGGCTCCTGGCGCGTGGCCTTGGACACCGGAAGCTCGAACGTCAGCTGGAAGGACACCATGTCGCCGAAAGCCCGCGCGCGGTTCGCGTAGGCGACCTCCCATCCCCAATCACCCTGGCGCATGGCCCTGGCCTCGTCGACATCCGCCTGTGCCATGGCAAGCATGGGAGTGAAGGCACGCAAGTCGACATGGCGGTCCAGATCGCCCAGCAGCCGGGACAAGTCAGGCTGCAGATCGGGCGCCTCACCGTCCGCAGACAGGTCGGGCTGATCTCCGGTCCAGCGTTTGAGCAGCGCGCGGGCCTGCTCGACACCCGCGAGCAACTCATCCCGGCGGTCCGCCAGGTCAAGAGCATCCTGCCGCGCCATCAGTGCCTCCGACGGGCTCGCCGCGCCCGAAGTCACGCGCGCCGCCAGGGTGTCCTGCAGCAAGCGGTTCTGCAGTTCGAGCGCACCGAAGGCAGCGAGCTTCTTCTCTGCGAAGTGCAGGCTCAGCCATGCCAGGGCTGCCTCCCGACGAACGGCCAGTCGCTCCGTCTCCAGCATCGAGCGCTCACGCTCGGCCTTGGCGCCGGCAGCCTCGCGCTGCGCGGCGCGCTTGGCGGCGTTTGGTACGTCCTGCATGACGCCGACCCGGCGCATGGTCATCGACTCGCGGTTCCAGCTGAACCGGTCCGGCCCGGAGACGGGGAAGTTCTCGACGCCGACAGCCAGCTTCGGATCGGGCAGCTGCCCGGCGGCGGTGCGCGCCTGCTGTGCGCCGTCGGCGGTGGCCTGTCGGGCCGCAAGGGCCGCCGATCGCTGTTCGGCGAGCTGCAACGCCTGCTCGAAGCCTATCGGTGAGGCTTGCACTGTCGGAATGATGGCGAGGACAGCCGCCAGCGCAAGACGGCTGGCGACAAGGGAGCGGGACCTCGGTCCTGCCCGAAAGAAGTTGGCCATGTCGGCTCTCCAAAAGACCCTGGAAGCGATCAGCCACGATCGCAAGACGTGGACGCGCCGCCGCAACCGCGGCCACGCGAACCTCAGGGGTCAATTACGCAGGACTTGGAGAGCGAGGTAGACCGGCGGGGCGCCGTCGGGCGGTCCGGTGTGCGCGGTGATGACCGCGGGGAGCGCCTCGGCCGCATCGGGTGACACCCACAGCGCCAGCCGGGTGAGCAACCGGTCGAGGATGATGGCGGCAGGTGAGAGGTCGTTTGCCGGCGCGTTGTTGACGGTTTGCTTATCGCGGTCGCAATGCGCCTTGCAGAGCTGCGGCTGTTCGACGTCCATGCCGGACATCTGGTCACAGTCGGGCATGCCCGCCATCAAGGTCGTTGACTCTGGCTCCGACGCAGACGGCACAGGACAGGCATAGGCTGCCGTCAACAGCTGCGTGCATACCAGCGCGAGCGCAAGCATGCTTGCGATCCAGCGGCGGTAGGCCTTTTTCAGCGACATGCTCAAAGTCTATAGCCGCGCGGGCCTTGCCATTAGACGTAGATCAAAGTCAGGACGTATGCGCAGGACGGCAATGTCCTGCCTCCTTCAGAATCTCCACGATGGAAAAGTCGTTTCACCGCTTCACCGAACTCTTCGCGCAGCTGGGCCTGCCGTCCGACGTCGAGGCCATCCGCGAGTTCATCGCCCGGCACTCGCCGGTTCCGGCCGGCACGCGCCTTGAAGAGGCGTCTTTCTGGACCCCAGGCCAGGCGCAGCTGCTGGCGGAACTGATTGCGCAAGATGCGGACTGGGCCGAGGTGGCCGACCAGCTGAACGCGGCCCTGCACCGGGTTTAGCCGGCGAGTGCCACGCCGAGGCCAACCGCTCCCATGAGGAGATAGGCCGGCAGGATTCGCAACGAGAGCGCGGAGCCGTCCAGCACGGTGGCAAGCCCCAGCTTCGTGACTTGGTTGACCGTTGCAGCGATGAAGAGCCCCAGTGTGGCGACGTTCGCGCCCACGGCATCTTCCGCAACCATGCGCCCCACGGACAGCGTGATGGCATCAACGTCGACGAGACCCGACACCGCAGACGTGATCAGCAGGCCAGCATTGCCAAACTGATCAGCAAGGAAGCGTCCAGCGACGGTGACGGCACCGAGGAAGGCAGCGAACTGAATTGCCGAACTGAGCCTCAGCGGGTTGCCGATCTGCAGGTCGGGTGGCTCATCGCTCGCGCCACGCATGGCCGCCAGGGCCCCAAACGCAGCGCCGGCCAGGGCCATGGATCCAAAGACCCGCACGGGCCCGACGCCAAGCGCGGGGGCGGCAATGGCGACCAGCACTGCCATGCGCGCAAACATTGCGGAGCAAGCGAGGACCGCGCCGACCGCGGCCAGGGGCCGCCACGCCGGCGTTTGGCGCGACCAGCGCGCCAACGACGCCGTGGTCGCAGTGCTCGAAACAATCCCACCGAGCAACGCGGTGAGGGTCAAGCCTCGCTTGGTGCCGAGCCAGCGCATCAGCACAAAGCCCAGGAAGGACAGGACGGACAGCAGGACGACTGCCCACCAGAGGCGGTAAGGATTCAGGGCCTGATAGGGCCCGAAGCCGCGATCTGGCAGGACGGGCAGCGCGACCACGCTGATCAGGAGCAGCTGCGTGCCGCTGGCCAACTCCGTCTCCGACAGCTTGCTGATGCTGGCGTGCAGGGGCTGCTTGAATTGCAGCAGCGCCATGACGAGAACTGCCGCGACTGCGGCCATGCGCCACGCGCCGCTGGCCGCAATGGCGCCGATGGCGAAGGTCACGAGCGCCGCCACGTAAGTCGTCAGTCCCATGACGGTGTGCATGCGGACGGTGACGAGGTAGCCCGCCAGCAGGAACATGCCGACAAGCAGCGCAAGCGCCGCGAGTACGGCACCTCCCCAGCTCTGGGCAAGGACACTGCCCAGGCCGCCGAGCAGGCCCAACAGCGCGAAGGTGCGGAGGCCGGCCACCCTGTGGCCGTCCGGAATCTCCCGCTGGTGCCAACCACGTTCGAGACCGATCAGTGAGCCGGTTGCCAACGCCAGGCCCAGGCCTGTCAGGGTCGTGAGATCCAGATCAGTCACTGCCGCGCTTCATGGTCAGGAGACGCGGCTCACGTCAGTTCGACGGTCTGCAGATAGTCCGGGACGGCGGCCGGCCACCCCAGGTCGTGCTCGATGCGTCCGCGCATCGTGTCGGCCGCCTGGGGCTCTCCGTGCGTCACGAACGTGTGGCGCGGTATCTGCGAGAAGCCGCGCATCCAGGCGAGGATTTCGCCTGCATCCGCATGCGCGGACAAGTTCTCCAGGGCATCGACCTCCGCGCGTACGGGCACGTCCTCGCCGTGGATGCGCACCGTGGGCGCACCGCTCAGGATCGTCGCGCCCCGGGTCCCGCCGGCTTGGTAGCCGGCAAAGAGGATGGTGTTGCGCCGGTCGGGGGCAAAGGCCTTCAGGTGGTGGACGACACGGCCACCGGTCGCCATGCCGCTGGCGGAGATGATGACCATCGGGCCGCGCTTGGCGCTCAACGCCTTGGAGTCCTCGGCCTTGTTGACGATGGTGGCCGCGTGGCACATCCCTTCGCACTCCTCGGGCGACAGGCGGTGCTCGGACCGATGAGCGTGATAAATCCGGGTGGCGTCCGTTGCCATGGGGCTGTCCAGGTACACCGGCAGGTGGTGGATGAGCCCTCGCTGCTTGAGCAAGTAGATGCCGTACAGCAGGCTCTGCGCCCGGCCTACGGCAAAGGCCGGAATGACCAGCACGCCACCTCTTGCCGCGGTGCGGTTGATGACCTCCGCGAGCTTCTCCAAGGCGTCCGACGGCTCGTGGGTCCGGTTGCCGTAGGTCGACTCCACCACGAGGTAGTCGGCGCCGTCAACCTGCGCCGGCGCCTTCAAGACGGGGTCGTTGGGGCGGCCAATGTCGCCGGAGAACAGGATCGAGCGCTGGCCATCGCTGAGGCGGATGAAGGATGAGCCCAACATGTGGCCCGAGGGGTCGAGCCGAGCCTGCAGCCCCGGCACCGGCTCAAATGACTCGCTGAAAGCCTGGGGCGAGAACAGACGCAGGCACCGCTCTGCGTCCTCTCGCGTGTACAGCGGCAAGGCGGGCTTGTGTTTGGAAAAGGCGTGGCGATTCGCGTACTCCGCCTCTTCCTCCTGCAGATGGCCGCTGTCCGGCAGCAGCACCTTGCACAGGTCAAAAGTCGCCGAGGTGCAGAAGACCTTGCCGCGGAACCCCTGTCTGGCCAGCAGCGGGATGTAGCCGCTGTGGTCGATGTGGGCGTGGGTCAGCAGGACGGCATCGATATCAGCGGGAGCGGCTGGCAGTGGCTCCCAGTTGCGCCGGCGCAGCTGCTTGAAGCCCTGGAACAAGCCACAGTCCACCAATACCTTCGAGGTGCCATGACGGACCAGGTATTTCGAACCGGTCACGGTTCCTGTCGCTCCCAGAAACTGAAGTTCCATCGAATCCTCCTGATAGGTCTTCAAAGCAAGACCGGCCGGTCCGGCAACTCGTTGGCTCCAGCCAAGCCTCGTGGGAAGTGCTGCCTCAGCAGTTCCCCGACGGATCGGACGCCCGCCACCGAGCCCTCAGCGAACCCTCCGTCGCCAAACTGCCGCTGCATCTCCGTGCAGATCCGGCTCCAGGCCTCCGAGCCACAACAGGCGTGGATACCGCGATCCGCGACGATCTCCACGGCGCGATCCGCGAGAAGCACGTAGATCAACACTCCGCTGTTGTGCTCGGTGTCCCAGATCCGCAGCTGGGCGAACAAGTCGACCGCACGCTCGCGCGCTGACTGTCCTTGCCACAGCGGCGATCCGTCCAGGCTCGCTTCCACTGCGAATCTCACCTGTCCACCATGCGATGCCTCGCCATGGCGGATGGCCTCTTCGACGGCATCGAGGGTTTCAGAGGAGAACGCAGCCCTGACTGCACGCTGTGTCGTGAAGAGATGTCGAAGGATCCGCTGGAACTTCATGTCACCACCGCCCGGACGCGCCACCGCTGTCTCTTATACACATCTGACGCTGCCGACGAAGGCTTAGGTGT
>CAXDTK010000093.1:0-17351 GCA_963992225.1 uncultured Comamonadaceae bacterium | reverse complement strand
AATGGCCGGCGGGTTACATACCCCGTTGAATCTTTGAACCCGTCTCGAGCCCTGCCCCGGGCCCAAATGTCCTTAAACCAGCCGGGGACGCGGGAGCGGCCGCGGCCGCTCCATGTGTTCTCCGGATTCGCGGAATCACGATACAAAACGCGCTTAGGTTTACCAAAGGCTGGCTTGCTTGCACGAATGATGGCGTACGGCTGCAGCGCTTCCAGCGCCTCGGCAACGGTGAAGCCAGCTGCTTCCAGCTTCTTCGCGAATCCGTCGGCCAGGACCTTCAGCTCTTCAGAGCGTCTCTCAGCAATCTGTTGGTCGAGCTGCTTGCTCAGTGCCACCAGCTCACTGTAAGAGAGCTTGGAGGTATCAACGTTCGTCATGAGGGGGAAGGCAAGAAAGTAGCGGGGATGCGCCATCGTATTCGAGGCAACCGAGAGTTCGGCCCACCCAGTGTGTCTGTTTCAGTTGGGCTCCTCTTCCGAATCCTCCAGATCCGCCGCCGTGCCACCGAGCGCATGGACCAGCGCCAACTCCACGTCGTTGCTCGCCGTCTCGATGAGCTTGGACCTCGGCCAGCTTTTGGTTCTTCCCCCGAGAAGCTGGTCGATGAACATCACCGACTCAACCGGATTCTTGTTCGCAACGATCGCTTCCTGGAGGAACTGAACCAAGTCAACTTCGCCTCGGCCGACGCATCCCATCAAGTGCTCCCATTCGGTGATGGAGGCGATCACGATGTTCTCCAATGGCAGCGTCGCCAACTGAGCAGCGCTTGGAGTTTTCTGCTCGCGCTCAGCCAGCTTCTCCGGGTCGAAGACATCGTGCTTGAACAGGCGACGGAAATGCTCGCCAGTAGCGCAGAAGGCAGGCTGGCTCGTCACGATGACCAAGATGTCTTCCTTCGGCTTGGTGCAGGCCCAGTTCGGAGCGCCCTGCTGTCGCAGCTGTTCGCTCACCTTCCAACCCTGGTTCATGGCGTCGCGCACGCGCTTCAAGGCCTTCCAGACCACCGGCGCGTGCGTGTGCTGCGCCATGTCGGAGTTGTACACAGTCAACTTCGCTTCAACAAACACGTTGGCGTCGCCCTGCGTGACGATCGCTTCCATCGAGTTCTTGTCGGAGCCCAGGGCCTTCTTGTACTCGGCCTCGCTCAGATACTTGACTCCAGCCTCGTCCAGCAGCTCGACGACGTACGTCTCGAAGACCCGGCCGAACTGGCTCGCGTACTCGCCGCCGCGCTCAGAGAGCCGCCAGTGGACGCCTTCGTTCATGCCACGCGCGAAGACTGCTGGATGCCAGACGATCAGGTCGCCATTGCCTGCTCTCAACAGGGGGTATTTCATCAGCCAAGGAGGCTCATTCAACTCATGGTGAGGCCGCTTGAGCTGTCCAGCGGCCAAGCCGTCTTGCCGCTGGACCTGCAGCTCTTCCCGCAGGCTTGGCGCGTCTCTGGCGAACTCGGCCAGGAATCGCTCAGCGCCGTCGCCCAGGGTTTCCTGCAGCGGCGAGAAGTAGTCCGGTCCGAAGCGCAGCTCGTTGTTCAGGACCGGAGCGTGAATTGCATAGCTGACTAGGTTGAACAGCTCGGGCTGCAGTCCGAAGCGTTCGACGAAGAGAGCTCGGCAAGGGTCATCCGCCGGCAGCCGAGCGATCAGGGCTGGCCACCGCAGGAAGTCGACGGTTGGAGGCATCTGGAACAGCAGCTGCGGCTGGATTAGCGAACGCATCATGAGGTGCAGCTTTCCGTCGCCGGTATCCATCCGCTCCCTTGAGCCTTGTGCATCCCAGAGTACCTGCAGGCTGTACTCGAATACGGCCGGCGGGCACGGGGTACCGCGGTCAAGCGCAATCTGGGCCTCCTCCAAGACGAGCTTCGCGAGAAGCAGCGATAGCCACGGCCACGACTTCAGATCCTCCATCCCGCCGCGCCTGCTTCCCTCGTGCAAGCGATTCAGCGCGCAGAGCAGGATGGAGTCCGCTCGATATCTGCGGAGGCGATTGCGAACCTGCTTGGCGGCCTCGTCAAAAGTTTGGCGGACAGCGGGCAGACGGTGCGTACCTTTGCCGATCCAGCGTGTCCAAGCCAGCTTCGGAATGTTCATGGGCGGCATCTAGCGATTCATAGGTGCGTGTGTGCCGATTTTCCTTCGCCGCGATCAGGACCTTTGGGACCTATCGATCGAGTACCAGCTGGGCGCCGGGCTCTGGCGTGCGACGGACCTTCGGCTACCCGCGTGCAGTAAAACGGGCTGGAAACCGAGATGCTGAGCGCCCAGAGCGGGTTCTTCAGAGGAGTGCGCGGGCTTGAACCCGAAATCCTTCACCAGAAGCACGCCGTCTGCGGTGACAGGACGCTTGGAGACGAGCTTCTCCCGAAGCTCGCCGGTCAGCTTCCGGACGTCAAAATGCTGCTGACAGCATCGCCCATCTGAGCATGACCGCAACTCCACCCTCGAATCAACCGGCCTCCGTTCCAACTATGACGCCCAAACGGGCGAAGAAGCCCGAGAAGGCCGGGGGCGGGACTGCCACTGGGGGCGGTATCAATTTCCAGGCGGCAGTCACGGCAATTGCTGGAGCGCACCTCCTGCGAGGCGTGCCTTTGGGCTGGCTTGCAGATGCCGATGTGCCGATGGCCATCTCTGCCGAAAGCGACGGCGCCGGTGACGATCTGAGGCTGGAGATCGCTCCCGGGGTAATTGCGGAGATCCAAGCCAAGAAGGGGTTAGGCCGCAGTTCTGACTTGTGGAAATCCATCGAGGCAATGGTTGCCGCTCTTCAGAGCGGCGAACTTCAGCATGCCGCCCTTGCTGTCGCTTCTGATTCCAGTGGGACGGTGAAGGATCAGCTGCCGAAGGACATTCGCCGGCTGGGGGAAGGACGCTCAGACAGCTTGACTCCAATCGGAAAAGCCCTCGAAGCAAGGCTGATCAAGCTAGGTGGGGACTGGAAGGGCGCCTGCGAGCGACTTCGCGTCCGGGTGGTTCATGCGCTGGATGCGGATGACCATAGCATCAAGCACGCAAAACATCTGCTGCGCGATCTTTGCGCGGAGGAAAGCGGGGTCGATGCAGCCTGGAATGCCATGTACCGCGATGCTGTCCGATTGATAGAACACCGCGGCCGATGGACCATGCAACACCTGCTCAGGCTTCTCCGCCGTGAAGGGGTGGCGATTCGGGACGGTGGATCGGCAGCAGCCGTGACAGCCAAGTTGAGCCACTGGGTCATCATGAAGAACAACTTCTTCACCGTGCCAGCAGTTCGAATGAAGTTGCCGCTGAGCTCCCTGCTGGACATGAAGGTCGTTGCGACAACAGCGGACACGCCTGAAGCCACGGACGCCGCTGCAGCGATTTCTCGGTACCACCAGAACGATGACAGGGCGGCGGTCGCAGAGTTCGACGGAGATTGGATAGGGCGCTTCAAGCCCAAGGCAGTCGTCCTTGCTGGGCCTGGGCTTGGGAAGTCCACGCTCATGAAGCTGCTCGCCACGAGGTACGCAGCCGATGAGTTCACGGTTCTCGGCGTCTCGCTTAAGCCCGTTGCGGCCGCGATGGCCGCTGGCTCCAGTTTTGAGAAGGCGCTCCTAGAGCATGCGCTGGACGGATCTGGGGTGCAGCCAAGTATGTTGGAAACCGCCAGGAGTGATGGCTTGGTTGTGTTGGCAGATGGGCTGGACGAGTGCGGGTCGAGTCATCAGACCGTCGCGCAGGCGATCCGTGCCTTCTCCGAAGGTCATCCCTCTGCCCGGATCATCGTCACGACGAGGCCGATCGGCTACACGACGTCAGCTCTCTCGGACTGGAACCACTACCGGCTCGTCGCACCGGAGTTGGTACACGGGACGGCAAATCTAGTGTCGCTCTTGGAGGTGCTGAAGCCAACCGACGACAGGACCAAGCTGTTCGACTGGGTGCATCGAGAGTTGGGGGACTCCGAAGCAGGCGACGCCATCAGCGGAAGTCCTCAACTTCTTTGCATGGCCGCGGCCGTCATCTGCCAGAAGAACAAGCTTCCAAGATCACGCTCTAGTCTTTATGCCGAGTTCATCGGACTCTATGAGAGTGGCGGTAGTAGGCCGACATCATCAACGGTGACGCCTGTGGTCCTCGAGTCCGTACTGAACATTCTCGGTTGGCACCTGATCGCAGCGCCTCTTTCAAAGGCCACCGATGTCGAGAGGCGCTGTGCGACCGTGTTGGCCGCCGAGCTTGGCACAACCCAGCTTGCGGCCACGGAGCGGCTCACTCCTGCTTTGGATTACTGGGAGACGAGCGGTGTCATCGAGAAGCTTCATCACGAGGGAGTCAGGTACTGGACGTTTGTACACAAGACGTTCGCTGAGTACTGTGCAGCAAGACACCTCGCGTCTCGTCCAGCTCCAGACAGGTCTGCAGAGTTGCGTACGCTCCTTGACCAGGATGCTTGGCACGAGGTTGTCGACTTCGGCGGCGGCCTGGGGATGGGTGAAGAAATCGCAGCGGCTCTGATAGAGAAAGGTAGCCAGTCGACGCTTGAGCACCTGAAGCAGGCGCTGGTCTTGTGCAGTTCCTCGGAAGCCGGCATCAGTGCAGATCTGATTCGTCGGACCGCCGAGGTTGCCTTTGAGATCCTCAGCAAGGCGTCCAGTGGCAGGAATTTTGAACTTGGGAAGTTCATCGCAGACCTTGCGCTAGTTCATCCCGGAGAGGTGGAGCCGATCGCACAGCGCAACCTGGATTGCTTGAACGACGCAGTGCGGCTTACTGCTTGGGCATGTGTCTGCGGCGTGACGCCAGCGCGCTACACGGCCGCTGACCTGGCGGCTGCAGTTGACGCAATCCTCCCCAGAATATCCGTGGGACTTCGAACCACCTTGTTGGGAGCTCTGTCGCTGCGGGCCGGTGACTCAGATCGAGTCCTAGTCAGCCGAGTTGCGTTGGCAGCCTTGGCAGCCCACTCGGACGCCGACTGTGCCGCGCTGGCAGTCAGGTGGTTCGG
The DNA here is from genome assembly GCA_963992225.1 of uncultured Comamonadaceae bacterium. GTDB lineage: Bacteria > Pseudomonadota > Gammaproteobacteria > Burkholderiales > Burkholderiaceae_C > Pelomonas. Next base: position 12,371 of record CAXDTK010000093.1, on the reverse strand, counting down.
CCACAAGTGCTTTCAGTCGCAAGCCTTCCACCGAAGCGTCGAAGCTCTGCTCGAAAGCCGAAACATTCCGCCCATTAACGTGGAGTGGAAGCAGCGCCACTCGCTGGCCATGGCGCTGATGAATGCCACGAACTGGGTGGAGGAGGCAGGGAAAAACTGGCGCGTCGTGCTGGAGGCTGTGGCGAGCCAGGGAACGGGCAGCCTTAGCCAGAGCAATCAGTCGACTCGGCCTAGTGGACCGCACATTCAACTCGGGGCGCTTGTTGCCGCGAGCTGCTTGAGGGACATGCCTGATGACTTCGAGTGTTGGGAGCGGCCGTATGACAAGCAGCTTGTCCGCGATGTCCTCGGTGCACTGGTATCTGCCTCGTGCGTCGATGGCTCTGAACTTGCCGATGAGGCATCCGAGTTCTTCGATGCTGGGAAGTCTGACGTGGACTTCGGACGGCACTACTCTGATCTCCCGCGGGTCGATGCCCCTACTCCGGACTGGAAAAAGGCGGCACTGCAGATTGCGGACCGGGAGCGTTTGGCAGCGGCCATGAACCTTGGTTCTATGGGGATGGCCTATCTTGCTGGAAACATGCTCTCTGAACTGCAGTCAACGCCCCGGGAAGCTGCTGACCTGCTGCGGAGGAGCGCAGGCTATGGCCTATGGGCCGCGGTGCAAATTGTGGCTGCGCAGCACGAGAAGGCCGCGAACGGGATGTTCGTTGACGTCCTCGTGCACCCACTACCGTCGGGCGCTGATCATCTCTTTTTGGCACTGCAAGAAAGAACTGTGGAGTATTCGCCCGCATTGTGCGAGGCCATTCAGCTCGGGCTGAAATCGTCATCTACCAGGGTTGCAATCGCGGCCGCGGGAGTGGCAAGTTCCGTTGCATCAAGGGGAGGGGCGATTGACCCCAGCGTCATCCTGACGGCGTACGCGGACTGGAAGACGCGTGAGATTAAGCCGCAAGGTAAGGCGATACCGGAGAGCCCACGGGAAGGTCTGCTCAAGACGCTCATTGGCTTGAGTGCCGTCACGGACGACATGCTGCTTGAAGCCCTCGTCGACCCTCACGACGGGGTTGGAAAATTAGCAATCGCCCAAGCTCACGAAAGGATCAACCTGTCTGATCAGTTTCGACAGGCGATCGTGGAGAGAATCGCCGCACAAGCGTTGAAGTCTCAGGTCGTGGCCAACCTCTTGGAGCAAGTTCCACCGCTTTCTGCGCAGCAGGTTCGTAGGCTTGAGCCCTTGCTGTCAAGTACAGACCCGAAATGGCGGAGAGCGTGTGTTGACCTGCTTTCCCAGCCAAACATGGAACCGGCACGGCTTCAGGAGTATCTGACGACGCTTGCTGTCGACCCGGAAGAGGAGATCCGGCAAATTGTTGCCAGGGCGGCGGTTCGGCTAACCGAGTCGACCTCCAGACGATAGGGACCACATCAGCGCCTCACCGCTGTCCTTGGGCCTCATGGAAGGATGGTCATGATCAGACTGCAGGCGCTTGCAATCCAGTCGTGAGTCGGGCCGAACATCCACGCCAGGTACAGCGCACCTACGACTTGAAGTTGTCGGAATCCCCGGATGTCGTCGAGACTCATCTCGAGGAACTCGCTTAGTGGTTGATGGGAACGTTTGGATTGAGAGGCTCAGCAAATGCGACCTCGAGCACCGAGTGTGGACGCGCTACCACGACTTCGGTCGGCTCGCGATTCAGGCCGATTACCGCGTCGAAGCCATGCTCGATCATCCAGTCACGCAGAGCATGCTTCATCGTCGAGTGGTTGCTCCTGCAATGCTCAACGGTGAAGTCGAGCAGCGATGCCGAGCCGAAGTTCGCCGCGCGCAGGTTGCGAACCGGCCTAAGAGTCAGCTTTGTAGGCGGGTGCTGGGCGAGGTGACGTAGATATACCGCGTTGCCGCGATAGTCATCGGAGCGTTCAGCAGAGCGCGTGGTCCAAAGCGCCTTGCCGTCGTCCAAGTGATCGTGACTTGGGATGTGCCCGCAGTGCCATAGCGGGATCCCTGTTTGGAGCTCTTCCTCTTGGTTGAAGCTATTGTTGGTCCAGATAGTGTCTAAGGCGCGAAGTGCAGCGTTGCTCATCCAATGCTTCCGAGGTTGTAGACAGACGCCTATTCAACCTCATTCTTGGCATTCTCCGTCGTCCGTGACGTACATCTGTCGGCTGTGGATAGCCGTTTGTCGGTGAGGCGGCCGGCGGCAAGTTCCCGACGGTCATCGTTCGATGTTGGCGACCACATGCTCCAGTCGCAGTCGTTCCCTGCGGTACGAGTGGGAAGAACTGGGCAGCATCTGCGGTCATCGCATGATTGGGTATGACTGCGTTGTATACGATGGCTTTCCGTATACATTCTGATAGCTTGCTATGACTTTTCGGACCCCGCGGATCCTATGGGACAAAGTGTCGCGCCAGTACTTTGATGCGAAGTCCGTAAGAACAGAGGTGTATGGCCTTCCGAACGATCTCCAACTTGGATCGGTCGACCTGGTTTCGCTATCTGGTGCGCCTCGGAACTCTATTGTTCAATGCAGCGGTATCGGTGGTGTTGCGATCAACGTTGTCGTTGGAAATGAGGACTACTTCGAAGATCCCTTCACACTCACACTGACTCGTGGAAATGACCAAACCTGGGAGGCAAAGGTTCACTATCTTCGCCTGAAGCGTGATTTCCGAAGGATGGGACTTTCGGCTCGAATGTTCGCCTGCACCGCCAGGGCTGCATGCAGGCTTGGAATCGCCGTGTTGAGGATGCATGGACTACACATTGAAGCATCTCAGACGCCTACTTCAGAAACGTGGTCCGGTGTGCATGCCGCGCTCGCTTTGGGATGGGACGCTTGGCTAGCAGATCGCATTCGGGATCGACTTCCAGAGTCGCTTCGCGGTGCTCAGACGGTGAGGCAGCTGCTAGAGGGGGATGCGGGTCGGTCGTGGTGGAAAGAGAACCCGTCCTCGCTGGATCTATTTTTCGATGCGACCCATGGCTCGGATTGCATGAGGAGACTCAATGCCTATACAAACTCCAAACGCATTCGGATCGGTCAATAGCTGCCAGAGTGGATCTCCCCAAGATGGCACTAGGCGGACATCCGCATAACCAGGACGTGCCTATATGAACTACACAGAAGATATGAAGAGACGCCTCGAGGCATTCCGCTCGCTGTCGGACCGGGAGCAGTATGACCTTCACTGCGAGATTGTTCAGCTCGCGAAGCGAGAGGGAGTGCCTAGACAGCGACCGCAGCCTCGCCAACTTAGCGAGCCGACCGCGTGGCTGCGAAAGATGTGGAGTGCGTTGACGGCAATGCTGGTTAGGTATCCGCGTCTTGAGCGTCAATTGACGCGAAGAATCTAAGCGACAGACTGGCCGGGCGAGCAAGCCGCCACGACACGCCTGGATCTGATTCCCCGCCCGTAGCCCCAGCGCAGCCGACCCGCTGGCGCTCCTCACGGTGCCGTGTCGACGACCTCGGACGCCGCGCGAAACGCGTCAACCGCTGCCGGAAAGCCGCAGTAGACGCTAGCGTGCAGGAAGATTTCCTGAAGCTCTTCCACCGTCACGCCGTTGTTCAACGCACCGCGCACGTGGGTCTTGAGCTCGTGGGACCGCCCTAGCGCCACTAGCATAGAGACCGTGACGATGCTTCGGGTGCGGAGGTCCAGGCCTGGCCGCTGCCAAGTGTTTCCCCACGCGTGGCGCGTGACTAGTTCCTGCAAAGGTTCGGTAAACGGCGAAGCCTTCGCCAGCGCGGCGTCGACGTAGGCATCGCCTAGCACTGCGCGACGGGTGGCCATACCTTTAGGGTCAAGATCCATGGATTCTCCTTCGTTGGTGCGATGCAGCATAGCGATGGGCATGAAAACTGGAAGAGGCCGAGGTTCTAGGACGATTCGGATCGGATCACTCGACTTCTAGGTGCGGAGAGCTTTTGGTTCCGGTTCACGCCCATCTCTAGCTAACCCCGTCTCACCATGGCAATTGCTCTACGAGAATCAAAGAAAATGGCGTGGGAGGCGCTGTGGCGACCAAAGTTCGAAGGGCTGGAGGGCGGGCCAACGAGGCGGGCGCGGCGTTGCAAGCTGCGGTCGGAGCTTGGTTCGCCGCGCACCTCGTAGCGAGAGCGCCGGTTGGCGCCAGATTTGGTCTTCACGTTGAAGCCTTCCCGATCTCCTTAAGGTTCGAGACTGGCAGTGGTCTGGACGACATCGAGGTGACGCTGTCCGACGGCGGTTTGATCGCAATCCAGGGCAAGACCAATCCCAACTTGTCCCCAAGCGCTACGTCCGACCTCGCACAGACACTGGGCCAGGTCGTGGCGTTTATCGCGGCGACACCCGGTCAGATCCTGCAGAAGTCGGTCGCTGTCATGGCGGTGCGCCCCACTGCGTCCGCGCGCCTCAATGGGCTGCATGAAGCTTGTCGGATGTTCGACCTGGGCGGAGCCTGGCAGACCGTATATCAACAGGTGAATGCGACTCAGCGTGAGGCGCTGGATATCTTCCGCAGTCACGTGAGCTTGGCGCGCTCAGCTTCTGCCCTGCCAGCCACTAGCGACGCAGATCTGGAGCACGCCGCCCGACATTTCCGTATCGAGCGCTTCGACGGAGAGCAAGGTGCCGCAGACTGGCGTGAAGCCGCCGGCATCCTCGGCGCTCGTGTGTATGGCGATGAGGCGCTAGGCGTCGGGCCGCTGGAGTCCCTCCGTTCCATCGCCCGCACCCTCATCGGCAGTGGAGCAGTGGCCAACCGAGAAGGGCTGCTGCAGCGGCTGAGAAATTTGGGCCACGAGGACAGCAGGTCGCCTTACTTTGACCTGGACCTGCAGACGCTCCGCACCAGGACTCAGTCGGAGCTCGTACGGCTTGAGCGTCATTCAAGGCTGCCGCTTGCAGGCGGGATCCCGCTGGCGCGCCACTGCCTCCCCGAGCTCAGCAGGGTGGCGGACGAAGGAAGCTTCTTGGTTATCGGTGAACCGGGTGCTGGTAAGACCGGCGTGCTCGTGGAGCTCGCCAAGCAACGCCAGCGAGCCGGTCTTCCTACGATGGTGCTATCCGTGGACGACTTAGCAGGGATTGGCAGCACTGATGCTCTAAGAGTCGCACTGGGTCTTCAGAACGGCTTAATGGAGACGCTTGCTGCATGGCCGGGAAGCGCGCGGGGAGTGTTGTTTGTCGATGCGCTCGACGCGACCCGTGGAGGTCCCGGCGAGGCGGTGTTCGCCAAACTTATTGAGGACGCCCATGCGACTTTGGGGGAACGCTGGTCTGTAGTCGCTTCAATCCGAACGTTTGACCTGCGAAACAGCAAGCGTTTTCGCGAGGCGATGGCCGGGGATGCGCCGTCTTCAGAGTATGCCGACCCGGCAAATTGTACCGTCCGCCACTTCCTGGTTCCTGCCCTCTCGGAACAAGAGCTGTCCGATGTCGCGGCTCAAGAGGGGCGGCTGCTGGAGCTTCTCGCCTTCGCGCCTCCGCAGGTCCGGCTGCTGCTCCGGAACATCTTCAACCTCTCGCTTGCCGCCGCACTCATGGAGGGCGGAACGTCGGCTGCAAGCATCCGTTCAATCGCTACACAGTCAGATCTGATTGACCGGTACGAGGACGAGCGTCTACAGAGCAGTGACCAGGAGGCGGCAGTAGAGCATGCGATCAGCGTGATGGTTACTCGGCGAATGTTTGTGCTGAGAAAAGTGGACATCGCTCATCGGGGATTGGACGAAACCCTGAGGACTGGCGTTCTCGTCCCCAACGGCGACAGGGTAGCTTTCGCGCACCATGTGCTGTTCGACCATGTCGCGGGCCGCTACTACCTGGACTGGAACGACACGTCGAACCTGGTGAGGCAGCTTTCTGGCGGGGACGGCGTTGGGCTCTTGCTGGGCCCGGCGCTGCGCTTCGCTATTGAGCGGGTGTGGCGCGAGGACGATGCGGCCAAGACTAAGAGCTGGCGACTGATTGCCGCGCTGGCAACCACCCTCGGCGTTGACCCTGTGGTTTCCAACATCGCGCTGCGCTGTGGCGTGGAGCTTCTATCTCAGCCCTCAGAGGTGCAGGGGCTGTGCTCGCTGCTGCGGGATACAAGACAGGCCGCATCCATGCAGCGGCTCCTGTCAAGAATGTCCAGGCTGGTTCGCCTCAGGTTGACGCGTTCCCAGACGGATCATGAAGCAGTGGCGAGGGCCTGGGCGCTTGTTGCGCAGACCGCAGCGTCCACCGGGCGTATCGAGTACGTTGACGGGATTCGCATCCTGCTCGTTACGCTACTGGATTCGAATCAGTTCCACGACGAACCGTTCAACGCCTTGTTCGGACAAGCGGCGAGGGCACTTCTCACGCTGGCGTGGACCAACGATCCACCTCTCCAAGGGTTGGCGCCAATCGCGATTCGGGCTATCACGAGGTCGTTTGCCAGCGCCCCTGCCGCGTCGCGTCGACTGCTGGAGCAAGCCCTCGCGGAACCACGCTTCACTGAGCATGCCCACGAGGAATGTCCTTGGCTAGCGGAAGGGGTTCTACACATCGCTGCGAGCGACCCAAGCTTTGCTGTTTCCGTCTACGAGGTCCTGTATGGAATGGAGGCACCTAGCCAGGGCGAGAGTTGGATGGGCGGGCAACCCAGTCGCCTCCTTGGATTGATATCAAACAGGCCGCAGGACTACAACCACGGAAGGTGGCACCTTCAAAGATCTATTGCGCACTTTTTGACGCTATCGCCTGCCTATGGGACGCGCGCCGTGAGCGTCGCGGCGATCGGGATCGGTGCTCATCGATACGGCGCTCCGGTCAACAGAGCGGTTCGCGCAATATCGACAGACCAAAGCACGACGCGCATCGTTGAAGATGGGCTGTCGTTCGTTGCCTGGCGAGCAAGTGAGACCACGGACCGCCCTCTGCGAGAGGACACCCTGTTGGCCCACTTCGCGAAGTACTTGTCGAGTTGCTCCGATGAGGACTTCCGGACGTGCGCCGAGGCATTGGTGGGGCAAGCATCCTCCGCATCAGCTTGGGCGCGGCTCTTCGGAGTTGCTTGCGAGCGGCGCGGAGTCGCGGACGATCTGCTGTGGCCGGTCGCGACCAGTCTTGCAGTGTGGCTCACCTCAGATACGCAGCGAGATTCCGCAAGCTTCGTCGCTTTGGCGTACGGCACACAGTCGTTTGAAGAGAAGATCAACTTTGAACGGTTGCTCGTGGAACGGGCCAACCTTGCCAACGAGGACAAATCCGGTGTGCGCCGCTGGGCTGGACGTTTGCTGTCCGAGCTTGCCGTCGATGCGGTCTTGACGCCTGAGCTCATGGAGCTGAGGAAGCAGCTTTCGGATGAAGACAGGCTGGGTGGAAATCGCCCATACATGCAGATGTCGCGCATCTCGTCGGGACCCGTAGCTGACGTCACCGAGTACGTCCTCGCTCGACAAGGGGTCGACCTGGCCGCTCCTTCCGAGCAGCGAGTCGTCGCCGCGCTCAAGGGCCTTGCTGAGGTGAAGCGTCAGACGGTCGAAGAGGACTCCGCGCAGGTTCTTGCCGACCTGTGGTCCCGGGCGAGAAGCGTTCTGGATTTGGTCGACTCCTCAAACCCTCCCCCTCATGAAGCGACCCTGCAGTCAGTGCGGAGCGAGGTGAGCATCGCTGCAGAGCGAATCGCAGGCGCTTCCGCGTTCGACCCATTGTTCCCGGGTTTACCGTCGCCGCCAGAGCTCATCGCACAACTTGACCGCCTGGCGGCAGATCCGTACCCGCCGCTGCGGGGCGACCGTGCTTCGATGAGCCAGGACGACTGGGACCTGCATGTCTTCGTGGCGTCAGCCCTGATGAGCCTGCTGCCTAGATGGGGAAGCGCGAATCCAGGCCTGGTAGAGAAAGCCATATCTCTACTGATGGACCCGTCGCCGCCAGTGAGGAGTCAGATTGCGGGTTCGTTGAATGTCCTGTGGGACATCGACCGACCGCGCATGTGGAGCCTCATGAGGCTCGTCGCCCGTATCGAGAGCGATATCTCCGTGATGACCTATTTCGTGGGCGGAGCGCTGCAGTCTGCGGCTCATGGCGATCCTGACCTGGGTGAGGAGCTGCTTGGATATGTGACAGGGCGATTTGCTCCCCAAGACCCGGCGAACACACCATATGCACGGGATTTAGAGGAGGCGATAGGCCGTCTGACTGTTGGACTGCATGTAGGCCAAGGGAAGGCCTGTGCCGGTGCCTACATTCATGCGTGGCTAGAAGATGTTGCGGCTAGCAACTGCCGGCTCTGGGAGGTCCTGTCGAGCCTACGGGGAGCCTTGTTCGGTTCCTATCAGGAGCAGGCGGCGGAAGGCACCTCCGCGCGGCAGCGTCGCGCAATGGAAGTCTTACTCAAAGTCATCCGAGGCTCTAGAGCGGCGCTGGCGAGCGCAGTCGCAGCCTTCAATGACGCGGCGCCAGAGTCGACCGAGCGAGCGAAAGCAAAGTCGGTAGCGCAAGCTGCCTGCAGGCTTCTGGAGCATGGCTGTGACCAACTCTATTTCGGATCCGGCGCGTTCAAGGGCCAGAACGAGACCGAGCCTCCAGGTCTCCCGACAGTCGAAAGCAAGCGGGCGTTCTTGGCTGACTACGAAGTGGTGTTGGACGAGATCGCAGGTTCAGGCGAGCCTTCGGCCGTTCACCATCTTCTAGAGGTGTACGAGTTTCTTGCAGAAGGTGCGCCGGGCTTGGTCTTCGACAAGTTGGCTGCGATGCTGATCGGGCCGGCTGCGTTGGAGGGCTATCAGTACGAAAGCCTGGGTGGCACCGCGGTCGTGAGGATGGTGAAGACGTACCTCGCTGACTACCGAAGCGTGTTTGAAGACCGAGCTAGGCGTGAGGCCTTGATGTCTTTGCTGGAACTGTTCTCGGACGCCGGATTGCCAGACGCCTTGCTGCTACTCGACGAACTGCCGGACTTGCTACGCTAGGCCGGTACAACCCGTCCTGCTGCCCGCTATTGGTCAACAGTCAGCTCACCCCGTGACCATGATTCCAGATGGACTTGACGACCGTCGGATATTGCTGGCGCAGGCTGACATGCAATCCAGACGGCCGTTCAAATTGCTGCATCTGAGCTCTCACGGACTTTTGCTGCAGATCCACGCTTAGCGTGCCTTCCTTGCCGGTGCATGGGATTCGGCTAGGCAGCTCCTCTAACTCTAGCGAAGTGCATGCACCAAGCGGCGCGGGGATAGCGCGGAAAGGTGTGGACGCTCCGAGCGCACGAGCCTCACAGGCGACCTGGAGGCCACAGTGCTGATCTCAGATCCTTAGGTTTGAGGGGACGTGTCCCGTGGGCACACCAGTCTTGAGTCCCGTTGGGAGGATCATCTGTGTCTTGATGACGCCGTTTCCCGGAGCATCGCGACCAAATCACTCACGCTGCCCGCAACTTTGGAGAGCTCCAATGGCAAAAATCGTTCTGGCTCACGGGTTCCTCGGCTTCGGAACCTTTGGCAACGACAAAGTCTCGTACTTCAACGGCGTCCAAGCTGCGTATGAGAAGGCGGGTCATGAAGTCCTGGCCGAGCGCGTTGCTGCGCTGGGAAGCATTGAGCAGCGAGCGGGGCAGTTGGTCGGCCACATTCAGAAGCGGTGGGGCACGACCACTGATGACATATTCATGATCGGGCACAGCATGGGTGGGCTGGATTGCCGGCGCATCATCGCGACTCACGCGGAAATCGGGCCAAGGGTAGCCAGGCTCATCACCATCTGTACCCCGCACTTCGGGAGCCCAGTCGCTACCGCGGTGCACACGGCTACCGGACCGTTGTGGGATGCGATCCCGTGGCTACTTCGCGCCGGGATAAACGGGATGTTCAAAGACGACCAGGGAGCCTTGAAGGATCTTTGTGTGCGGCCGGCTCTTCAGGACTCCGACGTCGAAGGCGTTGAGTATCTTCGCGTGGGCGCTGACCCAGGTTTCACGTTCCTTCCATCTTGGTTGTTTTCGCTCAGCCAGGGCATCTTGGCGATCACCAAGGAAAGGAACGATGGCGTTGTCACCCTTTCATCCGCCAGTGCGGGTGGCCCCTTGCTCGGAAAGCCCTGGAAGGTCGACCACGGTGGTGCCATCGGCTGGCCTACCAACGCCCTTGGCGTTCCGGCGGTCCGCAAGCCGCCGGCGGACCATGTCGCTCGTTACGTTGGATTGCTCGGGCCCCTGCTCCAACCCAGAATCAAGAAACCGTAGCTAGGGGCTGTCGTGAAGGATGACGACGAGCCGTCCTACTCCGAGGAACTGAACGATCTCGAGAGTTGGGATCACAACTTTTGGCTGTCCAGGGCCTTCATGGAGGCAGCGTTGACGCTGAGCGACGCGATGCTTGAGGGTGACCTGTCGTCTCAGTACTCCTCAAGTCGGGTTGTCCTGCATGTGGCTCGACAAGGGCTGGAGCTGTTCCTGAAGGCAGCCCTCGAGGTCCAAGGGCTCCAGACGCTGCCGCATGGGCACAATCTCGACAGGCTGTTCACGGCATATCGCCAGGCGTATCCCGGGGACGAATTCCACTTTCAGACGCCGTGGCAATTCGTCCTCTCCCTGAACCGTGACCTCTTTCCTGAGGAGGCGAAGAGCTTCCACGGGACGCTAGACCAGCGGCACCGCTATGCGACGGACAAGTCAGGCGCTTCGTTCGCGACTCGTGAGACCTTTGACCCGGTCCAGACTCGCGAAGAGATTGCCGAGCTGAGGAAAGATCTGCAGGTCATCGAGTATCTGCACATCAGGTCAAAGAAGGTAGGCAAGGCCGGAAAGACTTGATCTGGACTCGTGCAGGAATCCCCTCTGCGGCATACCTGGAGCCGGTTGGGATAGGCTCCATGCTTTAGTGCCAGCCCTGAAGGTTCATCCGCATTGAGCACGCTCCGTCATCCAGTCTGGCCCGCCGCGCCGTTTGTGCTTGAGTTGCTCGTCGAGCGCGCGCCGGCATCGGCGGTTCCCTATCTGCCGAGTCAATCCTTGCTGCCATTGCTCGGTCCGCGCATCCCGGCCGCGGACTTGTACGATGCCGACCGCCACGACGACGAGGACGTCCTACGGCTGGAGCTGGTTCGGGCATACACCCTTCGACCGTTGATAGGGGCGAAGCTCATGGTTGGCAAGGCCGAGGACATCTCCGGCCAGGTACGTCGACTGCTAACCGAGCGGATTCCAGGTTTCGACTGGGTTGTTCCGGACGACTGGCGTGGGCCATTTGAGAGATACGGCGTGGCACACAAGTCGCTCCTGGCTCCTCCTCACCCGGAGACAGGTGAGCCGATGTCCGTCGAGGTGTTTGGGGTCACCGACTCGCCTGGCGTGATCGTTATCTCGGCGGCCACCTACGCGAACATCCAGTTCCCGGGCTACGGCGTGGACCTCTACCTGTAGAGGTGGCGGAGGACGCCTTTGGGGCTTGGACGATTGATGGCAACGCGCAAGAGGAAGTCCGAACCTGAGCCAGAGGCGCCGGGCCCCGTTGCTCTTCGGCCCGGTATGCCAACGCGGCTGCTTCCCCACGACTGGCCGTTCCTGTACAGCGTCATCGACAACGGCGACCTTGTGATCAACAAGCGCCTACAGCTGAGCAAGCCGAAGGCTACTAAGAGGCCGCGCATCAAGAAGTCCGACGACGCGCTGATGTAGCAACCCGGGGTTGACGCGGCATCGGGAACGCGCGCGCCTACCTATCCTATGAGATAGGTACTTGAAAGAAATCGTGCTTTCAGGACGGCGCGATTCGAAGCTCGCAAGCTGCTAGCAAGACTTTCGCGATATGCGTTAGATAGCTATAATGCACATGCAATCAGCAAAGGGGTGGCGCCCCGCACAAGCAAACCTTCGGGTTCCGGTAGATAGCCTACGTCGCTGATTGTTTTCATAAGGTATTGACGGTGCCTGCGGCATTCGCCGTAAATGCGCTTTCGTAACGCTTGAACGAAGTGCTCCGAACATCGACTTTGTCGAGGAATGTTTGTGAGCGCTTTGATTTTTTGCGACCTGTGTTTCGGCCTGAACCTGGCTGAGGCGTACCTCTCGACGCTATGTAGGCGAATCGATGCTTCATTGATCGCTTCGCTTGCAGTCCATGCGGAGGGGCTTTGACATGCCTCGCTCAGGGACAAGTAGTCGCGCGGAGCGTACAGAGACTGGGCCGCACTCGCCTGGCCCAGACGCGGTGCTCAGTGTGGAGATTGCACCGCCTGGCTTGCGGGCTCGTGAAGTGAAGAGCAGGTCGAAGACCCGCGCGTCTGGAGCGCATCCGAGCTTCCGCATGAAGCGGATGATTCACTGGGAATCGGAGGGCGAGCGAAATGAATCGCCCCGGGTTCCGCGGAGGCCCGTTGGTTTAAGTCAGACGGTCGCGGCC
>CAXDTK010000092.1:0-17375 GCA_963992225.1 uncultured Comamonadaceae bacterium | reverse complement strand
CTACACCTAAGCCTTCGTCGGCAGCGTCAGATGTGTATAAGAGACAGCGCCGTGCCCGAGGCCGTCTGCGTGCGCACCGCGCCCAGCGGCTGCAGGCCGGCGCGCTCGGCCAGCGCCTGCGGCAGCGCCGTGGCGGTGGCGCCGGTGTCGACGAGGAAGTCCACCTCGATGTCACCGACCCGGCCGGGCCAGTGGAAATGGCCGTCGTCGGCGCGCTGCAGCACGATGGTCTCGCCGGCCAGCTTGAAGCGGCTGGCTTCGCGCTCGCGCTCCCAGGCCTTGATGGCCAGGAAGATGCCCAGCGTGACCAGCAGCCAGATGGTCAGCAGCTTGAAGGTGTGTGACAGGTCGCGGCGGGACACGGGCGGGCGTGGAGGCGGGGCGGGCAGGATGGCCGGCAGCAACGATACCCCGCGCCGCGGCCCGCCGCCGCCGCAAGGCTGGCGGCCGGCTGGCATGCGGCTTGCCGGTCAAGCCGACGACCCCAGAGACCCCGCACCGGCACCTCGCCGCCCGCCCTGTCAACATCCACTCCATGCGCCTGCTGCAACGACTCGTCACCGGCCTGGCACTGACCCTGATGCTGGGCCTGCTGGGCTGCTCCAGCCTGACGCTGGCCTACAACCAGCTGCCGCTGCTGGCCGGCCTGTGGGCCGACCGCTACTTCGACCTCGACAGCCACCAGCGCAGCCAGCTGAAGGTGCAGCTGCAGGCCTGGCAGGCCTGGCACCGCCGCGAGGAACTGCCACAGTGGGCCGCGCTGGTGCGCCAGGCCCAGCGGGCGCTGGACGACGGCGTGACAGCCGACGAGCTGCTGGCGCTGGAGCGCGGCGCGCGCGCCAGCGCGGAGCGCTGCCTGCAGCATGCGGCGCCGCTGGCCGCACCGCTGCTGGCCGGGCTGGAGCCGGCGCAGTGGCAGCACCTGCGCCGGCACATGGACGAGAAGACGGCCGACTGGCGCGAGGCGCAGTCGGGCCGCGGCGGGCCGGACGAGCGCGCCAAGCGCTACGTCACCAACCTGGAGCGCTGGCTGGGCGACCTGGAGCGTCCCACGCGCCGGCAGGCCCATGCCGACGGGCATGCCTGGCAGGTGGACGTGCCGGCGCTGGCCCAGGCCCGCGCGGCGCGGCAGGCCCGCACGGTGGAGGCGCTGCGTGCCTGGTCGCAGCAAGACCTGGCCGGCGGCACCGCGCTGTTCATGCGCAACCTGCAGCCGCTGCCGGCCGAGCAGCCCTACCGCGAGCAGGTCATGGCCAGCCTGCTGAAGCTGCTCAACGGCCTGGATGCGCAAGAGCGCGAGCGGGTGCACCGGCACTGGCGCGGCTGGGAGGCCGACCTGCGCACGCTGCAACAAGCCCGCTGAGCCGCTCGCGGCGGCCGCTCAGGACGGCGGCTGCAGCCCGAACAGCTCGGCCAGCGCCGCCCTCACCTGCTCCCGCCCCACGGCGTTGGTGTTGTGGTGCGAGCCGCCCTCGACCAGCACGAAACGCTTGGGCCCGCGGGCCCGTTCGTACAGCGACTGCCCGAGGCGGTAGGGGATCAGGCTGTCGCGGCTGCCATGCACCACCAGCAGCGGCGAGCCTACCTCGGCCACGCGCGAGGCCGCATCGAAGCGCTGCGTGATCAGCGGCGACAGCGGCAGCCAGCCCCAGCGGAAGGTGCTGACCACGTCGGGGATGGACGTGAAGCTGCCCTCGACGATCAGGCCGGCCTCGTCGCCCACCTCACTGGCCAGGTGCACCGCGATGGCGCCGCCCAGCGAGTGGCCGAAGATGAAGCGCCGGGCCTGCGGATGCTGGCGGCCCAGCCAGTCCCAGGCGGCGCGGGCGTCCTCGGCGGCCAGCGCCTCGGACGGCAGGGCCGCCGTGCTGCGGCCGAAGCCGCGGTAGTCCACCCCCAGCACGGCGAAGCCCATCTCGTGCAGGCGGCGCATGCGCGGCGCGCTGCCGCGCACGTCGTAGCGCGCGCCGTGCAGGTACAGCAGCACCGGCGCGCCGGGGTCAGCCTGGGGCAGCCACAGGCCGTGCAGGCGCACGTCGGCGCCGCTGCTCTTGAAGTCGATCCAGGCATCGTCCATGCCCTGGGCGGCCGCCAGACCGCCGGCCCAGGTGCGGTCGCCGGGCTGGAAGATCCAGCCGCGCTGGCGCTCGTCCAGCGTGGCGCAGCCGACCTGCAGGCCCAGCGCGGCCAGCAGCAGGACCGCGGCGAGGCGGCGCCAGGAACGGCGGGGCGGCGAGGCAGTCATGCGCGCATGGTGCCAGCGCCGCGAAAGCCTTGGGGAGTGCCGGGAGTCAGCCGCTGCCGGGTCTTCGGGCCGAGCGCCGGGCCGCCCCAAGCATCGCCGTCCCCGCGGGGGACCGGCCAGCCTCGCCCGCGTCCAGCGGGGCGGGGCTGGACGAGGGGCTCAACTCCGCAGCGCCGCCACCGGCGCCAGCCGCGCCGCCCGCCGCGCCGGCACCCAGACGGCCAGCTGCCCCAGCACCGCCAGCGCCAGCGCACCGGCCGGCAGGTAGGCCCAGGGCAGGCGCGGCAGCGCGTAGCTCTGCATCAGCAGCTGGCTCAAGCCCACGGCCCCGCCCAGGCCGATGAGCACGCCGGTGGCCGTCAGCAGCAGGTTCTCGAGCTGGAAGTAGCGCAGGATCTGGCCCTCGGTGGCGCCGAGCGCGCGGCGCGTGCCGATCATGCGCGTGCGCTGCTGCACCCAGAAGCTGGCCAGGCCCACGATGCCCATCGCCGTGACCAGCAGCAGCGCCACGCAGACGCCGCCCATCAGCCAGGCCATCGCGCGGTCCTGGGCGTAGAAGGCCGCACGCATTTCGGTCAGCGGCCGGGCCTGGGTGACGACGCGGCTCCTGTCGTGCTCTTCCAGCACCGCGGTCGCGGCCTTGATCTGCGCGTCACGCTGCGCGGGGTCCACGCGCAGCACGTAGTTGCCGCTGCCGCGCAGCGGGAAGATCATCGCCGCGCCGCCGTCGCCGCGCGCGCGGTGCAGCTGCGGGTGGGTCAGCGTCTGCACCACGCCGATGACGGTGGACGGCGCACTGCCGAACACGTAGATCGTCTGGCCCAGCGCCGAGCGGCCGGGAAAGAGCTTGTCGGCCAGCACCTTGTTGATGATGACCTGGGGCAGGCGCGGCTCCGCGACGCTGAACACCTTGAAGCCGTCCAGCACCTCGTCGGGGTTGAAGTTGCGGCCCTCCAGCAGCATCAGGCCGTAGGTGGCCAGCAGCTGCTCGTCGGCCGAGTACTGCGCCGCGATGACGCGCTGGCCGCGGCTGTCGGGCTCCAGCGTCACGCCGCTGTTGTTGCTGTTGTTGCCGTAGACGATCTGGTTGACGGAGGTGGCCGCCTTCACGCCCGGCAACGCCCGCAGCCGCGCCATGTCGGCCGCGACGATGTGGCCGCTGCCCTCCGGCGGCGGCGGCTTGCTGCCGCGCAGGTTGAGCACCACCAGCTCGGCCTCGGCCAGGCCGCTGTCGGCGTTCAGCGCCTCGATGCGGGTCTGGATCAGGTGCAGCGCGTTGGTGACGATGGCGCAGGTCAGCGCCACCTCCAGCACGATCAGGCCGGCCGCGATCTTGTGGCGGCGCAGCGTCGAAAGAATGGGAAGCAAGTCCATCACTGCACCTTCAGTTGCACGGCCGGGGTGACGAGCGCCGCGCGCCAGGCGGGCAGCAGGCCGGCGATGAGGCTGGCCAGCAGCGCCAGGCCCAGCGTCAGCGCCAGCATGGCGGCGTCCAGCTCGGCCAGGCGGGCGTAGTCGTTGGGGCTCTGGCGCACCAGCCACAGCCCGCCCTGCGCGAACAGCAGCCCCAGCAGTGCGCCGGCCACGCCCAGCAGGCCGGCCTCGACGACGAACTGCCGGAAGATGTCGGCCCGCGTGGCGCCCAGCGCGCGGCGCACGCCGATCTCGCCGCTGCGGCGCAGCGTCTTGGCCAGCAGCAGGCCCACCATGTTGACGACACACACCGCCAGGAAGCCGAAGGCCAGCCAGGTCTGCAGCCGCACGTCGGCGGGCAGCACCTTCTGCGCGCCCAGCCAGTCCATCACGTTGCGCAGCCGCACGTTGGTCGGGCGCTCGAAGCGGCCGGCCTTGCGCTGCGCCTCGGAGTAGGCGACGAGGTAGTCGCGGTAGGCCGCCGCGTCCTCGGGCTTCTCGAACTCCACCCAGTACTGGACCCAGGCGCAGCTGGCGTTCAGGTCGGTCGGGCTGCCGCCGTTGCCGCCGCGCGCCCAGCAGTCCATGTTGCCCCAGTGGCTGAGCTTGATCGCCATCGCGGTGGAGAACGGCAGAAACAGATCCTCCGTCTCGGCGTAGCTGCCCAGCGTCAGGTCCCAGAAATGTGGCTTGACCTGCCA
Source organism: uncultured Comamonadaceae bacterium (assembly GCA_963992225.1). Taxonomy (GTDB): domain Bacteria; phylum Pseudomonadota; class Gammaproteobacteria; order Burkholderiales; family Burkholderiaceae_C; genus Pelomonas. The sequence goes on along the minus strand of CAXDTK010000092.1, from coordinate 13,016 downwards.
GGGCTTGAGCACGCCGACGATGCGCAGCGGCTGGCCGCGCACCAGGATCTCGCGGCCCAGGCTGTTGGCGCCACCGAACAGCTTGTCGTTGAGCGCGGCGGAGATGACGGCCACCCGCGCCTCGGCCTCGTCGTCGGCGGCCGTCCAGGCGCCGCCGTACCGCCAGGGCGCGTCGAACATCGCGAAGAAGTCGGCCGTCGTGTAGCGGGTGCTGGAGAAGGCCGGCTTGGTGTCCGCGTCGGGCAGCATCACCGCGACGTTGAAGCCGCTGGACATGGACTGGCGCAGCGCCTTGCGGTCACGCATCAGCGCGGTGGCGTCGAAGCGCGTCAGGTCGAACGTCGGCTCCTGGCCGGCCTGCCAGCCGACCATGTCGGACGCGTCCAGCTGCACGTTGAACAGGCGCGCGCTCTTGTGCGGGATCGGGTCGCCGGAGAGTACGTGGTACACGGTCAGCGTCGTCATGCAGGCACCGATGCCCAGCGCCAGCGCCAGCACCATCAGCGCGGACAGGCCCTTGGCGGCGCGGATGTTGCGCCAGGCGAGGTCGAGGTAGTGAAGGAACATCAGTCTTGCTCCAGCAAGGCGTTGACGATGGCCAGCTCGGCATCGCCGAGCGAACCGGCGGCCTGGTGCAGGGCCAGCAGCGCCAGCACATGGCGGTGGCGGGCCTGGGTCTGGGCGTTCTGCGCCGCGGCCAGGGTCTGGATGGCCAGCAGCAGGTCGGTGGTGCTGCGCGTGCCCAGCGTGAGGCCGGTGCGGGTGGCCTCCAGCGCGCGCTCGGCGGCCGCCACGGCGGCCTGCGTGGCGCTGAGCTGGGCGGCGCCCTGCCCCACCGCCAGGTGCTGGGCACGCACCTCGCGCAGCACCGCGCGGCGGCCGGCCTCCAGCTGCTCGCGCGCGGCCTCGCGCTGGAAGGCGGCGCGGTCGGCGGCGGCACTGGTGGCGCCGCCGGCGAACAGCGGCACGGTCAGGCGCAGCGCCACCTGCGTGGGCGTGCGCCCGGCGTCGGACAGCGGCACGCCGTCGCCGCGCAGGCGCTGGGTGTCCACGCCCAGGCTCAGCGTCGGCAGGTGGGCGGCGCGGGCGCCGGCGATGCGCTGCTCGCCGGCCTGCATGTCCAGCTGCAGCGCGCGCAGCTCGGGGCTGGCGCGCAGGGCCCGCTCGGCCCAGGCCTCGGCGGCGTCGGGCAGGGGTTGCGCCGTCAGCGCCTGGCGCAGCGGCCGCAGCGGCTGCGGCGCCGCGCCGGTCAGCTGCGCCAGCGCCTCGCGGGCATCGGCCAGCGCCGCCTCGGCCGCCAGCACGCCGCCGCGCGCCAGCTCGCGGTAGGCGCGCGACTGGTCGGCCTCGACCTGGGCCGACAGCCCGGCCTTGAAGCGCGTCTCGGCCTCGCCCACCTGGCGCGCGAAGGCTTCTTCGTTGGCGCGTGCGGTGGCCAGCTGGGCCTGGGCCGACAGCAGGCCGAAGTAGGCCTCGGCGACGCGCTGCCGCGCCGCCTGCTCGGCCGCCACCAGCCGCGCCGCCTGGGCCGAGGCCTGGCTGCGGCTGGCATCCCATTCGCGCAGCGCGGCCAGGTCGACCAGCGCCTGGCTGAGACTGCTGCTGGCCTGCTGGCGGCGCGCGCCGCCGCTTTCGCGCAGCTCGCTGGCCTGCAGCTGCCATTGCGGCAGCAGCGCCGCGCGGGCCTCGCGGGCCGCGGCGTCCTGCGCGCCGGTCAGCGCGGCGGCCTGGCGCAGCACCGGGTCGGCGGCACGCGCCTGGGCCCAGACCTGCAGCAGGTCGTCGGCGCGGGCCGCGGTGGCGGCCAGCAGCGCGAGGGCGAGGAGGGCAGAGCGCATCGGCGTCAGGCCGCCAGCGCGGTCGTCAGCTCGGCGGTGAGGTCCACGACCTGGCCGTCGATGACATGCACGTTGCGCTGCGCCCGGGCGGCCAGCTGCGGGTCGTGCGTGACCATCACGATGGTGGCGCCGTCGCGGTGCAGCTCCTCCAGCAGCTCCATGACGCTGCGCGCCATCGCGCTGTCGAGGTTGCCGGTGGGTTCGTCGGCCAGCAGCAGGCGCGGCTCGCCGGCCAGTGCGCGGGCGATGGCCACGCGCTGCTGCTGGCCGCCGGACAGCTCGGCCGGGTAATGCCGGGCGCGCGCCGACAGGCCCACGCGGCCCAGCGCGTCCTGCGCGCGCTTCCTGCGCTCGGCGCCGCCCATGCCGCGGTAGCGCAGCGGCACCTCGATGTTGTCGAGCACGCTGAGGTCCGGGATCAGGTTGAAGGCCTGGAAGATGAAGCCGATCTTCTGGTTGCGGATGCGCGAGCGCTCGTTGTCGCCCATGCGGCTGACGTCGATGCCGTCGAGCCGGTAGCTGCCCGCGCTGAAGGCCTCCAGCAGCCCGGCGATGGTCAGGAAGGTGGTCTTGCCGGAGCCGGACGGGCCGGTCACGGCGACGAACTCGCCCTCGTTGACGGTCAGGTTGAAGTCGCGCAGCGCATAGGTCTCGACCATCTCGGTGCGGTAGACCTTCTGCAGTTTTTCCATCTGGAGCATGAGAAACCTTTTGCGTGTGACGGGTGCGTTATTGAGACGACGGGTTGCCGCCCAGATTGCCGGGATTCCCGCCCGGCGGCGGGGTAACTTTCTTCTGCGGCGCCAGAAGAAAGTCACCAAAGAAGAGGCGCCGAACCGCACACGACCTGCGTGTCGCCACGCGCGGCGCGCGAAAACGCTGACCGTCACTCCGGGAAGACGCGAGCCGCTGCGCTCTCGCTGCTGTCCCTGTGACGAGCACGATGAATCGCCGCTTCACCACCGTTAAAGCCGGCTGCACGCCGGGCTCACCAGGAATACCGAATACCGCGTCGCCGGGGCGACGCCCCGGTGGACGCTGCGCAGCCGTCGCGGAGCCCGAGCGCCGCTCTTGGCTGTTCTGGTGAGTTCGGCGTGCAGCCGACGTTAAGCGGACAGGTGGTGCGATCAGTGACGCTGGTGACAGGGACAGTAGCGAGAGCGCAGCGGCTCGCGTCTTCGCGTTATGCGGTGTCTGTTCTCGCGCGCAGGTCTTTGCCTGTGGTGCTCGTGTGCGGTTCAGGGCCTTTTCTTTGGTGACTTTCTTTTGGCCCCGCAAAAGAAAGTTACCCCGCCGCCGGGCGGGACTCCCGGCAATGCAGCGATCGGCCACCCGCTCAGCCAAAGCAACCTGTTGATGCATCACGCTCGACACCTCAATCCGCGATCAGGACGCGCTCCGCGCCCTTTAAGTTGTCCGTCCCGGAGATGACGACGCGATCGCCCGCCTTCAGGCCGGAGATCACCTCGACCCGCTCCAGCGAGCGCGCGCCCAGCTTCACGGCCACCTTCTGGGCCACACCGTCGCGCACCACATAGGCGACGCTGCCGCCGCCGTCGTCGACGAAGCTGCCGCGCGCGACGCCCAGCACCTTGTCGCGGCGGTCCAGCAGCACGCGCACCGACAGGCGCTGGTTCTGGCGCAGCTGCTCGGGCTGGCGGCCATCGAAGCGCAGCCGCGCACTGACCTCGCCGTTGACGACCTCGGGCGAGACCGAGCTGACCCGGCCCTGCCAGCGCTGGCCGTTGCCGGCGATCTCGCCCGGCATGCCCGGCTGCAGCTCGCGGGCGAAGCTCTCGGCAACCTGCATCTGCACCTCCAGCGCCGACAGGTCGATGACCGACAGCAGCTTGGCGTCGCGCGCCACGTTCGTGCGGTCGGCGATGAAGAGCTGGCCCACCTGGCCGTCCACCGGCGAGCGCACGGCCAGCTCGGCCACCTGGCGCTCCAGGTCGGCCACCAGCAGCTGCTGGCGGGCCAGCGCGCTCTTCTTGGCCTGCACGTCCAGCGCCAGGCTGTCGGTCTTCAGGCCGCGCAGCGACTGCGCCTGGTCCAGCGCCAGCCGGGCCTTGGCCAGCGTGTCCTGCGCACGCTCGACCTGCATGCGTGCCGTGGCCCCCGCCTCGAAGGCCTGGGTCTGGCGGGCCAGGTCGTTCTGGGCCGTCTGCTGGTCGATGCGGGCGTTCTCCCAGGCGCTGTGCAGCGCGGCGGCCTGCTGGCGGGCGTCGACCTCGGCGCGGGCCAGGTCGGCGCGCAGCGCGTCGACGTTGCTGCGCTCCTGCGCCAGCCGGTTGGCCAGCTCGGGCGAGTCGACGCGGGCCAGCACCTGGCCCTGCTTGACCGGGTCGCCGGCCTGCACGGCCAGCGTCGCGGTGCCGGCGCCAGGCGCGTACAGCGTGGGGCTCTGGGCGGCGACGACGCGGCCCTCGCCGGCCACGTCGCGCGTCAGCGGCGCGATGTCGACGCTGGCCAGCGTCAGCCGCGCCAGGCTGACCGTCGTGCCGGCCGACCCCAGCTGCAGCAGGCGCGGACCGGCCAGCCAGCCCAGCAGGCCCAAGGCGGCGGCAGCGCCGGCCAGCCACAGCGGCCAGCGGCGTGCGCGGGGGCCGAGCGGGCGGTCCTGTTCGGAGGTGTCGCGGAAGCGGGTGTTCATGCCCCTTCTTTGCAACCCCCGTGCCAGCGGCCGCGGCCCGATGAATCAACGACTTGCAGCAGCTGGCGGTGTCCGCGGACAGCGCGCGGACAGTCCGGCCGACCGCGCACGCCGGACGGGCAGGCCGGCCGCCGCCCCGCCGGGGCGGCGCGGGCCGCTGGGTTCAGGCGCCGACCGCCACCAGGAAGCAATAGGCCAGCACGGCGCCCAGCAGGCACAGTACGAACAAGGGCGCTGGGGTTCGCATCATGTCGTTCTCCCGTCAGACGGCGGCGGGCGGCGCGGCTCAGGCGCGCAGCAGCCGATCTGCATAACGCCAAGTTTGCGGGGCGTCGGGAAACACTGCGGCGAGTGCGGTTTCCGACAGGCCCAGGTGGCGCTGCAGCACCGGCGCCAGCACCTGGCGGAAGTCGGTGGCCACGGCCAGGTCGCGACCGTCGGCCAGCGCCGGCCCGTCCAGGCCCGGCCAGTCGCCCAGCACCTGGCCGCCCGCCACCGGGCCGCCCAGCAGCCACATGACGTTGCCGCGGCCATGGTCGGTGCCGCCGTTGCCGTTCTGGCGCAAGGTGCGGCCGAACTCGCTGAGCACGACCACCACCGTGTCGCGCCAGGCGTCGCCCAGGCCCACGGCCAGCGCATCCAGGCCCTCGCCCAGGCTGGCCAGCCGGTTGGCGAGCTGGCCGCGCGCGGCACCCTGGTTGACATGGGTGTCCCAGCCGCCCACGGACGTGAACGCGAGCTGGGTGTGCGGGTCGTTGCGGATCAGCTGGCCCAGCCGGCGCGCATCGGCGGCGAAGCTGCGCGCCGACGGCGCCCCGGCGTCGGCCGTGGGGTCCATCGAACGCCCGCCGCCCATGCCGGCGGCCATGCTGCGGGCCATGCCGCTGCGGCCCTCGGTGGTGTCGCGCAGCGTGCCGCTGAGCTGCGGGTCGCCGGCATAGAGCCGGCCCAGGCCCGCCTGCAGCTGCGGGTCGTCGATGGCGCGGCGCTGCAGCGCATTGGGGCCCAGGCCCAGGCTGGCCACGCTGGCCGTGCCGGCAAGGATGCGCGGCGGCGTCGGCCCGAGGTTGATGGCCCGGGTGGGTGCGGGCTCGCCCGGCAGCGCCGCCAGCAGCCGGTTCATCCAGCCGTCGGGGGTGGACTTGCGGCCCGGCGTACCGGATTCCAGGTAGTCCTGCGCGTCGAAGTGCGAGCGCGTCGGGTCGGGCGAGCCGCTGGCGTGCACGAAGGCCAGCCGGCCGCCGGCCCAGTGGCGCTGCAGCGGCGCCAGCGCGGGGTGCAGGCCGAACAGCGCGTCGAGCCTGATCAGGCCGTCGTCCGCGCCGGGCGGCGGCAGCGCGATCTGCGGCCGGCTGGCCGCGTACTCGCGCTCGCCGTAGGGCGCCACGACCGACAGGCCGTCCACCGCCCCGCGCAGCATGACGACGACGAGCTTGCGCGGCGCTCCAGCCTGGGCGCGCACCCCGGACAGCGGCAGGCCCGCGAGCGTGAAGGCACCGAAGTGCAGCAGTTGACGGCGCAGCATGGCGGTCCTATCGCATCATGAAGTCGGGGCTGGCCAGCAGCAGGGGCAGCTGCCGGGCCGCGGGTTCGCCGGCCAGTGCCTGCCGCGTCGGCGCGCCCAGCCCGGCGCCCAGCGTGCGGCCCAGTTGCTCGGCGCCGATGCCGCTGCGCCGGCCCAGCGTGGTGGCCAGTTGCACGCGCTGGGTCAGCGCCTCGGGGTTGCGCCAGGCGGCGGCGGTGGCCTTGTAGCCGTCCGGCGTGGCGGCGCCGTACAGCGGCTGGCCGGCCTGGGCCAGCGCGCCCAGCAGCGGCTGCGGGTTGGCCAGCGAGGCCTCGGACAGGTCCAGCGCACGCAGGCTGGACAGCAGGTACTGGTAGGGCGTCTTGAACTTGGCCTGGTAGACCTCGCGGCGCCAGAACTCGTCGGCCTCGATCAGCGTGCGGGTGAACTCGCGCAGGTCACCGCCGCTGGTGCGGAAGCTGTCGGCGAGCCGGTCGACCAGCGCCCGCGGCGGCGCATCGGCCACGAAGGCCTGCGCGAACTTGAACGCCAGGTGGCGGGCCGTGGCGGGGTGGGCGGCCAGCACATCCAGCGCCCGCTCGCCCTCGGCCTGGCCGGCACCGGCCACGGTCTGGCCCAGCCAGGTCTTGGAGCCGGCGTCATGCTTGCGGGCATCGAACGCGAACAGCTCGCCGCGGCCGCCGGTCCGGGTCTGGCGCGGGTCCAGGCCCCAGCCGGTCAGCATGCGCGCCAGCTCGGTCACGTCGCGCTGCGTGTAGCCGCCGTCCACGCCCAGCGTGTGCAGCTCCATCAGCTCGCGGGCGTAGTTCTCGTTGAGGCCGGCCGGCCGCGGCGGCGCGTCGGGCTGGCGCGCGGCGCGCGGCAGCACATAGCCGGGCGCCACGCTCTGCGCGTTGTCTAGGTACACCAGCATGGCCGGGTGCCGGGCGGTGGCGCCCAGCATGTCGCGGAAGCGCCCCAGCACGAAAGGCCGGATGGCGCGCTGCTCGTAGTCGGCCACCAGCAGGCCCACCGGCCCCTTGCCGGCGAACACGTTGAAGTGGTTGAACCAGAACTCGGTCAGCACCTCCTCCAGCTGCGCCGGGCTGAGCAGCGCCCGCGCCAGCCGCGCGGTGGCGGCCTGGGCGACCAGCAGCCGGACCTGCTCGCGCGCCGGGTTGGGCGCCGGGTTGGGCGTGTCTGCCCGGGCCGCGTCGGCACCGGCCTGCTCACCGGCCTGCTGGCGCCGCGCCTCGCGGGCGGCCTGCTGCGCCTCGCGGTAGCGCCCCAGCAGCTCGGCGGCGTCCAGCCGCAGCACCTCCAGGCCCGCCAGCCGGGCGGTCAGCGCCTCGGGCGGCGCGAGCCGGCCGGGCGCCAGCTGCTCGGCCAGGAAACGGCGCAGCCAGGGGCCGGCGCCTTCGGCCGCGATGGCCTCGGCATCGGCCGGGCGCGGGCCGTAGCCCAGCCGGTTGAGGGCGTGCAGCGCGCGCTCTTCATCGGTCAGCGGGGCGTGGGGCGCGGCGGGGCCGGCCGGTGCGGCAGCGCCCGCGGCCCAGCCGGGGCGGGCCAGCAGCGCCGCGCCGGCCAGGGCGGCCGCGCGGCCCAGCATGCGGCGGCGGTGGTTCATCGGCGGCTCTCCGGCGGTGTGCGTGGGCCGCAGCATCCCGCCGGCGGCGCAAGGCCGTGTGGCCCATGCGCAAAGATTTGTATCGGCCGCGGCTAAGTGCCCGCCTCGGCAGCGGCGCCCAGCCAGCGCTCCAGGCCGCGCAGCGTCGCCAGCACGTCCAGCGGCTTGGTCCAGTGGCCGTCGAAGCCGCCCCGGCGCGCCACATCCGCCGCGACATCGGCCGACTCGGCCGTGACCAGCAGCGCCGGCACGGCGGCCGGCAGACCGGCCTGGCGCAGCTGGGGCAGCAGCGCATCGCCCGGCCCGTCGGGCAGGCCCAGGTCGCACAGCAGCAGGTCGACGCGCTGCAGCGCCACGAAGCCGCGCGCCTCGGCGCCGCTGCGGGCGATGCGCAGCGCGAAGCCGGGGCGCAACTCCACGATGCCCTGCATCAGCATCGCGTTGAGCGGGTCGTCCTCCACGTACAGCACCACACGGGTCGCCCGGCTCGTCGCCTCGGCAACGGGCCGGTCGCCGTCAGGGGCGGCGGAGGGCGGAAGCCAGGAGGCGGGGTGGTTCATGTCGGCGCGATGACGTTGCAGCGTCGGCATTATCAATTTTGCTGATAAAGCCATGTTGCAACTGCGGCCTCCGAATGCGGGGTCGCGCGACGAAATCGTTAAATGTTGCGACTGCTGTCCGTTTCAGGCCGCAAACCGCGCAGGCCCTGCGCCAGCGCGGCCCAGCCCTGCGGCCAGGGCTGGCCGGGCGCCCAGGCCGCGGCGGCGTCCTCCAGCGCGGCGGCCTGCGCGGCCAGGGCCGGCTGGCCGATCAGCGCCAGCACGGCCTTGAGCCCATGGGCCACGCGGCGCAGCGCGGCCGCATCGGCGGCAGCCGTGGCCGCAGCGCCCTCGGCCAGGTCGTCGGCAAAGCGTTCCAGGCAGCTGGCACGGAAGCTCTCGTACAGCTCGCGGTCGCCGCCGAAATGCTGCTGCACCGGGTCCGGCGCGGCGGCCGCCGGTGCGGGCACCGGCGGCGCGCCGGCAGGGTCGCGCAGCAGCGTCGCCACGGTGTCCATCAGCTCGAGCAGCGAGACCGGCTTGCGCAGCGTGCGGGCGACGCCACGCTCGGCCAGCACGCGGCGGCGATCCTCGGACACGCCGGCGCTGAACACCACCCAGGTGGGCGCCTGCGGCGCGAGCGCCAGGCCTTCGTCCAGCAGCGCCTCGGCCGAGCCGTCCGGCAGCATCAGGTCGCTGACGACCAGCCGCCAGTCGCCCTCGGCCAGCGCCGCGCGCGCCTCGGCGAGGCTGCGCACATGCACCAGCGCCACGGCGGGGGCGGCGGGGTCGTGTTCGGGCAGTTCCTGCAGCGCCAGATCGACGAAGCGCGCGATCGAGGCGTCGTCCTCGATGAGCAGCAGCCGCGCCGCCATGCGCCGGCTCAGGCCGGTTGCGCTGCGGTGGCCTGGGCGAGCAGGGCCGGCAGCTCGTTGACGAGGGCGGTCTTGTGCACGACCGGCACGCCGTCCAGCGCGAAGCGGTAGGGCTCGCGCTGCGCCTCGTCCAGCGCCGTGACGACGATGAGGCGGCTGCGCGCGAACTGCGGGTGCGAGCGCAGGCTGGTGATCAGCGCCGCGCCGTCGATGCCGGGCAGCAGGATGTCGATCAGCAGCACGTCGGGCTCCAGCCGGCCGGCCAGCGCCAGGCCGGCGATGCCGTCCGAGGCGACATGCAGCTCGGCGTCGGGCAGCTCGCGCTTGACGATCAGGCGGATGAGGTTCTGGAAGTGGACCGAGTCCTCCACCAGCAGCAGCGTCAGCGGGCGGCCCGTGGCGACGGCGGCGGGCGCCGGGGCGAGCGCGCCGGCGCGACCGGCCAGCCACTCGTCCAGCGACGACCGCAGGATGCGGCGATGGCCGCCGGGCGTTTTCCAGGCCTTCAGCTCGCCGCGGTCCACCATCAGCTGGACCGAGCGGACGGCCATGCCGAGGCGCTGGGCAGCTTCGGTGGTGGAGCAGGTATCGGGCACGGTGTTCACAAGCGACATTTTGCCGAATTCACGAGGGGTTCATCACCTCCATGTATTTGATAAAAATGATTTTGATCTGATAATTCGCCCATCATGCAGATGGAGTCCTTCATGCCCCAGTTCAGCCTGCCCGCGGCGCCCAGCACGCCGATGGCGTTCGACGCCGGCGCGTCGGCGCAGATGGAGAAGATGCTGGCCGACCTCGGCCGCATGTACCGCGAGCGCAATGCGGCGCTGGACGCGCTGGAGCGGGCCCACCATGACGCGCTGATGCGGCTGGCCATCGCGGCCGAACTGCGCGACGACGACACCGGCGCCCACATCATGCGGCTGGGCTACCTGGCCGAGCACCTGGCGCGCCTGCTGGGCGTGAACGGCGAACGCGCCCAGATGCTGCGGCTGGCCGCGCCCATGCACGACATCGGCAAGCTGGGCGTGCCCGACGAGGTGCTGAAGAAGCCCGGCCAGCTGAGCGCACAGGAACGCGCCCAGATGCAGACGCATCCGCGCATGGGCGCCGACATCCTGGGCAGCTCCGACATCCCGCTGTTCGCGCTGGCGGCCGAGGTGGCGCTGAACCACCACGAGCGCTGGGACGGCAACGGCTACCCGCAGGGCCTGCGCGGCGAGGCGATCCCGCTGTCGGGACGTATCGTCGCGGTGGTGGACTATTTCGACGCGCTGACCATGGACCGCTGCTACCGCCCCGCCTTTGCCGACGACCGCGCGCTCGCGATGCTGGCCGAGCAGGCCGGCAGCGCCTTCGACCCCGAGATCGTGGCCGCCTTCCTGGCGCATGCGCCGGAGCTGATCGCGCTGCGCGAATGGGTCAACAGCAGCAAGCCGGGCTTCGGCTCGGCCTCCGCCGCGCCCGGCGCCAAGGCCGCCCCGGGCTGCACCGACCTGCTGCGCCAGCCCGCGGAGCTGAGCGCATGAAGCGGCTGGCCCTGGCCGTTGCCCTGGCGGCGGTGCTGGTGGGCACCTGCGTGCTCGCGGTCGCCGCCCCCGCCCCGGTGGCCCAGCGCGTCAAGGACAGCGGCGAGCTGCGCGTGTGCATCTGGCCCGACTACTACGGCATCACGCTGCGCGACCCGCGCACCGACCAGCTGGTCGGCCTCGACATCGACCTGTCCGGCGAGCTGGCCAGCGACCTCAAGGTGCGGCTGCGCTACGTGGAGTCGTCCTTCCCCACGCTGGTGGAGGACCTGCTGCGCGACCGCTGCGACGTGGCGATGTTCGCGGTCGGCATGACCGCCCAGCGCGCCCAGGTGCTGCGCTTCAGCCGGCCCTACCTGGAAAGCGACATCTACGCCGTCACCACCCGCAGCAGCCGCATCGTGCAGCGCTGGGAGGACCTGGACAAGCCGGGCGTGCGCATCGCCGTGCAGGCCGGCACCTTCATGGAGCCGGTGATGGCCGCGGCGCTCAAGCAGGCCACGATGGTGGCCGTGCGCCCGCCGGACACCCGCGAGCGCGAGCTGGAAGCCGGCCGCGTCGACGCCTTCATGACCGACTACCCCTACAGCCGCCGCCTGCTGGACAACGCCGACTGGGCCCGCCTGGTGGCGCCGCCCAAGCCGTTCGCGGTGATGCCCTATGCCTACGCCGTCAAGCCGGGCGACAACGCCTGGCTCGCCACCGTGGACGACTTCGTCGCCCGCATCCAGCGCGATGGCCGGCTGATGGCCGCCGCCAAGCGGCACGGACTGGCCGCCATCGTGCGCCAGCACTGACCTTGCCCCATTCGCACAGCCGCTGGCGCCCCAGCATCATCACCACCGCCGCCGGTGTGCTGCTGGCGGTGATGCTGCTCGCCGGCACCGGCTACGGCCTGTGGCGCGAGCACCGCGAGCTGGTCACCGAGGCCGGCGTGCGCCAGACGCTGCTGGCCCGCGTGCTGGAAGACCACGCCAGCCGCAGCTTCGACGCCACCCAGATCGCGCTGGCCGGCCTGGCCGACATCGCCGCCCGCGGCACGCCGCCCGAGGTGCTGCAGGCGCTGCTGGTGCAGACCCAGGCCAGCCTGGGCTTCCTGCGCGGCGTGGCGCTGCTGGACGAGAGCGGCCGCGTGCTGGCGGCCGCCGACCCGGCCGACCGCCAGCTGCGCATCCCGCCCGCCGCGCTGGGCGCGCTGGGCGCCTGGCCCGAGCCCGGGCGCGACGCCATCGGCGGCTTCGTGGCCGCCCGCAGCCTGGCGGGGCTGGGCGCCACCGGCGCCGTCGTGCCGCCCGGCGTGGGCTTCATCCCGATGCGCCGCGCGCTGCGGCTGCCGGACGGCCGCATCGGCCTGATGGTGGGCCTGATCAACCCCGATGCGCTGGCCAACTTCCAGCAGCTCACGCTGAACAACGAGCAGGCCGCCGCCGCGCTGACGAGCCTGGACGGCCAGGTGCTGGCCGCCACCGACCGCGCCGACCATCTGGCCGGCGAGCGCGCGCCCGACCTGCTGGCGGCCGGCGCGCCGCTGGCCCGCGTGCGCGACGGCAGCGAGCACGGCCACTGGGCCGGCCCCGGCCTGCGCGATGCCGCGCAGCTGGGCAGCTACCGCGCGTTGCGCAACCGGCCCTTCGTCGTGCTGGTCGAACTGCCGCGAGCGCAGATCGACGAGCGCTGGCTGCAGTCGGTGCGCGACGTCGGCCTGCCGGCCGCGGTGCTGGCCACCGCGCTGATCGTGCTGTCCAGCATCGGCGGCCGGGCGCTGCGCGGGCGCGAGCGCGGCCGGCGCGCGCTGGACGAGGCCCAGCGCCGCATCGTCGAGCGCGAGCAGGAGCTCAGTGCCATCTTCGGCAGCGTGCAGGACCTGCTGTTCCGCACCGACGCCGCCGGCCGTGTCACCTTCATCAACGAGCGCTACGCCCAGCTCAGCGGCCATGCGGTCACGGCCGTGCTGGGCCGGCCGCTGCACGAGCTGTTCGGCGGCGCCTTCGCGGTGGCCGAGCTGTTCCGGCCCAGCGGCACGCCCGGCACCGAGGCGCCGCGGCATGCGCGCGCCGACTGGATCGCCCCCGACGGCAAGGCGCGCAGCTTCGAGATCACGCTGGTGCCGCTGCGCCGCCAGCCCGGGCTGCTGGAGTGGGTGGGCAGCGCCGCCGACGTCAGCGGGCTGATGCACGCCCAGGCCGAGCTGCGCGCCCAGCTGGGCCTGGCGCGCTCGCTGCTGGCCAGCAGCCCGCTGCCGATGTCGGTGCTGGACCGCGACAACCGCTACCTGGACGTCAACCTCGCCTGGGAGCAGTTCACCGGCCGCAAGCGCGCCGACGTGCTGGGCACCCGCGCCGGCACCTACCTGCGCCCGGCCGAGGCCGCCGAGCACGACGCGCGCGACGCCGCGCTGCTGGCGCGCGGCGGCGAGATCAACTACGAGACCTGTCTCTTATACACATC
>CAXDTK010000091.1:0-17439 GCA_963992225.1 uncultured Comamonadaceae bacterium | reverse complement strand
GCCGCGGCCTACCGGCTGACGATGGAGACGGCCGGCGACTGCGGCTGGGGCAGCAACTCGCAGGCCCTGAACCAGGCGCTGAAGCTGGTGCAGGCCTACCGCCTGAGCGGCGAGCGCCGCCAGCTGGACGCCGCCCAGTCGGCGCTGGACTACGTGCTGGGCCGCAACCCGCTGGGCTTGAGCTACGTGACCGGCTTCGGCTCCCGCTCGCCGCTGCACCCGCACCACCGGCCGTCCGAGGCCGATGGCGTGGCAGCCCCCGTGCCGGGCTTCATCGTGGGCGGCCCCAACCCCGGCCAGCAGGCCCAGCCCCCCTGCCCCGTGCGCTACCCGTCCGCGCTGCCCGCGCTGTCCTACCTCGACCATGGCTGCAGCTATGCCGCCAACGAGGTCGCCATCAACTGGAATGCGCCGCTGGTCTATGTGTCGGCCGCCATCCAGGCACTCACGCCGGCGCCGAAATGAAGCCGCACGGCCCACGTGGGGCGGCCCGGCACCCCTGAGAAACACAACGGAGACTTCATGACCTCGACCACTCGCCACCCGCTGGTGTGGGTGCCCTCGCTCTACCTCGCCATGGGCCTGCCCAACGTCATGGTGGGCGTGGTCGCGGCCATCCTCTACAAGAACCTGGGCGTCGCCAACGAGGACATCGCGCTCTACACCTCGCAGATGTACCTGCCCTGGGTGCTCAAGCCCCTGTGGGCGCCGCTGCTGGAGACCTACCGCAGCAAGCGCTTCTGGGTCATCAGCATGGAGTTCACGATGGCCGCCGGGCTGGCCCTGGTGGCGCTGTGCCTGCCGCTGGAGGGCTTCTTCAAGCTGTCGCTGGCGTTCTTCTGGCTCGTGGGCTTCGCGTCCGCCACGCAGGACACCTGCGCCGACGGTGTGTTCATGACCACCGTCTCCAAGACCGACCAGGCGCGCTACGCCGGGCTGCAGGGCATGTGCTGGAACCTCGGCGCCGTCGTCGCATCGGGCCTGCTGGTGTCGCTGACCGGCTGGCTGCACAACCGCATGGGCTTGAGCTGGGTGCAGTGCTGGATGGTGGTGGTGTCGCTGGCGGCGGGCGCCATGGGCCTGTTCGGCCTGTGGCACCTGCGCGTGCTGCCGCCCGGCGCGCCGTCCACGCTGCAGGGCCAGGGCCTGGCGGTGGGCATGCGCGGCATGCGCGAGGCCTGGGCCAGCTTCTTCGCCAAGCCGCAGATCTGGATGATGCTGGCCGTCATCTTCTTCTACCGCTTCGGCGAGGGCTTCATCGAGAAGTTCGGCCCGCTGTTCCTGCTCGACAGCGTGGCGGCCGGCGGCCTGGGGCTGGACAACGAGGCGCTGGGCCACATCAACGGCACGGTGGGCACGCTGGCCTTCATCGCGGGCGCCTTCCTCGGCGGCTTCCTGGTGGCGCGCCGCACGCTGCCGCGCAGCTTCTTCACGCTGGCCCTGGTGCTGAACGTTCCGCACCTGACCTACTTCTACCTGGCGCAGTCCCTGCCGGCCGACACCACCGTCATCGCCGCCATCGTCGCCATCGAGAAGTTCGGCTTCGGCATGGGCTCGGTGGGCCACATGCTGTACATGATGCAGCAGATCGCGCCCGGGCCGTTCCGCATGGCGCACTACGCGATGGCCACCGGCGTGATGGCGCTCACCAAGTGGGCCACCGGCAGCGTCAGCGGCCTGCTGTGGAACGCGGTGGACCACCAGTACGTCGGCTTCTTCGGCTGGGTGCTGGTGTTCTCCATCCCGCCGGTGCTGCTGGCCTGGCTGGCGCCCTTCCCGCACGACGGCCGCGACGAGGCGCGCGAGCCCGGAGAGGCGGCCCTGGTGGGCGGGCACTGAGCGCGCGGCGACCGGCCAGGCATTGCCGACGGCGCTGCCGCGACAGCGCAATGCGTCACGCTCGCCCGCGTCTTGCGCGGGCAGGCGGCCCGGGGTGCGTGTGAACATCGCCAGCCCCTTCACTGCTCGCTGGCCGCCATGAAGCTCCGTCCCTGCCATCTCGCCGCGCTGGCCCTGTGCGTCGCTGCCGGGGCGACCCGGGCCGACAAGTGGCTGTCCGTCGACAAGGCCAGCGGCCAGGGCGTGTATGTCTGGGATTCGGGCATGCGCTACGAGGGCGGCGTGGTGCAGGGCAAGCGCCAGGGGCGCGGTGTGCTGACCTGGCCGGACGGCCGGCGCTTCGAGGGCGTGTTCCTGGCCAACGAGATGAGCATGGGCCGGCTGAGCTACCCCAACGGGCAGGTCTACGACGGCGACTTCGCGAATGGCAAGCGCGCCGGCCGCGGCGTGCTGACCGACGCGGACGGCAGCCGCTTCGAGGGGCAGTTCGCCGCCGACGAGCCGGAGAAGGGCCTGCGCGTGCTGGCCGACGGCCGGCGCCGCGAGGTGGACCGCACGATGGTCACCGGCCGCAAGACCGGGCGCGGCCTGTTGCTGCAGTTCGACGGCGACCGCTTCGAGGGCGATTTCGTCGCCGGCCGCATGCAGGGCCAGGGCAGCATGGCCTACGCCAACGGCCAGACCTATGCCGGCGGCTTCGTGAACGACCGCCGCGCCGGGCAGGGCGCCTACACCTGGCCCAACGGTCAGCGCTACGAGGGCGAGTGGGCCGCCGACCGCTACCACGGCACCGGGGTGCTGACCTACGCCGACCGGTCCCGCTTCGAGGGCCAGTTCGTCGACGGCCAGACCAGCAAGGGCGTGGCGGTGAAGGCCGATGGCCGCCGCATCGAGGTGGACCGCGAGTTCGTGGTGGCCAAGCGCACCGGCCGCGGCGTCAGCGTGGGCGCCGACGGCGGGCGCTACGAGGGCGATTTCGTGGCCGGCCTCAGCGAAGGCCAGGGCGTGCTGGTCACCGCGGGCGGCTCGCGCTACGAGGGCCGCTTCGCAAAGGACAAGTTCCAGCAGGGCCGCATCGCCTTTGCCAACGGCCATGTCTACGAGGGCGGCGTCGATGCCGACGGTCAGTACCAGGGCACGGGCATCTACCGCTTCGCCTCGGGCGCCGTCTACGAGGGCGAGTTCCAGGCCGGCAAATACCATGGCCCCGGCCGGCTGAAGGAGGCGGACGGCAGCCAGTTCGAGGGCCGCTATGCCGAGAACCTGGCCGTCAAGGGCGTGAAGACCCGCGCCGACGGCACGCGCATCGAGGTCGACCAGGAGGCGGTGGTCGGCCGGGTGACCGGCAGCGCCGTGACGGTGGGCAGCGACGGCCAGCGCTACGACGGCGAGTTCGTCGACGGCAAGCGGCACGGCCGCGGCGTGGTGACCTGGGCCAGCGGCGACCGCTTCGAGGGCGAGTTCCAGCAGGACCAGCGGCTGCGCGGCCGCATGACGTTCGCCAGCGGCCAGGTCTACGAAGGCGGCTTCGACGCCAAGCTGCAGCGCGCCGGCCGCGGCGTCTTCACCTGGCCCAGCGGGCAGCGCTACGAGGGCGAGTTCCTGGCCGGCAAGTTCTCCGGCCGCGGCAAGCTCACGCGCAGCGACGGCATCGTCTACGAGGGCGATTTCCTGGACGACAAGTACAACGGCAGGGGCGTCATGCAGTGGCCCACCGGCGCCCGCTACGAGGGCGAGTGGGCCGACGGCCAGCGCAGCGGCCAGGGCGTCATGGTGGAGGACAGCGGCGCGCGCTACGAGGGCGGCTTCCTGGCCGGCAAGCGCGCCGGCTTCGGCAAGGAGCGCTACGCCAGCGGCCAGGCCTACGAAGGCGGCTTCCTGGACGGCAAGCGGTCGGGGCGCGGCATCTACACCTGGCCGGATGGCCAGCGCTACGACGGCGAATGGGCCGACGGCGAGCAGCATGGCCAGGGCGTCACCACCTGGGCCGACGGCGACCGCTATGCCGGTGCCTACGTCAACGGCAAGCGCCAGGGGCCCACCGAGATGGCCGCCCGCCAGGCGAAGTCCGAGGCGTCATCGGACAACGGCAAATGGGTGGCGGGCCTGATCGGCGCGGCCATCATCGGCAGCGCACCGGGGCTGAGCTCGGTCGAGAAGGTGCGCATGGCCAGCGGCTTCATCTCCGATGTGGCGACCGACGGCCAGGGCCGCGGCATCCAGGCGGCGGGCGCGGACATCCAGGCCGCGCGCAACCAGAGCGCCGCCGTGCAGCAGGCCATGCTGGAGCAGCAGCGCCGCGCGGCCGAACTGCAGCAGGCGCGCGCCCGCGCCGAGACCGAGCGGCGCGAGGCGCTGGAGGCCCAGCAGCGCGCCGCCACCCAGGCGGCCACGGCACGGCCCCTCGCAGCGGCCCATGCGGCGGCGGCCCATGCGGCGGCCACCGCCGCGCAGGGCGGGTCGCCGGCGGCGGCCCAGCAGGCCCAGCAGATGCAACAGGCCCAGGCCACCCAGCAACGCGAGCAGGAGGCGCTGCGCCAGAAGCAGGCGCAGGACAGGCTCGCCGCCGAGCGGGCGGCCCAGGAGAAGGCGGCGGCCGACAAGCTGGCGCAGGAGAAGCAGGCCCAGGAAAAAGCGGCCCGCGAAGCCGCCCGCAAGGCGGAGCAGGAGGCGGCGCGGCTGGCCAAGGAGAAGGCCGCCGCCGACGAGGCCCGTGCCGTGGCGGACTACCTGGACCAGGTGCGCCGCGGCACCCGGCTGGCGGCGCGGCATTGCCCCGACGGCAAGGGCAGCTTCTACGTCGAAGGTCTGCGCCCGCGCATCAAGCCGGAGAAGGTCTCCTGCGTGGACGTGCACTACGAGGCGCTGTGCCCGGGCCAGGCGCCCGGCAACGGCGTGCGCGGCGTGGCCAAGAACTTCATCGGCATCGCCACCGACTGCTTCATGGGCGACTCGGTCGAGATCACCCCCAAGCCGGCGTGCACCGTGAAGGAGGTGCGGGTGGACGTGCGCGACGTGCGCGGCTGCGAGTAGCGGCCGCCGCCCGTCAGGCGCCCAGCGGCGTGGCCGCCAGCGCCGCCACCGACGCCTGGCGGTAGGGCGCGCACAGCTGCTCCACATAGGCCTGGTGGGTTGGCAGGCTGGCCACCGTGCGCGACACCTTCAGGTGGATGTCGCCGAGGAAGTTGCCCAGCTCGGCCTCGCCCATCAGGTCCGCGACCGGGTGGTAGCGCCGCGGCGTCAGGCCCTGGCCCATCATGACCTGGATCCACGAGTTCTCGGCGAACAGCTCGTCGCTGCTGCGGAACACCCGCGCCGTCTCGCCGAACAGCTCAACGCGGTGGCGCAGCGAGGCCGGCACGGCCATCGTGCGGACATGGTTCCACAGCGCCGAGTCGCGCCGCTCGGTGACGTGGTAATGCAGGATGATGAAGTCGCGGATGTGTTCCAGCTCGCGCTGCGACTGGGCGTTGAACTCGTCCACGTCGGCCGGCTGGATGCCGCCGGCCGGGAACAGCTGCATCAGCCGGATGGCCGCGCGCTGGATCAGGTGGATGCTGGTGGACTCCAGCGGCTCGATGAAGCCGCTGGACAGGCCCACGGCGATGCAGTTGCGGTGCCAGGTCTTGTGGCGCTGGCCGGGCAGGAAGCGGATCAGGCGCGGCTGGATCAGCAGCTCGCCTTCCACATGGCGCTTCAGCACCTCGGGCGCGTCGGCGTCGGCCAGCTCCTTGCTGCTGTAGACCAGGCCGTTGCCCACGCGGTTTTGCAGCGGGATGCGCCATTGCCAGCCGAACGGGTGGGCGATGGAGCGCGTGTAGGGCCAGGCCTCGCGCACCGAGGCCGTCTGCACGGCCACCGCGCGGTCGCAGGGCAGCCAGTGGCTCCAGTCCTCGTAGCCCACGCCCAGCGTCTCGCCCAGCAGCAGCGAGCGGAACCCCGTGCAGTCGATGAACAGGTCGCCTTCGATGCGGCTGCCGTCCTGCATGCGCAGCGCGGTGATGTCGCGGTCCGGGCCCTCGCCGGGGCCCTCCTGCAGCACGGCGGCGATCTTGCCCTCGATGCGCTGCACGCCGTGGGCCTCGCTCATCGCGCGCAGGTATTTGGCGTAGCGGCCGGCGTCCAGGTGGTAAGCGTAGTTCAGCCCGTTGCGCGGCAGGTGGGCGAAGCGGTTGGCATGGGCGGCCACCGTCTCCGGGTTGTAGTCGGTGTAGGGCTTGGCGATGCCCGCGGCGCGGCCCTTGAGCCAGAAGTGCTGGAAGCCGGCGCTCCAGTGGTCGGTGCCGGTGCTGCCGAAGGAGTGGAAGTAGTCCTGGCCGATGTCCCGCCAGCCCTCGAAGTTGATGCCCAGCTTGAAGGTCGCGTTGGTCGCGGCCATGAACTCGGCCTCGTTGATGCCCAGCAGGTTGTGGAAGGTGTGCAGCGCCGGGATGGTGGCCTCGCCCACGCCCACGGTGCCGATCTCCTCGGACTCGACCAGCTTGATGTCCAGCTGCTTGCCGAGCAGCTTGCTCATCAGCGCGGCCATCATCCAGCCGGCGGTGCCGCCGCCGGCGATGACGACGCGGCGGAAGGAAGTGGAAGTGTTCATCTTTTGAGCTGGGTGAGGAGTTGGGCGCGGGCCTTGCGCGACAAGGGCTCGTCGACAGGGCCCAGCAGGCCGCGGGCCGCGGCGGGGATGTGGGCCCAGGTCTGGTCGTCGGCCCCGAAGACGAAATGCTGGAAATGCTGCTGCCAGATGCGGCGCTCGTGCGCGGGCAGGTCGCGCATCGTCATCAGCGCCAGGTGCAGCGCGCTGACGGGCGAATCGACATGCGCCGGCGTGCGGCGCCACCAGGCGTTGATCAGCAGGTTGAGCGGCGCCAGCGCCTCGACATGGTGGAACCACATGCTGGGGATGAAGAGGGCATCGCCCGGCTCCAGCTCTGCGCTCTCGCCGGCCTCCAGCGCCTGCCGGAAGCGCGGGAAGCGGTCGAAATCGGGCGCGGCGAAGTCCACCAGGCTGATGGGCTGGCCGGCCGGGGTCGGGTCCAGCGGGCCCATGTAGAGGTTGTGGATCTGCTCGGGCGGGAACAGCGTGAAGCGGCGTTGCCCGGCCGCCAGCACCGCGAGGTTGTCGGGCAGGTCGTAGTGCGCCGCGACGCGGCTGCGGTTGCCCAGCCACAGGCTGACCAGCGGGTCGCGCTCGCCCAGGCCCAGCCGGTTGGCGTCCAGGAAGCCGGGCAGCACCGCGTCCACCGTCGTGCTGCCCACGTACAGCGAGGGCGGCGCCGCGGCGCCGGCCAGGCCCAGCAGGCCGGTCAGCACCTGGTCCAGCGTGGCGTGGTGGCGGGTGAAGTTGAAGCTGCTGAGCGTCTCGTCCGCGTAGAACGCGCGCCCGCCGGCCTCGGGCGGCAGCTGGAACAGGCCGATGCCCATGCCGCGGTAGAAGCCCATCAGGTACTGGGCCAGCGCCGCGTCGGCGCGGCGCGCGGCCTGCACCACCGGCCAGTGCGCAAAGCCGCCGCGCACCACCCAGGGCCGGTCGGCCGCCAGCAGCTCGGCGGGCAGGTCGTCCGCGTCGAACGGACCGCGCCAGACCGGCACCTCGCGCATGGTCACAGCCCCCGCATCCGCCGCGTCTGGCGTTCGACCAGCTGCTGCAGCTGCTGCAGCGAGGCCAGCTGCATGTAGATGGGCAGCAGGTGACCGTCGCGCTGCAGCGCCTCCAGCGCGGCGCCGGGCAGGGCGGCCAGGCGTTCCTCGTGGATGGTGTACAGGCCCGAGAGCCGGCCCTGCTCGCCGTCCGGCAGCTCGACGTCCAGCACGAAGGGCTCCAGCAGCTGGTGCCGCGTCAGCGCATGGATGAAGGCTGGCAGGTGCTGGGCATGGGCGTGCAGGTGTTCCAGCAGCGCGACGACATGGTCCAGGTACTCGCTGTGGCCGCCATGCGGCAGGAAGACGGCGGTGCCCGCCTCGCCCCCGTCCGGGCGCACGATGCGCGGGCTGTCCAGGTCCACATGCAGCTGCAGCGTGTCGCCGCTGCGGCCGATCATGAAGGGGTCGCGCTGCAGCGCCATCGGCACGACCGGCGCGTCCCAGCCGCCGTCGGTCAGGAACAGGTTCTGGCCTTCTTCCAGCCCGAACAGTGCAATGGGCTGGAAGCCGGCCTCGCCGTCCACCTGCTGGAACACGATGGGGAAATGCGCCTGCAGCTGGCGGAACTCGGCCGGCAGCGCCAGCGCCGACTGGCGCGCGTCACCCAGCGCGGCGGAGCGCTCGGTGCGGATGCGCAGGTGGCGGTGCGTGACGTTGTCGAGCAGGGCGGGGCGGGTCATGTCGGGAGACCTTGGCGGAGGATGTGGTCGATCAGGCTGCGGTGGCTGGGCAGCCCGGGGATGAGGCGGCGGGCCTGGCGGGTGGCCTCGTCGAAGCAGGCCCGGCCCGCCTGCAGTGTGGCGTCGGACGCGGGCACGGCGTCAGGGCGGAAACCCATGCCGTAGAGGATGTACTGGTAGCTGGCCGCCGGGAACACCTCGTCGAGGCGGCCGAAGTCGTGCCGCGCCGGCGGGCGTAGCCGCCACAGCGGCAGCAGCTCGCGCAGCAGCTGGGGCCAGGTGGCGGGGTCGCGGTGGGCGCGCCAGTAGGCGCTGTCGTCGCGCTGGCTGAGCGCGTAGTGCAGCTTCAGGAAGTCGATGACGCGCGCCCAGCGGTAGCCGAAGTCGTCGTTGAAGCGCCGCGCCACCGTGGGCAGCGCGGCGCGGCTCAGCGGCAGCTCGTCGCACAGCCGGGCGGCGGACAGCTCCACCAGCGCCAGCGCCGAGGCCTCCAGCGGCTCGATGAAGCCCGAGGACAGGCCGATGGCCACGCAGTTGCGCACCCAGAAGCGCTCGCGGTAGCCGGGGTCGAAGCGGATGGGTCGCGGCGTGCCGCGTTCGGCCGGAGCGCCGGTGGCATCGAGGTAGGCCTGCAGCGCGGCATGGGCCTCGTCGTCGCTGGCATGGGCGCGCGCGTAGACGGCGCCCACGCCCCGCCGCGTGGGCAGGCCGATGTCCCAGATCCAGCCCTTGGCCCAGGCGGTGGCCACGGTGACGGCGGCCAGCGGGGCATCGGGCTGGGCGTGGGGCACCTGCAGGGCCAGCGCGGCGTCGTTGAACAGCACCTCGCGTTCGCTCTTCAGCGGCACGCCGAAATGCTGGCCGATCAGGCGCGCCGCCAGGCCCGAGCAGTCGATGAAGAGGTCGCCGTCGAGGCGGCCCTGCGTGCGCGTCTGCAGCGCGGCGATGTCGCCGGCATGCGCGCCGCCCTCGTGCGTCAGCACCGCGTCGACAGGGTCCACCACATGGCGCACGCCCAGGTGGGCGACGGCATGGCCGCGCAGCGCCTGGCCGAACAGCCCGGCGTCGAAGTGGTAGGCGTAGTTGGCGACGGCGGCGAACTCGGGCGTCTGCGGCTGCTTGGGCGCGCGGCCGCCGTCGCACAGCTGCGGCGAGGGGCTGGCCAGCTCGGCGAAGGCGCGGGCCGGCTCGACGGCCAGCCAGGCGGGCACGATGTCCACGTCGCCATGGCCCACCGGCAGCATGAAGGGGTGGAAGTAGCGGTCGCCCGGCGCGCCGGTAGCCCAGCCGTCGAAGCGCGAGCCCTGCTTGAACGACACCTGGCAGCGCCGCACGAAGTCGGTCTCGGACAGGCCGATGCGGCGCAGCGTGTCGCGCATGGACGGCCAGGTGCCCTCGCCGACACCGATCGGAGGCGTCTCGCTGGACTCGACCAGCGTGACACGCAGCCCCCCGCGCGGCTGGCCATGCACGGCAGCCAGCAGGGCCGCGACCAGCCAGCCGGCCGAGCCGCCGCCGAGCACCACCACGTCGCGAAGTCTGTCGTCCATGTCAGCTATCCATTCGCTTCTGATGGCACCAGCGATCAGCGGCCATTGTGTTCGGGCCGAGCACCGGGCCGCCCCAGGCCGGCCCGCAGCGGCGATGCGGCGCGCACCCCGCCGCGCGCATCGCCGTCGCCGCGGGGGACCGGCCGGGCGCACCCGCGTCCAGTGCGGCAGGACCGGACGCGGGGCCACAAAAAAGCCGCTTGCGCGGCCTCGCCCATCGGCGAACAAGGACGGCGCCGCGCGGGCGCCGCCGAACCAGAGCTCAGAACTTGTAGCGCGCCCCGATCATGACGCGGCGACCCAGCTGGGTGACGCCCCCCAGCTGTGCCTCCGTGCGCATGTGCGTGCGGGTGTACTCGTCCGTCAGGTTGATGGCCTCCAGCTGGAAGCGCAGGTGCTGGTTGTAGTTGTAGCCCAGGCTCAGGTCCCACTGGCCATAGGGTTCCACGTACAGCGGCTGGGCGCCTTCCACGCCGCCGTAGTTGGCGACCAGGAACTTGCCGCGCCAGTTGTAGGCCAGCCGCGTGCTGAAGGTGTCGTTCTCGAAGAAGCCCACCAGGTTGCCCGAGTTGCCCAGACCCACCAGTACGTTGGTCTGCGCACCCTTCTGCGCGTTGTTGTACGAGAGGTTGGAGCGCACCTTGGTGAAGTTGGCCGAGACGCCGAAGCCGCTGTTGCCGAAGGTGTGCTGGGCGTTCAGCTCGAAGCCGTTCAGGCTGGACTTGCGCTGGTTGTTGACGTACGTGCCCATCTTGAACACCAGCAGCGGGTCGGTCGGCTGGCCGGTGATGCTGCCCGCGGCGGGGCCGCCGGCGGGGTTGGGGCTGACGCCCGGCGCGGTCGGGAAGTTGGTGAAGATGTAGCGCCGGATGCACTCCGAGTCGCCCGCGCAGTTGCCCGCCGTGTTGGCCTGGTTGTACAGCGCGCCGCCGATGGGCGTGTGCAGGCTGAACGGCGTGTCGTTGGCGATGATGGCTTCGTTGTAGTCGCTGATGGACTTGCGGAAGTAGCTGGCCGCAAGGTAGCTGCCCTTGGCGTAGTAGTGCTCGGCGGAGAGGTCGATGTTGCGCGACTTCAGCGGCTTCAGGTTGGGGTTGCCCACCGAGCCCTCGCCGCCGTCGATGCGGGCCAGGCCGTTGAGCGTCTGGCCGCCCTGGATGGCGTTCCAGCCCGGGCGGCCGATGGTGTGGCCGTAGCTCAGGCGCAGCTTGGTGTCGTTGGTGACGTCGGCGCTGAGGTCGATGGACGGCAGGAAGTAGCCGTACTTGCCGCTGCGCTGCGTGGAGCGCTCACCCTGGAAGGTGATGGGGATCTCGTTGGGAGCCACCCAGGCGACGGAGACGGGGATCTTCTCGGTGGACGGCGAGTCGACCTTGGTGCGCTCGTAGCGGGCGCCGATGGCGGCGTCCATGGGCACGCCCCAGTCCCAGCTCAGGTTGTACTGGCCGAACACTGCCTGCGACTTCTCGGTCGTGCGCAGGTCGTCCTTGAAGTCGAACGAGGCCTTCAGCAGCGCGTCGGAGCCCAGCTGCTTGATGGCGGCGGCACGCAGGTCCTCGAAGTTGAAATAGAAGAACTGGTCGAACAGCCGCGGGTCGCTGGAGCCGGGGATGCGGCTGAAGTACTTGCTGATCGAGTCGGCCTTCCAGAGGTCGTCGGGCATCGCGGCGGGGCCGCCGGCGATGTTGGCGCCCCAGGTGTCGCGCTGCACGTTGGCGAAGGCCGAGCGGTTCTGCACTTCGGTCAGCGCCAGGCCGAAGTCCAGGCTGCTGTCGCCGTCGATCTTCCAGTTGCCCTTGGCCTGCACCTGGCTGACCTGGTTGCGGTGGTAGCTGTTGCCGAACACCGAGCCCTGCAGCTCCTGCTTGGCCGGGTCCAGCGCAGCGCCCTTGATGTTCATCACCGGGAACTTGTTGCTGAAGTCGACGTAGGTGTCGCCGCGCACGAAGGAGGCGGTGCCCAGCGTGACGGCCGTGCCCAGCGGGTCGTCGGCGCCCGAGGTGGCGGTGGAGCGGTGGGCGTCGAGGTCGAAGCTCAGCGCGTCGGTGGCCTTCCACTTCAGGTTCAGGCCGACCGAGCGGTTCTTGTTTTTGGTCTGGATGCGCGACGCACCCATCGCCAGGTCGGCGTTGTTCATCGCCTCGCCGTAGATCAGCGGCGACGAGGGCGAGCCCTTGCTGAACTCGCCGAACTGGCCGCCGTAGTTGAACCAGGCCGAGATGTCGTTGCGGCGCTGGCGGAACTTCTGCTCCGACATCACGAAGTCCAGCGTGCCGACCAGGTCCTTCATCGGCTTGAACTGCAGCACCAGCTGGCCGTTCAGGCGCTCGCGGTGGATGCCCGTGAACGAGTAGTTGATGTTCTGCGGGACGCTGTAGAGGTCGGTCGGGCCGGGGCGGTTCTTGATGGCGCCGGAATTGGCGGTGGAGGGCAGCGCGCCCCAGCCGCCCTCTTCGCCGACGAAGCTCTTCCAGCCATTGGGCACGGTGACCTGGTTGTAGCCGGAGTCACGTTCCTGGTAGGTGCCCATCAGCGCGATGCCGAAGGTGCCGTCGGCCAGCTGGGTGCTGTAGATGCCGCTCAGCTCGGGCGTGGCGCTCTTGCCCTTCTGCTCGCCGGGCAGGCGGCGCGCGGAGTCGTCGCGCACCAGCTTGACGCCCACTTGCGCGATGGTTTCCTTGGTGTCGAACGGGCGTGGGGTGCGGATGTTGATGGTCGCGCCCATGCCGCCGGTGGGTGTGCTGGCGCGGCTGGTCTTGTAGACCTCCAGCGCCGACACGGCGTCGGAGGCGAGGTTGGAGAAGTCGAACGAGCGCGAGCTGGGCGCGCTGCTGTCGACGGTGGCGCCGGGCATCTGGCGGCCGTTGAGCAGCACCAGGTTGAAGTCCGGGCCCATGCCGCGCACGGTGACGCGGGTACCTTCGCC
The DNA here is from genome assembly GCA_963992225.1 of uncultured Comamonadaceae bacterium. Taxonomy (GTDB): domain Bacteria; phylum Pseudomonadota; class Gammaproteobacteria; order Burkholderiales; family Burkholderiaceae_C; genus Pelomonas. The sequence continues at coordinate 4,807 of CAXDTK010000091.1, read as the reverse complement.
GTTGTTGCGGTCGATGGACACGCCGCTGATGCGGCTCAGCGACTCCGCCAGGTTGGTGTCGGGGAACTTGCCGATGTCCTCGGCCACGATGCCGTCGACGAGGCCCGACGACGAGCGCTTCAAGTTGACGGAGGTTTCCAGCGACTTGCGGATGCCGGTCACGACCACCGTTTCCAGCTGCGTCGTGCTGGCCAGCGCCTGCGGCGCCGAGCTGATCGGGGTCTGGGCCTGTGCGGCGGCGCCGGCGAACAGCAGGCCGCTGGCGGCGGCCAGGTGGGTGAGGCGAGGAACAGGGCGTGGCTGTCTCATTCAGTTGTCTCCAGGGTTGATCTTGTAATACAGCGACTGAAAGCGCTTTCAGAATAAGTCATTGGCAGCGCTTTCAACCTAGGCAACACCCTTGGTCTGCGGCGCGCCGGCAACGGCCCCGGAGGGTCGCGCCGGCTGTCGTGCGGGACCGCTGCACTGGCCGGCCCTCCCGGTCCGGACGGAGATCCGGTGCCGTGAGGGGTGGGCGCGGCAAGGGTGATCCGGGCGCGGGCGGTCGGCGTGAACGGAACTGAAAGTGCGAATGAAAGCGCTTTCAGTCCATCATGCGAGGACGCGCGGCCGTCGGCCACATGGTTTTCCCGGGGCGAACAACAGTGGGCCATCCCACCGGTCGGGCGGCGGCATGGCCGGGTGGTCCGGACCTGCCGGCGCGGGCAGCGCGTCCACTCGGACGCGCCGCGCCGGCGCCCCGTTCAGCGCTGCATGCGGCGGGTGCTCTCGCGCGCCACCAGCTCCGGCTGGGGCAGCTTGACGTCGGGCTTGCGACCGCGCAGCAGGTCCAGCATCGCGGTCGCGGCCTCGGTGCCGATCTCGTAGACCGACTGGCGCACGGTGGTCAGCGGCGGCATCGCGTAGCGCGCCATGATGAGGTCGTCGAAGCCCACCAGCGACACGTCGTCCGGCACGCGCAGGTTGCGCCTGTGCAGGCCCAGGCAGGCGCCGATGGCCATCTGGTCGTTGGACGCGAACAGCGCCGTGAAATGCGCGTCGCGTTCCAGCAGCCGGCTGACCGACAGCATGCCGCCGGCCTCGGTGAAGTCGCTCTGCACGATGAGATTGGCGTCCACCGCGATGCCGGCCGAGGCCAGCGCGTCGAAGTAGCCGTTCTGCCGCTCGACCGCGTCCTCGTGCAGCAGGTCGCCGGCGATGAACGCGATGCGGCGGTGCCCCTGCTCGATCAGGTGCTGGGTGGCTAGCCGCGCGCCCAGGCGGTTGTCGAAGCTGAAGCTGAACAGCTGCGGGCCGCTCAGCTGCCGGCCCACCACCACCATGGGCAGGCTGTCGGCCACGCGGGTCAGCTCGGCATCGGGCAGCCGGCCGGCCAGCACGATGACGCCGTCCACGCGACGCGACAGCAGCGTCTCGATGGCCTTGCGCTCGTCGTCCTCGTGCCAGTTGCCGGACACGAACATCGGCACGTAGCCGGCCCGCTCCAGCTCGCGCTCGATGCCCAGCAGCGCCTCGCCGTAGAACGGGCTGGAGATGATCTGCGTGACCACGCCGATGGACAGCGTGCGTCCGCCCGCCAGGCCGCGCGCCACCGGGTTGGGCCGGAAGCCCAGCTCGCGGATGGCGGCCTGCACCGCGTCCTTCTTGGCCTGGCTGACCGCCGCGGTGCCGTTGAGGATGCGCGACACCGTGCTGGGCGACACGCCCGCCAGCTCGGCCACCTGCTCCAGCGTGACGACGCCGTCCGGGCGGGTTGACTGCGCTTTCTTGGCGAGGGGCGTCTGGTCTTTCATCGGCGATCCGGGGAGGTGCCCGAGTGTAGGCGCGGCCCGCGCGGGCTCCTGCCGGCCCTTCGGCCGCTGGGGCGCTGGGCCGCCCCAGGCCGGCCCGCGGGCGAGGCTGGCAGCTCAACGCCGCAAGCCTCGCCGTCCCCTCGGGGGACCGCACATGCCATCCCGCGTCCCGCGGCGATGGCGCGGGCGAGGGGCCCACCTCTCAAAGCTTGGTGAACCGCATCCAGTTGATGTTCCAGCCGCCCTGGGCCGCGAAGACGCCCACGTTGTAGGTGCCGGCATTGATGTTCACGGTCTGCGAGACGGTGGCCCAGTTCTGCCAGCCGCCGGTGGCCGGCACGCCCACCTGGCCCAGCACGACGCTGCCGGCGTTCAGGTCCAGCGACAGCGCGCCGCCGCCCGGGCTGGCCACGCGGTACTCGACGCGGTAGCTGCCGCTGGTCGGGAAGCTGACGCTGTTGTAGGCGATCCAGTCGCCGGTCTCTATCCAGCCGACGTTCTGGCCGCCCTCGGTGCAGGCCTCGGTCTGCACGCCGGCCTGGGCGCTGAAGGCCTCGGCTTCGATGAGGCGCGACCAGGCGTTGCTCACCTTGGACACGATGACCGAACTGGCCCGGTCGTTGAAGCCCTGGTCGACCAGGCAGCCGGTGTCGCCGGTGCGCACCACGCTGGCCCCGCCGAAGCCGTCGGCGTCGAACAGCTGCACCTGGTAGCCGGCGTTCACGCGCAGCGAGGACAAGTCGTTGTCGCGCACGCCGCGGGCCTGCAGCTGGGCCAGCGTGTAGCTGCCCTCGGGCAGCGCAACGGCATAGCCGCCGTAGTTGCAGTCCTGGTGGACGGTGGCCACGCCGCCCGCGGCCGGGGCGTAGACGCGCACATAGTCCACGTGCATCTTGGCCGGCAGCGCCGCGGTGTTGACGTTGAAGCCGGGCCAGTTGCCGCCGATGGCGAAGTTCAGCAGCAGGAAGAAGTCCTTCTGGAACTCGTCCGTGCCGTTGACGCCGCCGGCGATGTTGACCTCGTGGTACTTGTTGCCGTCCACGTACCAGCGGATGGCGCCGGCGTCCCACTCCACGACGTAGACATGCCAGTCGGTCACGGAGGTGGCGACGTTGCCGCCGTACTGTGCGTACTGGCCGTTGTGGTCCTGCCAGTGGATGGTGCCGTAGACCTTCTGTTCGTCGTTGATCTTCTCCATCACGTCGATCTCGCCGGAAGCGGGCCAGCCGACCTGCGGCAGGTTGGCGCCCAGCATCCAGAACGCCGGCCAGGCGCCCAGGAACGAGGGCAGCTTCATGCGCGCCTCGATGCGGCCGAACCGGAAGGTCTTGAGGCCCTGCGTCTTCAGGCGCGCGGACGTGTAGGCCATGCCGCCGAAGTTCTCGCGCCGGGCGGTGATGACCAGCGCGTTGTTCTCGATGGTGGCGTTCTCGCGCCGGTAGTACTGCAGCTCGTTGTTGCCCCAGCCGCTGGAGCCGGTGCCGGTCTCGAAGACCCAGCTCGGGCCGATGCTGCCGTTGAACTCGTCGCTCCAGACGAGTTGCCAAGTCTGGGCCTGGCCCAGGCCGGCGGTGAGCAGCAGCAGCCCGGCGAGGACCGGCTGGAAGAGGGCGCGAAACAGTCTCATGGTGTCTCCAACGTTGGGGTGGTGGCCTGCCGCCCGCGCGAGGTGCGGCGGGCTAGAAAGCGCTTTCAAGCGTAGGCGGGCGGTGCCTGCGGCCGCAACGGGCCGCTGTGACCTGACTCAGGGACGGGTGGACCCGGATGCGGGGCGCCGGGCCGCCGCGGGGGCGGCGCCGGCGGCACGGCCCCCCGGCGCCGGGTGAACGAACGCAGGCGAACGAAGCCGCCGGCCGGCATCCCGGCGCGGCGGCGCTGTCGGCGCTGCGGGTGAGCCGGCTTACTTCCAGGGCGCGTTCTGCAGCGCCGGGTCGTCCACCAGGCCCAGCGTGTTGGCCACCTTCCTACCGGTGCTGCCGGGCGAGGCCAGCGGCGCGCTGCCGCAGCTCCCGGTCGCCGTCTTCAAGGCCTGCCACAGCATGGCGCCGTCACGCGGGTTGCGGTTGGCGAGGTTGCTCGTGACGACCGCGTTCAGGTAGCGCTCGACCGAGTAGGGCTGGTTGATGTTGGCGCCGTAGCTGTTCTGCAGGATGACCGAGCCGGTGCATTGCGCGTCGGCGTTGTTGACCACCAGCTGGCCGCCGGCCCAGCCCTCGGGCGCGGTCTCGAAGCCGATGGACACGATGGTGCTGCTGGGGAAGAGCTGGCGGTACTGCTTCCAGGCCGTCACGCCGTCATAGTGCTCGTAGCGCGCGTCGTAGCTCATGATGTTCACGAGGTTGAACGCGGTCTTCATGGCGGGGTCGCTGTTGACCAGCTGGCGTTCCAGGCCGGCCTTGCCGCCCCAGTAGCTGACGCCCACGCCGGCGCACTGCGGGTCGTTCTGCGTCGCGCCGGTGCAGTCCGCGCCGGTGGACCAGCCGGCCACGCTGAGGATGCGCCCGCCGCCGGCCAGGTCGACCGCCTTGCGCATCGCCTTCACGGCGCCGGCATAGCCGTCCAGGCCCTCGATCTCGTAGTCCACGTCCAGGCCGTCGAAGCCCACGTCGCGCATGACGTTGGCCAGCGCCGTGATGGTCGGGCCGCTGCCGGCATGGCCCTCGGCGGACAGCGTGGCCCAGTTGTTGTAGGTGGCGCCGCCCACGGCCAGGATGACCTTGATGTTGCGCGCGTGCAGCACGTCGATGGCGGCCTTGATGTCCGACGGCCGGCCGTTGAAGTTGATGCCGGTGCCCGACCAGTTGTTGGCCGCCATGCCGCCCCACGTGAAGTTGGGCTGCGCGAACGCGGCGACCACATGGGTGTAGTTGGCGGGGATGCGGGCGAAGTGGCTGGCCTGGAAGACCTGGTTCAGGTCCTTGCCGGTGGCGTCGAACCAGTTGTCGCTCCAGCTCGGGTAGTAGACCGTGTAGGCGCGTCCGGCCTGCGTGGCCGACTTGGCGGCGGGGGCGGTC
>CAXDTK010000090.1:0-17470 GCA_963992225.1 uncultured Comamonadaceae bacterium | reverse complement strand
GCACCGGCTCCTGCTGCCCCCGCAGAGGGCCCCCCGCCGCGCCGCGGCCCCCGCGCTGCGGCCCCCGCGCGCCCGACTGGGCTCGACTTTTTGCGCATATCGATGCGCCCAATGCTTCGTGGTCCGCTGCGGCCCCGCTTCCTAGAGTGCGACGCTTTCCAACTCGCACGCTCCGGGACATGCCGCACCGCTCCTCGACCCTGACCACTCTCGCCGCTGCCGTCGCCGCGACCCTCGCCACCGCCGCCCAGGGCGCGCAAGCCCCCGCCACGCTGGACCGCGTGGAGGTGACAGCCCAGCGCCGCACCGAGTCCGCGCAGGATGTCGGCATCGCGATCAGCGTGCTGTCCGGCGATGAGCTGAAGGCGCGCGGCGTGAACCAGATCAACCAGCTGCAGTCCGAACTGCCCAGCCTGGAAATCGAACCCGCCTTCGGCAGCGGCCAGGCGCAGTTCCGCATCCGCGGCATCGGCTTCCAGGACTACGGCGCCAACAACGCCTCGCCGGTGGGTGTCTACGTCGACGAGGTGGGCTTTGCCTTCCCGGTGCAGACCCAGGGCCTGCTGTTCGACCTGGAACGCGTGGAAGTGCTGCGCGGCCCGCAGGGCACGCTCTACGGCAAGAACACCACGGCCGGCGCCATCAACCTGCTGTCGCGCCGGCCCACCCGGCACCACGAGGCCGGCCTGAGCCTCGGCATCGGCTCCAACGACGCCGTGCGGGCACAGGGCTGGCTGTCCGGCCCGCTCGCCGACGCCGTGCGCGGGCGGCTGTCGGTTGCCAGCGAGCGCGGCGGCGCCTGGCAGGCCCACCGGGTGACCGGCGAACAGCTCGGCGACCAGCGCATCGACGCGGTGCGCGGCCAGCTGGAGGTGGACGTCACGCCCGGGCTGCAGGCGCGCCTGAGCCTCAGCCACAACCGCGACCGCTCCGATGCGCAAGGCCTGTACGTGCTGACGCCGCGCAGCCACACCGGCCAGGCCGCCGACACCGACCCCACCCGCACCGGCTGGGGCCTGCAGAGCGACTTCGCCCAGCTCGCCGGCGTGGCCGCCGGGGCCAGGCCGGGGCGCGACAACGCGGCCACCCACCTGTCGCTGCACCTCGACTGGCAGCTGGGCGCGACCCGGCTCACCAGCATCACCGCCCACCAGCGCTTCACCCGCCACGAGCTGGGGGACTGGGACGGCACGGCCGTCAACCACTCCGACGTCTACTGGCAGGACCGCGCCCGCGTCACGACGCAGGAGCTGCGCCTGGCCGCGGCGCCGCAGGCCGCCCTGCCCTGGGTCGTGGGCGCCTATTACGCCCGCGAGCGCCTGGACGAGGACTGGCTGACCGACTTCCGCCACGACTACGGCCTCATCACCCGCACCCGCTACGGCCAGCAGGGCCGCACGCACGCCTTGTTCGGCCAGGCGGACGTGCCGCTGGCGCCGGGCTGGACGCTGGTGGCCGGCCTGCGCCAGGAGCGCGAGACGCGCGGACTGCACGACTTCAGCACCGGCACGACGCCGGTGGTGCCGGGCCTGGGCGTCAGCGGTGCCGCGCAGTCGCTGACCAGCAACCACACCTCCGGCAAGCTGGCCCTGCAGTTCAAGCCCGAGGCCGCCACGCTGCTGTACGCATCGCTGAGCCGCGGCCTCAAGTCCGGCGGCATCACGGCGCACAACACCTTCAACACGCTGGCGCTGGCGCCCTTCCAGCCCGAGAAGCTGGTGGCGCTGGAGGCCGGCGTGAAGGCCGACATCGGCCGCCAGCTGCGCGTCAACGCCGCCCTCTTCCACTACGACTACCGCGACCAGCAGTTCCAGGACGTCACCACCTCGCCCAACGGCGCGCTGATCGGCAAGATCATCAACATCCCGCGCTCCCGCCTCGACGGCGGCGAGGTGGAGCTGCAGTGGCGGCCGCTGGCCGGCCTGTCCATCGCCCAGAGCCTGGGCTACAAGCGCGGCACGTTCAAGGACTTCAACTCGCCGCTGCTGGGCGACCTGTCGGGCCACCAGCAGTTCTTCCCCAAGCTCAGCTATGGCGGCTCCGTCGCCTATGCGTGGAGCACCGGCGGGCTGGACCTCAAGCTCGCCGGCGACTACAGCTACCGCAGCCGCGCGCCGTCATGGCTGAACCGCCTCAACGTCGACGGCGGCACGGTCTACGACATCCCGGCCTACTGGCTGGCCAACGCGCGCTTCGAGATTGCGCCGTCCAACTCGCCCTGGCAGGCGACGCTCGGCGTGCGCAACCTGTTCGACCGCCGCCACGACCTGACGCGCAACTTCTTCGGCAACCGCCCCAGCACGGCCGACGACCTCAACGTCGCCGCGGCCGGCCAGCCGCGCAGCTGGACGGCCACGCTCAGCTACGCCTACTGAGCCCGCGATGGCTGGCTATGCTGACGCGATGGCTGGCTATGCTGACGCGATGGCAACAGACTTCCTCGGCAACCCGCTGGTGGGCGATGCGCCCGCGCTGATCGCCGGCATCGACGACTTCGTCGGCGGCTTCCTGGCCTACGAGACCCGGGCCGAGGCCATCCTCGCCACCGCCGCGGCCTTTCCCGGCGCGGTGATGGCCCAGGTCTACGCGGGCTGGCTGTGGATGTTCCTGGAGGCGCCCGAGGCGCCTGCCCGGGCGCGCCCCTTCCTCGACGCGGCACGCGCCGCGCTGCGGCCCGGCGCCACGCCGGCGCATGCCCGTGAACGCGAGCAGGTCGCGCTGCTGGCCGACTGGGTGGCCGGTGACACGGCCGCCGTCGAGCGCCGCGCCGCGCAGCTGGCCGCCGCCTGGCCGCGCGACCTCGCGGTCGTCAAGCTGGCCCAGTACCTGGCCTTCAACCGGGGCGACGCGCCGGCCATGCTGCGCGCCATCCTTGCGGTGCTGCCTGCCAACGCCCACGAGGCCCATGCCCAGGGCATGGCCGCCTTCGCCTACGAGCAGGCCCACCGCCTGGACGAGGCCGAGGCGGCCGCGCGCCTGGCGCTGACGCTGCAGCGCCGCGAGCCCTGGGCCCAGCATGCGCTGGCCCATGTGCTGCTGACGCGCGGCCGCGTCGACGAGGGCCTGCACTTCCTGGAGGCGGTGCGCAGCACCTGGGCCGGCCTGAACTCCTTCATGCGCACCCACCTGTGGTGGCACCTGGCGGTGTTCTACCTGGCCCGCGGCCGCCACGCCGATGCGCTGGCCCTGTACGACCGCGAGGTCTGGGGCGTGTCGCCGGGCTATTCGCAGGACCAGGCCGGCGCCGTGCAGCTGCTGGCCCGGCTGGAATGGGTGGGCGTGGACGTCGGCCCGCGCTGGGCCGCGCTGGCGGAACACCTGGCCGCGCGCGCCGAGGACACCACCGAGCCCTTCCTGAGCCTGCTCTACCTGCTCGGGCTGGCCCGCGCCGGCCGGCCCGAGGCGGACCGGCTGCTGGCCGCCACCGCCGCCCGGGCCGCGGCGGCCACCGGCGAGGCGCGCGCCGCCTGGCATGACGCGGCGCTGCCGACCGCACAAGGCCTGCTGGCGCTGGCGCGCGGCGACGCGGCCGCCGCCCACGCGGCGCTGTCGCAGGGCCTGCCGCGGCTGGTGCGCATCGGCGGCAGCCACGCCCAGCGCGACCTGTTCGCGCAGCTGCAGATCGAGGCCGCCACCCGCGCCGGCGCGCTGCGCGACGCCCAGCAGGCGCTGGAACTGCGCCGCCTCGCCGACCCGCTGGACCGGCCGGTCAACGCGCGCCTGGCGGCGCTGTACGAGCGCCTGGGCCTGCCCGGCCTCGCGGCGCAGGCGCGTGCGCTCGCGGCATGAGGCGGCTGCTCACCGCGCTGCTGCTGTTCGCGCTGGGCCTGCCGGCCGCGGCCGGCACGCTGCGCGTCGCGCTGCAGCTGGAGCCGCCGCTGCTGGACCCGACGGTGGGCGCCGCCGCGCCCATCAGCGAGGTGGTCTACGGCAACGTCTTCGAGGGCCTGGTGACGCTGGCCGAGGACGGCAGCGCCCGCCCCCGCCTGGCCGAGCGCTGGGCCGTCGCGCCCGACGGCCTGGCCATCCGCTTCCAGCTGCGCGCCGGCGTGCGCTTCCACGACGGCACGCCGTTCGACGCCGGCGTGGCCCGGTTCAGCCTGGAGCGCGCCCGCGCCGCGGGCTCCGCCAATCCGCAGCGCAGCCTGCTGGCCGCCATCGCCCGCATCGAGACGCCCGACCCGCAGACGCTGCTGCTGCACCTGACGCGCCGCGACGGTGGCCTGCTGCAGAGCCTGGGCAACGCCGCCTTCGTGATGGTGGCGCCGGCCAGCGTGGCCACCAACCCGGGCGCCCCCAACGGCACCGGCCCCTGGCGCTTCGTGCGCTGGCAGCGCGGCCATGCCATCGAGCTGGCCCGCTTCGACGGCTACTGGGGCGACAAGGCCCGGCTCGACGCGCTGAGCTACCGCTTCATCGCCGACCCCTCGGCCGCCTACGCCGCGGTGATGGCCGGCGACGTCGACCTGTTCGCCAACTTCCCCGCGCCCGAGCAGCTGGCGCAGATCCGCGCCGACCGCCGCTTCGAGCTGAAGCCGGGCCCGAGCGAGGGCGAGACGCTGCTGTCCATCAACCACCGCCGCGCGCCGCTGGGCGAGCTAGCCGTGCGGCGCGCCATCGCCGCGGCCATCGACCGCCAGGCGCTCATCGACGGCGCGATGTTCGGCTACGGCCAGCCCATCGGCAGCCACTTCCCGCCCGGCCACGCCGCCCATGTCGACCTGACCGGCCAGAGCCCGCACGACCCGGCGCGCGCCCGCGCGCTGCTGGCCCAGGCGCACTGGCCCGCCGACCGCGTGCTCAGCCTCAAGCTGCCGCCCACGGCCTATGCACGCCGCGGCGGCGAGATCCTGGCGGCCCAGCTCGCCGCGGTCGGCATCCGCACCCGCATCGAGAACCTGGAATGGGCGCAGTGGCTGGACCAGGTGTTCGTGCGGCATGACTTCGACCTGACCGTCATCGTGCATGCCGAGCCGCTGGACTACGCCATCTACGGCCGCGACGACTACTACTTCGGCTACCGCAGCGAGCGCGTGCAGGCGCTGCTGCGCCAGCTGGAGGCGCAGAGCGACGAAGCCAAGCGCCGCGCCACGCTGCAGGCGCTGCAACGCCAGCTCAGCGACGATGCCGTCAACGGCTTCCTGTTCCAGTTCCCGCGCCTGGTCGTGCAGCGGGCCGGGTTGCAGGGCGTGCAGGGCAATGCGGTCGGCAGCCTGGAGCTGGCCGGCGCGACGCTGCCCGGCGCGGCGGCGGCCCGGGCGCGCGACCGCGGCGCCCTGCCCCGCGCCGTCGCCTGGGCGGCCCTCGCACTGCTGGTCGTGGGCATCGCAGCACTGGCCCGCCGCGCCGAGCCGCGCTGGCTGCTGGGCCGGCTCGCATCGCTGGCGCTGACGCTGGCCGTCGCCAGCCTGCTGATCTTCGCGCTGGTGCAGGTCGCGCCGGGCGACCCGGCGCGCTACGTGCTCGGCCTGCAGGCCGACGAGCAGGCCGTGGCGGCGCTGCGCGAGCAGCTGGGCCTGAACGCACCGGCGCTGACCCGCTACGGCCGCTGGATCGCCGCGCTGCTGCAGGGCGACCTCGGCGACAGCCTGACCTACCGCCTGCCTGTGGCTCAACTGCTGGCCGAGCGCCTGCCGCTGACGCTGCCGCTGGCCGCGCTCGCGCTGGCGCTGGCCGTGGCCCTCGCGCTGCCGGCCGCGCTGCTGGCCGCGCGCCGCCCCGGCGGCCGGGCGGACCGCACGGTCGGCGCCCTCAGCCAGCTGGGCGTGTCGGTGCCGGACTTCTGGCTCGGCGTGATGGGTGCCTGGCTGTTCGCCGTGCTGCTGCGCTGGGTGCCGGCCGGCGGCTTCCCGGGCTGGGATGCCGGCCTGGCCGAGGGCCTGCGCGCGCTGGCCCTGCCCGCGCTGGCGCTGGCGCTGCCGCAGGCCGCCATCCTGACGCGCGTGCTGCGCGCCGCGCTGGCCGAGCTCGCGCCGGCCGAGTTCCTGCGCACCGCGCGCGCCAAGGGGGCGAGCCGCTGGCGCGTGCTGTGGCGCCATGCGCTGCCCAACACCGCCTCGCCGGTGCTGACGCTGCTGGGCCTGCAGACGGCCTACCTGCTGGCCGGCTCGGTCATCGTCGAGAACGTGTTCTTCCTGCCCGGCGTCGGGCGCCTGCTGTTCCAGGGCGTCACGGCCCATGACCTGGTGCTGGTGCAGAGCCTGGTGCTGGTGCTGGTGGCGCTGGGCGTGGCGGTGTCGGCGCTGGTCGAGCTGGGCGCCCGCGCGGCCGACCCGCGGCTGGCGCGGCGCGGAGGTGGCGCATGAACCGCCGCCTCATCGCCGGCGCGCTGCTGGCCACCGCCTTCGTCGCGCTGGCGCTGCTGTCGCTGCTCTGGACGCCGGCGCCGCTGGAGCAGCTCGCCATCGCCGAGCGCCTGCGCCCGCCGGGCGCCGGCCACTGGCTGGGCACCGACCACCTGGGCCGCGACGTGCTGTCGCTGCTGATGCGCGGCGCGGCCACGTCGCTGGGCGTGGCCACACTGGCCGTGGGCCTGGGCGCGGCCGTGGGCGTGCCGCTGGGGCTGTGGGCCGCCGCGCGCGCCGGTTGGCTGGACGAGCTGCTGATGCGCGGCAACGACATCGTGTTCGCCTTCCCGCCGCTGCTGCTGGCCGTGCTGCTGACGACGGCGCTGGGGCCGGGCGCAGCCAGCGCGATCCTGGCCGTGGGCGTCTTCAACATCCCGGTGTTCGCGCGCGTCGCCCGCGGCCTGGCGCTGCCGCTGTGGCAGCGCGAGTTCGTGCTGGCCGCCCGTGCCGCCGGCAAGGGCGCGGGGCGGATCTCGCGCGAGCATGTGCTGCCCAACCTGGCCGGCGGCCTGGTCGTGCAGCTGAGCCTGCAGCTGTCGCTGGCGCTGCTGGCCGAGACCGGCCTGTCCTACATCGGCCTGGGCACCCAGCCGCCGCAGCCCAGCTGGGGCCGCATGCTGGCCGATGCGCAGACGCTGAGCGCGCTGTCGCCCACGCTGCCGCTGTTCCCCGGCCTGGCCGTGGCGCTCGCCGTGCTGGCCTTCCACCTGCTGGCCGACGGCCTGCGCGAGCGGCTGGACCCGCAGCGGGAGGCGCGATGACGCCGGTGTTGCAACTGCGGGACCTCAGCGTCAGCCTGGGCGGCCAGCCCCGGCTGCAGGCGCTGGACTTGGCGCTGCAGGCCGGCGAGGTGCTGGGCCTGGTGGGCGAGTCGGGCTCGGGCAAGTCGCTGACGGCGCTGGCCATCGCCGGCCTGCTGCCGGCCGCGGCCCGGGTGCAGGGTCAGGTGTTGCTGAACGGCGAGAACCTGCTGGCGCTGCCCGAAGCCGCGATGGACGCGCGCCGCGGCGCGGCGCTGGGCCTGGTGTTCCAGGAGCCGATGAACGCGCTGAACCCGCTGATGACGCTGGGCCGGCAGGTGGCCGAGGCCTTGTCCCTCCACGCCGGCCCGCACCGGCCGCTGTCGCGCCGCGCGGCCGCCGCGCAGGCCGAGGCAGCGCTGGCCCGCGTGGGCCTGGCGGGCCTGGCCGGGCGGCATCCGCATGAACTCTCCGGCGGCCAGCGCCAGCGCGGCGTCATCGCCATCGCGATGGCGCTGCGGCCCGGGCTGCTGATCGCCGACGAGCCGACGACGGCGCTGGACGTGCGCAGCCAGGCGCAGGTGCTGGGCCTGCTGCGCGAGCTGGTGCGCGAACAGGGCAGCAGCCTGCTGCTGATCAGCCACGACCTGCCGCTGGTGGCCGGCGTGGCCGACCGCATCGCGGTGATGCACCAGGGCCGGCTGGTCGAGCAGGGGCCGGCACTGGCCCTGCTGCGCGCGCCCGCGCAGCCCGAGACGGCGGCGCTGATCGCCGCGTCGACGCTGACGCCCCGGTCGCCCGCCGCGGCGCCGGCGGCAGCGCCGCTGCTGGCCGCCGACGGCCTGGTGCGCGAGGTCCGCCAGCGCGGCGGCTGGCTTTCGCGGCCGGCCGCGCGGCGCCTGCTGGACGGCGTGTCGCTGCAGGTGGGGCCGGGCGAACGCGTCGGCCTGGTCGGCGAATCGGGCAGCGGCAAGAGCACGCTGCTGCGCGCGCTGCTGGCGCTGGAGCCGCTGCAGGGCGGCACGGTGACGCTGCAGGGGCGTCGCTTCACCGGCGCGGAACGCGCGCTGCGGCGCCAGCTGCAGATCGTCTTCCAGGACCCGGCCGGCAGCCTGGACCCGCGCTGGCGCGCCTGGCAGCTGGTGGCCGAGCCGCTGGCCCTGCTGGACGCACCGCCACCCGCGGCGGCGCAGCGCGCGCGGGCCGAAGCGTGGCTGGACCGCGTGGGCCTGGGGGCCGGGGTGGCGGAGCGCTACCCGCACCAGTTCTCCGGCGGCCAGCGCCAGCGGCTGGCGATCGCCCGGGCCATGATCCTGGAGCCGGCGCTGCTGGTGCTGGACGAGGCGGTGTCGGCGCTGGACGTCAGCGTGCGCGCCCAGGTGCTCGCGCTGATCGACCAGCTGTGCCGCGAGCGCGGCACGGCGCTGCTGTTCGTCACGCACGACCTGGGCGTGGTGCGGGCGGCGACGGACCGGCTCTACGTGATGCAGGCCGGCCGCATCGTCGAGAGCGGGCCGACGGCAGCGGTGTTCCAGCGGCCGCAGCAGGCCTACACGCGGGAGCTGCTGGCGGCGACGCCGGACCTGGCGCAGGCGCTGGCGATGCGCGCCTGAGCCGTCAGCCCCGGGACGCCGCGTACACCGCGCGCGCGATCGCACGCGCCAGGCAGTCCGCCGCGGCCGACCCCAGCCGCCCGAGCTGCACCGCGCGCGAATCGCCCAGCGCCACGGCCCCGGAGGCCAGCGCGAACACCGTGTCGCCGTCGAACGGCGTGTGCGCCGGCCGCACCGCGCGGGCGATGCCGTCCTGCGCCATCATGGCCAGGCGCTTGCACTCGGCCGTCGTCAGGTCGGCGTTGCAGGCCACCACCGCCAGCGTCGTGTTGGCCCCGGACTGCGTGCGGCCCAGGCTGGCCAGGCGGGAGGCGTCCGGCATCGGATCGATCGCCGTCACGCGGCCGTCGGGACGCTGGCCGCCGAACTCGCCATCGATCTCGAACGGCCAGGCCCAGAAGCTGCGGCCGTCCGGCATGTAGACCGAGCCGATGGGGTTGGCCGCCACCAGCGCGCCGACGACGAGGCCGTCGCCCAGGTCCAGCGACGCCGAGCCCAGGCCGCCCGGCAGATGGCCCGCCATCGCGCCGCGCCCGGCGCCGACACGGCCCAGCGCGAATTCGCGCGAGGCGGCGGCCAGCGCGGCCATGCCCCAGCGGCGGTACGGCGGCTCCAGGCCCCAGGCCTTGTCGCCGCCGTTGCCCAGGTCGTGCAGCACGGCCGCCGGCACCACCGGGATGGCCGGCGAGCCGGGCTTCAGCCTCAGACCCTGCCCCGCGGCCGACAGTGCCGCGACGGCGCCGTCCGCCGCCGCCAGGCCGAACACCGAGCCGCCGGCCAGCGCGATCGCGTGCGCGCGGCCCACCAGGTTCTCGGGCGCCAGCGCCTCGGTCTCGCGCGTGCCGGGGCCGCCGCCGCGCACGTCCACCGCGGCGGCCCAGAAGCCGTCGGTGCGCAGCACGGTGGCGCCGGAGCGCACCGCCTCGTCGGTGACATGGCCGACCGTGAGGCCGGGCACGTCGGTGATCAGGTTCAGCGGGCCGGGACGAAGGGCGAGGGTCATGGCAGGGCAGGCAGCCGCGCCACGAAGGCCGCGACATCGGCCGCCGAGCGTGCTGGGATCTCGCGCTGCGGCAGGTGGCCGATGCCGGGGTAGACGATCAGCTCGGCCCCCGCGATCGCCGCGGCGAAGCGGCGCGAATGCTCCAGCGGCAGAATGGGGTCGATCTCCCCATGCAGCACCAGCGTGGGCAGGTGCAGGCCGGCCAGGCGTTCGGCGGTGACCGGCGCTTGCGCGCCCGGGGCGACGGACATCAGGATGGGACGGTGGCCAGGATAGCGCTGGTAGAGCGCCCAGCGGTCCACCAGTTCGTCGGTGATCAGCGCCTTGTCGCCGACCTGGGCCGCGAGGCCCTGGCGGATCAGCGGCCGATTGTCGATGCGCGCCAGCAGCGCCCGGCCCCAGGGATGGGCGAGGATGCGGAAGGCCAGCGACGGCGTGGCGGCCGGCATGGGCCAGCCGGCCGCGTCCACCAGCACCAGGCCGCGCAGGGCCTGCGGCGCCAGCAGCGCCGCCTGCCAGGCCACGCCGCCGCCCATGGAGTTGCCCGCCAGCACCAGCGGCGGCAGTACCAGCGCCTCGGCAAAGCGCAGCACCAGCCGGGCCTGCGCCTCGCGGTCCAGCGTGGTGCCGGCAGGTGCGGCGGTCAGGCCGTGGCCGGGCAGATCCAGGCTGATGACGCGGTGGCGGGCGCGCAGCGCCGCGGCCCAGCCCTCCCAGGTGGCGTAGGCATCGCCGTAGCCATGCAGCAGCAGCAGCACGGGCGCATCGGCCGGGCCCTCGTCGCGGTAGTGCAGGCGCAGGCCGTCGCCGAGGTCCAGGTAGCGGTCGGCGGGCGTGGCGAAGCGGGCCTCCAGCTCGCCGGCGGGCAGGTCGGGCGCACGCAGCCACAGGAAGGCGGCGACGCCGATCAGCAGCAGGGCGAGCAGCGGCAGCACGAGGATCTTGAACAGCAAGGCGGGGCTTTCATGAGCGGTGGGCAAGCCCGCGAGCCTAGGCCCGCGCCGGCCGGCCGGCAAACGCGCAATCCGAGTTTGCTTGTGCGCCGGATGCCGCTGGCGGGCGCCCGCTCAGCCGGGCCCGGCCAGCAGCGCCAGGATGCGCTGGCGGTCGAAGCCCAGCACACGCTGGCCGCGCACCAGCAGCGTCGGCGTGCCCATGCCGCCCAGCCTCTGGTAGTCGGCCGCGCATTGCGCGTCACGCTCGATGAAGCATTCGTCGAAGGGCACGCGCTGCTGCGTCATCCAGCGCCGCGCCGTGGTGCACCAGCCGCAGGTCTCGGACGAGATCATGCGGATGTCGCCCGGCTTCGCGCGCTGCGCCAGCCGCTCGCCGTCCTCACCGGCCACATGGCTGCGCCAGGCCCAGGAGGCCGTGGCGGCGAGGATGACGACGACGATCAGCGAGCGCGGCGGCAGGGTCATGCGCGCATGCTAGCCGCCCCTGGGGACGGCGACGGCGACGGGCTCAGCCGGGCAGCTGGTAGTGGGCCGGCCCGAACAGGTCGATGCCGCATTCCAGCTGCTCGGCCCAGTCGATGAACTCGCGCACGGCCGCGCCCACCATGGGCGCGCCGTGCTGCGGCGCGATCATCTGGATGTCCAGCCGCCGCACCATCGCGGCCCACAGCCGCAGCACCTTGTTGCTGACCATGTAGCGGCGGTGGAAGCCCTCCATGCGCGGCAGGTGCGCGGCCAGCGAGGTCACCGGCTGCTCGGGGTCGAGGCTGGTGCCCAGCGAGGCGCCCAGGTCGCCCGAGAACAGGATGCGGCTGACCGGGTCGTAGAACTGGAAGTTGCCCTCGGCGTGCAGGAAATGCGCCGGCAGCGCCCACAACTCGAAGCGGTCGGGCCCGCTGCCCAGTTGCAGCCGCTGGCCGGCATCCGGCAGGCCCACCACCCGGCCCAGCGTCTTGCCCGGCTTGCAGAAATGCGGCGCGAAGCGCTCCCACAGCCGCGAGATGTAGACCGGCGCCTCGGTGGCCGTCATCCAGCGGTCCAGCGACGCGATGATGTCCGGGTCGGCATGCGAAGCCAGGATGGCCGCCAGCTTGTGCGGCGGGAAGAACTTCGACATGCCCAGGTACAGCTCGTGATAGGCGATGTTGCCGCCCGGGTCGAGGATGGCGCCGGTGTCGCCGTTGGTGATCAGGAACTGGTTGGACTGCACGGCGTCGCCGCCTTCGTCGCCGAGGCGGGAGAACATGGCGCAGACATGCCGGCCCTGACGGAACAACTCGATGGACATGGCGGACTCTGGATTGGGGCAGTGGCTGAAGCCACAGGCTACGCCGGCCGCCGCCCGGGCGTTTTGTGCGTCGTCAAGCACAGGCCATATTCCCCGGGCCGCTAAAGTCGCGCCCTCCCGAGCCGGCCCGACCTCCCGACCCCATGAGCCTTGCCGACGTCCGCGCGGCCCTGAACGCCGAGTTGTCGGCCACGCCCGAGTACTACGACTTCAAGGTGCTGCACGGCGCGCGCGACGGCGCGCTGTGGCGGGTGACGCTGGAGCCGGGCTATGTGTTCGCCGAAGGCCAGCGGCCCGGCGCGGCCTCGGCCCAGGCGCTGCTGGACGACAGCCTGGACGGCGCCGCGGCCTGGTGGGGCGCCCCCGCCAAGGGCGGCGCCAGCGTGCTGGCCGTGCTGGCCGAGGACGACCAGCTGGTGCTGCAGAACGCCAGCGGCCCGCCGCCGCCGGCGGGGCACCTGATCCGCCTGTACCCCACGCGCTTCCTGAACGCCGTGGCCGACGCCTGGTGGGACACGCCCTGGGCTGAAGCAGCGCTGGCGGCACTGCCCGAGCTGTCATGCCCGCGGCCGCTGGCCGGCGGCCCCACGCTGACCGGCGAGCCCTTCCGCTGGCTGCGCCCGGCGCAGCGGGCCGCGCTGCGGCTGGTGGGGCACAGCAGCGGCTTCCTGTGGGGGCCGCCGGGCACCGGCAAGACCACCACGCTGGGCGTGCTGCTGGCGGAGTATCTGGACCGCCAACCCCACGCCCGCGTGCTGCTGCTGTCCACCACCAACCAGGCGGTGGACCAGGCGCTGCTGGCCGTGGACAAGGCGCTGCACAAGGGCCGGCGCGAGCACTGGCGCGGCGCCGTGCAGCGGCTGGGCACGCGCTTCGACGCGGCCGCTTACGAAGGCCGCGAGCACCTCGTCCCGACGCAGGACCGCGACCTCATCGCCCGGCTGGCGCGCGCCGAAAGCGCACGGCCGTCGGCACGCGACGCCACCGCACTGAAGGCCTGGGCCGACCGCGTGGCCGGCCTGCGCGACGAGCTGCGCAGCGCCTCGCTGAAGGTGTTGCAGCGCTGCCGCCTGGCCGCCATGACCACCACGCGCGCCGCCTTCACGCTGAAGACGCTGCGCGAGCTGGCGCCGGACGGCGAACCGCCGTTCGACCTGCTGGTGTTCGACGAGGCCAGCCAGGTGAGCCTGGCGCATGCGCTGGTGCTGATGCCGCTGGGCCGGGCGCGGCTGTTCGCGGGCGACCCGCAGCAGCTGTCGCCGGTGCTGCGCAGCGACGACCGGCTGGCGCGGCGCTGGCTGGGGCGCTCGGCGTTTGCGGAGATGCCGCGGGGTCCGGCGTCCAGCGGTGCCCCGGTCGCGCTGCTGGACGAGCAGTCGCGCATGGCGCCGCCCATCGGCGAGCTGGTCAGCCAGCTGTTCTACGACGGCGCGCTGCGGGTGGCGGACGATGCGGCGGCCTCGCCCGCCTGGCAGGCGGCGCGGCAGCGCGCGCTGGGCGACATCCCGGCCGGGGTGCATGTGCACCTGCACCGGGTGAAGAAGGACGGTGGCTGGGTGGCCGCCGAGCGCGGGCCGGTGCGGCGCGAGTCGGCCGAAGCGATCGCGGCGCTGCTGGATGCGGCGCTGGCCAGTGGCGCCTGGCAGCCGCAGGAGCTGATCGTGCTGACACCGTTCCGCGCCCAGCGCGCGTTGATCCGGCAGCAGCTGCGGGCGCGCGGCCTGCCGGAGTCGCTGCGCGTCAGCACCGTGCACCGGGCGCAGGGCAGCGAGGCGCCGGTGGTGCTGTTCGACCCTGCCGACGGCGCCCAGCCCTTCCTGCATGGCGAGGAAGCGCAGCGGCTGCTGAACGTGGCGCTGAGCCGGGCCCAGGCCAAGCTGGTGCTGTTCGTGTCGGCCGCCGACGCGGCCAGCCCGCTGCTGGCGCCGCTGGTACAGCGGCTGCGGCTGGCCGGCGACACGCGGCCGGCGAAGCCGCTGCTGGAGCTGGCCCGTCAGCCCGGCTTCCCGGCCAATGCGCTGGGCCGGCGGGTGAGTGCCGGGCGGCACGAGGGCGAGGTGGTGCGCGTCGCGCCGGACGGGCAGCAGTTCTGGCTGGTCAATGCGCGCACCGGCATCGAGCAGCCCATCGACACGGCGTTCTGGCGGCGGCGCGCCGCCGAGCCTTCCTAGTCAGCGGGGAACCGAGCGACTCGCTGCACTCGATCGGTCCGTCCCGCCAAGCTGATGATCAGTTGGGGACAGAGCTCCTCGCTTCGCTCGATCGGTCTGTCCCGCAAAAGCATCAGATTGCCGCGGTGACGACGATCTCGACCTTCCACTCCGGGCGGGCCAGACCGGCGATGACGGTGGCGCGCGGCGGCGCATGGCCGGCGGACACCCAGGCGTCCCACGCGGCGTTCATGCCGGGGAAGTCGGCGCGGTCGGCCAGGAAGATCTGCGCGCGCAGGATCTTGCTCTTGTCGCTGCCGGCCCGCTCCAGCAGGCGGTCGATGGCGGCCAGCACCTGGGCCGTCTGGCCGGTGATGTCGACGGTAGCGTCCTCGGGCACCTGGCCGGCGAGGTAGGCCACGCCGTTGTGCACGGCCATCTCGGAGAGGCGCGCGCCGATGTCGAAGCGTTCGATGGTGCTCATGTCAGTCACTTTTTCTTGGCGTGATGGTGGGAATGGCCCGGCGCCCGGGGTCCGGTGCCGTGCGGGTGCTTCCTGCTGGTGCCCGGCTGCGGCGCGCCGGCCTTCTGGCCGAGCCTGCTTTCGGTGCCGGCCAGCAGCTTCTTGATGTTGGCCTGGTGACGCCAGACCAGCAGCAGGCCCATGATGATGAGGGTCAGCGCGGTCGGGCCGGCTTCCCAAATCAGCAACTGATACATCGGCGCGAACGCGGCCGACACGATGGCGGCCAGCGACGAGTAGCGGCTGAACCAGGCAATGAGGGCCCAGGTCGCCAGCGTCGCCACCCCCAGCAGCGGGTTGAGCGCGAAGATGACGCCGGCCGCCGTGGCCACGCCCTTGCCGCCCTCGAACTTGAAGAACACCGGCCACAGGTGGCCCAGGAAGGCGGCCAGGCCCACCAGCGCGGCGGTGCCCTCGCCCAGGCCCCAGCGCGGGCCCCAGACCAGCACGGCCAGCACCGGCACATAGCCCTTGAGGGCGTCGAACACCAGCGTCAGAACGGCCGCGGCCTTGTTGCCCGAGCGCAGCACGTTGGTGGCGCCGGGGTTGCCCGAGCCGTAGGAGCGCGGGTCGGACAGGCCCATCAGGCGGCTGATGATGACGGCGAACGACAGCGAGCCGACCAGGTAGCCCAGCAGGGCGGCCAGCAGCGGAAGAACGGGTTGCAGAGCGGTTTGCATGGGGCGGCATTGTCATGCAGCCGGCACGCGGGCCGGTCAGCGCCGCCGCGCCTGCCG
Source organism: uncultured Comamonadaceae bacterium (assembly GCA_963992225.1). Classification (GTDB taxonomy): domain Bacteria; phylum Pseudomonadota; class Gammaproteobacteria; order Burkholderiales; family Burkholderiaceae_C; genus Pelomonas. Next base: position 2,113 of record CAXDTK010000090.1, on the reverse strand, counting down.
CCAGCGCTGCAGCCGCTGCCAGCCGGCCAGCAGCGCCAGCACCAGGCGGCCCACCGGCTTGCGCAGGAAGGGCAGGTCCTGGGCCAGCAGCAGCAGGCCCATGGGCAGCCATTCGATGCCGATGACCGGCAGGTACCAGAACGCCGAGGCGAGGATGCACAGCAGCCCGGCCGGGACGCGCACCCAGATGGCGCGCGGGCTGCGCAGCCAGGCCAGCCAGCGCGCCACTTGCGGCGGCAGCAGCGCCTCAATACCGGCGAAGGCGAGATCCAGCGTCTGACGGCCGTTCAGGGCCTGGGAAGTCGTCGTCGACATGCCTCCAGTGTCCATGACGCGTCATGACAGCCCGTCGGGCCGCGCGCGGCCGGGCCGTAGGACGCGGCCGCACGCGGGGCGCCGTGAGATGCCGTCAGGGCCGGTTGCGGCCGATCAACCGTGGCAGCACCGCCAGCACGGCCAGCGACAGCAGCGCACTGAGCAGCGCCGTGGTCTCGCGCCCCAGCCCGCAGGCCACGCCGATGGCGGCGGTCATCCAGATGCCGGCCGCGGTGGTGAGGCCTTGCACGTCTTCCTCGTCACGGTGCTTGATGATGGCGCCCGCACCCAGAAAACCGATGCCGGTGACGATGCCCTGGATGACCCGGCTCATGTCCGCGACCGCCATGCCGTCGAGTTCAGGCACCAGCACGAACAGCGCCGCGCCCATCGCCACCAGCATGTGGGTGCGGATGCCGGCGGCCTTGCCCTTGTTCTCGCGCTCGTAGCCCAGCAGCCCGCCCAGCAGGCCGGCCAGGATCAGCCGCGTCATGATGCGCGTGACCTGCTCCGCGTCCGGGGCATCCGAGAACTCGGAGCGCAGCGTGTCGACGATGGTGGTCCACATGGCCGCCCGCCGGGCAAGCGGCGTGCCGGGCCGGCCTCAGTTGGCGCAGGTCACCGGCCGGGCGCCCAGCAGCTCGGTCAGCACCGCAGGCGCGATGCCCACCAGGTAGCCGCGCCGGCCGCCGTTGATGCAGATGAGCGGCAGTTCGAGGATGCTGGCCTCGACGAACACCGGCATGGCCTTGCGCACGCCGAACGGCGAGGTGCCGCCCACCTGGTAGCCGCTGTGGCGCTGCGCCACCTCGGGCTTGCAGGGCTCGACCTTCTTGCACGGGATCTGCCGCGCCAGCTCCTTCAGGCTGACGCTGCGGTCGCCGTGCATCAGCACGATCAACGGCTCGGCCTTCTCGTCCTGCATCACCAGCGTCTTGACGACGGCATGCTCGTCCACGCCCAGCTGCCGCGACGACTCGGCCGTGCCGCCATGCTCGACGTAGTCGTACACATGCTCGGTGAACGCGACGCCGGCGCGGCGCAGCGCCTGGGTCGCGGGGGTCTCGCTGACGTGGCTGGTCTTCTTGCTCATGCCCCTCATTCTCGGGGAAGGTGACTCTTGCCATCACACAACAAGCATTTATTGTTTTACAGTAAGTTTTTCTTGCTTGACGACGACCTCATGCCCGAGTCCTTTTCCGCTGCCGGCCTCCGCCGCATCCGCCGGCTGGCCTGGGTGGTGCGCGTGCTGTGCCTGCTGGGCGTGGTCGTCATCGGCACCCTGCCCTTCATCTTCTGGGCCGACGCCGACTGGGTGGCCGACATCGCCGCCAACACCTGGCGCCTGAGCCGGCTGCAGCTGGACCTGGGCTCGCGGCTGTGGGGGCTGGCGGCCTCCATGCTGCCCACCGCCGTGAGCCTGTTCGCGCTGTGGCAGATGTGGTCGCTGTTCGGCTGCTTCGCGCAGGGCGAGCTGCTGGCGCGGCGCCCGGCGCAGCACCTGCGCCGGCTGGCCTTCGGCCTGTGCGCGCTGGCGCCCGCCCAGCCGCTGGGCCAGACGCTGGCCATCCTGGCGCTGACCTGGGGCAACCCCAAGGGCGAACGGCAGCTGTGGCTGGGCCTGTCGTCCGACCATTACCTGGCGCTGCTGTTCGGCCTGCTGCTGCTGGCGCTGGCCCAGGTGCTGCACGAGGCGGCGCGGGTGGCGGAAGAGAACGCGGAGTTCGTGTGAGCCCCTCGTCTGGTCTCGCCCCGCTGGACGCGGGCGCGCCCAGCCGGTCCCCCGAGGGGACGGCGA
>CAXDTK010000089.1:0-17472 GCA_963992225.1 uncultured Comamonadaceae bacterium | reverse complement strand
GCGCGCGGCCGGCCAGGCCGCCGAAGCCGGCCTTCAGGTCGGTGCTGCGCGAGCCCAGCACCGCGGGCACCGCGATGCCGCCGCTGACCGTCACGTAGCTGCGCATGCGCTCGCGGGGCGCGGCGAGCTGCAGCGTCTGGCCGGCGCGCACGCGCTGGCGCCACCAGGGCCGCAGCGGGCGGCCGTCGAGCGTGGCGTCGGCATCGGTGCCGGGGACGGCGATGCAGCAGTCCACGTCGAAGCGCAGCCGCGCCGGGCCCAGCGTGAACTCCAGCCCGGCCGCGGCGGCGTCGTTGCCGACCAGCAGGTTGCCCCAGGCCAGCGCCAGTTCGTCCAGCGCGCCGCAGCGGCTGATGCCGCGGTCGCGCCAGGCGCCGCGGCCGCCGTCCTGCACGGTGGCCAGCGGTCCCGCACGCAGGATGGTGAGGCTCATGCCGGCACCGCCACGAAGCGCACGCGGTCGCCCGGTGCCAGCAGCGTGGGCGGGTCGGCGGCGGGGTCGAACAGCGCCAGCGCCGTGCGGCCGATCAGCTGCCAGCCGCCCGGCGTGGCCAGCGGGTAGATGCCGGTCTGCGCCCCGCCGATGCCCACGCTGCCGGCCGGCACGGTCACGCGCGGCTCGGCGCGACGCGGCATGTGCAGCGCGGGGTCCAGCCCGCCGAGGTAGGCGAAGCCGGGCTGGAAGCCGATGAAGTAGACGTCGTACCGGGCCTGCGTGTGGCGACGCACGACCTCGTCCGGGCTGAGGCCGCAGTGGGCGGCCACGGCGGCGAGGTCCGGGCCGGCGTCGCCGCCGTAGACGACCGGGATCTCGACCAGGCGGCCGGCCGCACGGCGCGCCGGCGGCCTGGCCCACAGCGCCTGCGCGGCCTCGGCCAGCGCGGCGGGGTCGGCGTGCAGCGGGTCGAACACCAGCGTCAGGTTGTTCATGCCGGGGATGAGTTCCCGCACGCCCGCCACCCGTTGCAGGCCGGCGGCCAGCTGCCAGATGCGCTGCTGCTGCGCCAGCGAGACCGGCGCGGGCAGGGTGCAACACAGCGCGGCCTCGCCGAGGGGATGGATGCGCAACGCCGTCATGGGCGAAAGCATGCCATGGGTACACTGCCGCCCCTGATGATCGAGCCTCTTTTCACGCCCGCCGACGAGTACGCGATGCGGCTCGCGCTGGACCAGGCCCACAACGCCTGGCTGGTGGGCGAGGTGCCGGTGGGCGCCGTCATCACGCGGGGTGGCCAGGTCATCGCCACCGGCTACAACCGCCCCATCACCACGCACGACCCGACCGCCCACGCCGAGATCGTGGCCTTGCGCCATGCTGCCACGCTGCTGGAGAACTACCGGCTGCCGGAGTGCGAGCTGTTCGTGACGCTGGAGCCCTGCGCGATGTGCGCGATGGCGCTGATGCATGCACGCTTCAAGCGCGTCGTGTTCGCCGCGCGCGACCCCAAGACCGGCGTGGCCGGCTCCGTCATCGACCTGTTCGGCCAGACGCAGCTCAACCACCACACCGCGGTCGAAGGCGGCCTGCTGGCGGACGCGTCGGCGCAGCTGCTGCGCGACTTCTTCAACGAGCGCCGCGAGGCCGCACGCGCGCGGCGCGCGGAGCGCCAAGGGCTGATCCCGACCGGCGAAGCCACGCACCTGGACGACACCTGATGACTGCTCTGACGCTGTTCACGCCCGCGGGCGCTCTGGCCCAGGCCGCCCCCCTGAAGCGGGCGGCCAAGCGCCTCGCGCGGCTGGGCTTCGACGTCGGCGTGGATGCCGATGCGCTGGCCCGCCAGCAGCGCTTTGCCGGCGACGACACCACGCGGCTGGCCGCGCTGCACCGCATCGCCGACGCCGCGCCGTCCGTCGCGCTGGCCACTCGTGGTGGCTATGGCCTCACCCGGCTGCTGGACCAGCTCGACTGGGGCCGCATCGCGCGCAGCGTCGAGCGCGGCACGCGCTGGGTGGGCTACAGCGACCTGACGGCGCTGCAGAACGGCTTCATCGCCCGCCACAAGGGGTTGGCGATGTGGTCCGGCCCGCTGGCCTGCGACGACTTCGGCCGCAGCGAGGCCGAGGGCGGCGTGGACGAGGTCACGCGCGACTGCTTCCTGGAGGCCATGAGCGGCGCGCTCGAGGCGGTGGGCTTTCGCGAGTCGTCGTCGCGCGAGGCGGCCTTCGACGGCCTGGAGGCGCGCGGCCGGCTGTGGGGCGGCAACCTGACGGTGCTGTGCTCGCTGCTGGGCACGCCGCACTGGCCCAAGGTCAAGGGCGGCCTCCTGTTCCTGGAAGACATCAACGAGCACCCGTACCGCGTCGAGCGCATGCTGCTGCAGCTGCAGCAGGCCGGCGTCATCGACGCGCAGGCGGCGGTGCTGCTGGGCGACTTCAGCGGCGCGGCAAAGTCGCCGCTGGACCGCGGCTACGGGTTGAAGGACGCGGTCGCGGCGCTGCGGTCGCGGACGAAGACCCCGGTGCTGACCGGTCTGCCCTTCGGCCATGTGCGCACCAAGGTCTGCCTGCCGGTGGGCGCCACGGTGGAGCTGTACGTGCAGGGCCGCGAGGCCATCGTGGGCTGGCGGTCGGATGCGCGGCTGGCCCATGACCACGCCCATGAACACCCGCACGACTCCCACGCGCACTGAAGTCACTCCGGGTTTTCCGTAGGCGGCCGTCCCCCTTTTCGGGCGTTGTATAGACGAGTGGCGCCCCTATGATTCAGCCCATCGCCCTGGCCCCTGCCGGGGCGCTGTTGTTTTCGAGGGCGTCGACGTGGATGCAGTTGGAGGTGGGTTCGGCAAGGGCGTGCGCGCGTGGGCGCGGCTGCTCGGCCTCGTGCCGCTGCTGCTGCTGCTGCTGAGCGGCTGCAACAACAGCCCCCATCCGCGCGGGGCGGAGCGCGAGAACACGCTCTACATGGCCTTTGCCGAGCGCTCGCCGCGCTACCTGGACCCGACCTCGTCCTATGCGGCGCCCGAGAGCACCTACGTCTACGAGATCAGCGAGCCGCCCTACGGCTACCACCACCTGAAGCGGCCCTACGCGCTGATCCCGCGCGCCGCCGCGGCGCTGGCCAAGCCCTACTACCTGGATGCCCAGGGCCGCCGCCTGCCCGACGACGCGCCGGACGCTCAGATCGCCCAGGCCGTGTACGAGGTGCCCATACGCCCGGGGTTGAAGTGGTCGCCGCACCCGGCCTTCGCCAAGGATGCGGCCGGCCAGTACCGCTACCACCGCCTCAGGCCCGGCGAGCTGGGCGACAAGCGCAGCCCGTTCGCCTTCGAGCACCTGGCCACGCGTGAGGTGGTGGCCGAGGACTTCGTCTATGCGCTCAAGCGCCACGCCAGCCCGCGGCTGGAGGCGCCGGTGGCGGCGGTGTTCTCCGAGCATGTGCTGGGCCTGAAGGACTACATGGCGTTGGTCCGGCGCGAGAGCGAGAAGCAGCTGGCCGGCCTGCCCGAGAGCCTGGCCGACAAGCCCTTCCTGGACCTGCGCCAGTGGCCGCTGGCGGGCGCCGAGGCGGTGGGCGACCACCTGCTGCGCATCCGCCTGAAGGGCCGCTACCCGCAGTGGCAGTACTGGCTGGCCACCAACTTCACCGCGCCCATCCCCTGGGAGGTGGATGCCTTCTACGCCCAGCCCGGCATGGCGGCCAACTCGCTGGGCTGGAACCGCTGGCCAGTGGGCAGTGGGCCGTTCATGATGACCGAGTACGTGCAGGACCGCCGCCACGTGATGAGCCGCAACCCGCATTACCGCGCCGACACCTACCCCTGCGAGGGCAGCCCGGGCGACGCCGAGGCGGGGCTGCTGAAGGACTGCGGCAAGCCGGTGCCCTTCGTCGACAAGGTGGTGGCGATCAACATCAAGGAGCGGGTGCCCATCAAGGAGTTGTTCAAGCAGGGCTACCTGGACCTGCCCGAGATGGACCGCGCCGACTGGGGCGTGACGCTGGCGGTGGACCGCGACGATTCCGACGAGGTGAAGGCGTTCTTCGAGCAGCGCGGCTTCCAGCTGCCGATGAACGTGGACATCACCAACTGGTACCTGGGCTTCAACTGGCTGGACCCGGTCGTGGGCCGCGGCGACACGCCCGAGCAGCAGCGCCGCAACCGCGCGCTGCGCCAGGCCATCTCGATCGCCATCGACTGGGAGGAGGGCTATGGCCGCATCTTCCGCGACAAGGGCGGCGACGCGGCGCATGGCCCCATCCCGCCCGGCGTGTTCGGCTCGAAGGAGGGGCAGCCGGGCGAGTTCAACCCGGTGACGCACCGGCTGGTGAACGGCCAGCCGCAGCGCCGGCCCATCGAGGATGCGCTGAAGCTGATGGCCGAGGCCGGCTACCCCGGCGGCCGCGACGCGCGCACCGGCAAGCCGCTGGTGCTGAACTACGACTTCCAGCGCGTGGTGACGCCGGAGCTGAAGGCCGAGAACGACTGGCTGGTGCGCCAGTTCGCCAAGCTGGGCATACAACTGGACATCCGGGCCACCGACTTCAACCAGTTCCAGGAAAAGATCCTCAAGGGCAAGCACCAGATCTTCTGGTGGGGCTGGTTCGCTGACTACCCGGACGCCGAGAACTTCCTGTTCCTGCTCTACGGGCCGAATGCCAAGAGCCTGCACGAGGGCGAGAACACGGCCAACTACCAGAACCCCGAGTTCGACCGGCTCTACCGCAAGCTGCAGTCGCTGGAGGACGGCGCCGAGAAGGCCGCCGTGATGGCGACGATGAACGACATCGCCCGCCAGGATTCGCCCTGGGCCTGGGGCTACTGGAGCTATTCCGGCGTGGCCTTCCAGCGCTGGGTGCACAACGGCAAGCCGGGCGTGGTGGTGCGCGACCGCGCACGCTACCTGCGCGTGGACACCGAGGACCGCGCCCGCAGCATCGCCGCCTGGAACCATCCGGTGTACTGGCCGCTGGCGCTGCTGGCTGGCGGCGGACTGGCCATCTTCATCGCCACGCGCCGCGCCTGGCGGCGGCGCGAGACGGCCACCGCCGTGGGCGGGGAGGGCGGCTGATGCTGGGCTTCGTGCTGAAGCGCCTGGGCTACGGCCTGGCCATCCTGGTGGGCGTCAACCTGTTCACCTTCGTGCTGTTCTTCGCGGTCAACACGCCCGACGACATGGCGCGGCTGAACATCGGCGGCAAGCGCGTCACCCAGCACCAGATCGAGACCTGGAAGACCGAGCGCGGCTACGACAAGCCGCTGTACTTCGACGCCGGCCGGCGGGGCGCCGAGCAGTTCACCCACACCATCCTGTGGGAGCGCTCGGTGAGCCTGTTCGCGCTGGACTTCGGCAAGAGCGACGCGCGCCAGGCCGTCAACATCGGCCATGAGGTCAAGGTGCGCATGGGCGTGAGCCTGCAGCTGGCGCTGCCGCTGTTCATGCTGCAGGTCATCGTCAGCGTGGCGTTTGCGCTGCTGCTGGTGTTCTTCCGGCACACCAAGATCGACTTCTGGGGCGTGGTGCTGTGCGTGCTGATGCTGTCCATCAGCAGCCTGTTCTACATCATCGTGGGCCAGTTCCTGTTCGCCCGCGTGCTGAAGCTGGTGCCCATGAACGGCTTCGCGCCGGGGCTGGACGCGGTGCGCTTCCTGGCGCTGCCCATCCTGTTGTCCTTGCTGTCGCGCCTGGGCGGCGAGGCGCGGTTGTACCGAGCGATGTTCCTGGAGGAGATGGGCAAGGACTATGTGCGCACCGCGCGCGCCAAGGGCCTCAGCGAGGGGCGGGTGCTGAGCCGCCATGTGCTGCGCAATGCCCTCATCCCCATCATCACCAGCGCCGGCAGCTACCTGCCTTATGTCTTCCTGGGCAGCCTGGTGTTCGAGAGCTTCTTCGGCATCCCGGGGCTGGGCGCCTTCGTCATCGAGGCCATCACGGGACAGGACTTCGCCATCGTGCGCACCATGGTGTTCCTGGGCGCGCTGCTCTACATCGCCAGCAATGCGCTGATCGACATCGCCTACACGTGGGTCGATCCGCGGGTGAGGCTCGCATGAAGCTGGTGCTGCTCTGGACCGACCTGGCGCTGTGGCTGATGGTGGCCGCGGGCCTGGCCTATGCCTGGCGGGTGCGCTCCCAGGCGCACCTGCGCGCCACCTGGCGCCGCGTGCTGCGCGACCCGGTGGCGGCCAGCGCCGGCGTGGTGGTGGCGCTGTTCCTGGGCGTCACGCTGCTGGACAGCCTGCACCTGCGCCAGGCGCTGCCCGGCACCGGCGGCGCCACGGTGTACGACGCGCGCACGCAGTCCGTTCTGGACCTGTTGCTGGCGCGCCCGCTGGCGATGCGCGAGGTCAGCTACTCGGTGCCGCTGGGCACCCAGGGCTTCAACAAGGAAAGCCTGATCGACGCGCAGGGCCAGGCGCGGCGCGACTACCCGCGGCTGGCCCATGGCGGCGCCCACCTGCGCGACCCGGCGTCGCAGTGGGCCGGTGACGTGGCGCGCCGCGCCGGCCTGGGCCTGGCGGCCGGCCTGGCCCTGGCCGCGCTGCTGGTGGCGCTGACCGCCGCCGGCCTGGCACGCCACCACCTCGGCTGGCGGCAGGCGCTGGCGGACCTGGCGGCGGACCGCACCTTCTACCCCTGGCGCGCCATCCTGGCGACGCTGGCGGTCGTGCTGCTGCTGGCCGGGCCGGTGGTCGCGCTGATGCCGCACTACCACGCGTTCGGCACCGACCGCACCGGCAACGACGTGCTGGTGCAGGCGCTCAAGAGCGTGCGCACGGCCTTCGTCATCGGTGCGCTGTCCACGCTGGCCACGCTGCCCTTCGCGCTGCTGCTGGGCGTGCTGGCCGGCTACTACAAGGGCTGGGTGGACGAGGTCATCCAGTACCTCTACACGACGCTGAGCTCGGTGCCCAACGTGCTGCTGATCGCCGCCTGCGTGCTGATGGTGCAGGTGTTCTTCGACAAGAACCCCGAGCTGTTCGAGACCGCCGCGGAGCGCTCGGACCTGAAGATGCTGATGCTGTGCCTGATCCTGGGCCTGACCGGTTGGGCCGGCCTGTGCCGGCTGGTGCGGGCCGAGACGCTGAAGCTGCGCGAGCTGGACTATGTGCAGGCCGCCACCGCCTTCGGCGTGGGCGACCTGCGCATCATGGCGCGGCACATCGTGCCGAACGTGATGCACCTGGTGCTGATCACCGTGGTGCTCAGCTTTTCCGAGCTGATCCTGTACGAGGCCGTGCTGACCTATGTGGGCGTCGGCGTGGACCCGGTGATGAGCAGCTTCGGCAGCATGATCAACCTGGCCCGGGCCGAGATGTCGCGCGACCCGGTGGTGTGGTGGAGCTTCGCGGCGGCCTTCGGTTTCATGGTGGCGCTGGTGCTGGCGGCCAACCTGTTCGCCGACGGCGTGCGCGACGCCTTCGACCCCAAGGCCCGCTCCAGCCGCCCGCGCCTGGTGCCGGGCAGGAAGGCGGCCGAGCATGCTTGAGATCGACGACCTGCGCGTGCAGCTGGAGGCCGATGCCGGCCTGGTGCGCGCCATCGACGGCATGACGCTGAGCCTGTCGCGCGGCGAGACCTTCGCGCTGGTGGGCGAGAGCGGCTGCGGCAAGAGCATGACGGCGCTGGCGCTGATGCGGCTGCTGCCCGAGAACGGCCGCGTGGCCGGCGGCGCCGTGCGCCTGGACGGCCAGAACCTGCTGGCCCTGCCCGAGCACGGCATGCGCACACTGCGCGGCGCCCGCATCGCGATGATCTTCCAGGAACCGTCCACCAGCCTGAACCCGGTCATGCGGGTGGGCGACCAGATCGTCGAGGCCATCGAGGCCCACACCCCGCTGCGCGGCCAGGCCGCGCGCGCCAAGGCCATCGACTGGCTGGCGCGCGTGGGCATCCCCGAGCCGGCGCGGCGCATCGACGACTACCCCTTCCGCCTGTCCGGCGGGCAGAAGCAGCGCGTGATGATCGCCATCGCGCTGGCCGCGGAGCCCGACTACCTGATTGCCGACGAGCCCACCACGGCACTGGACGTGACCATCCAGGCGCAGATCCTGGACCTGATCCGCGACCTGCAGCGCGAGCGCCAGCTCGGCGTGCTGCTGATCACGCATGACCTGGCGGTCGTCAGCGGCATGGCCCACCGCGTGGCGCTGATGTACGCGGGCCAGATCATCGAGGTGGCGCCGGCGGCCGAGTTCTTCGCGGCACCCAAGCATCCCTATGCCCGTCTGCTGCTGCAGGCGCTGCCCGACGCGGCCCGGCGCGGCGAGCCGCTGGCCGCGATCGCCGGCACGGTGCCGCCGCTGTGGCTGGACTTCGCCGGTTGCCGCTTCTGGCCGCGCTGCGACAAGGCCATGGGCCATTGCGCCGGCACGCTGCCCGCGCTGACCGAGGAAGGCCCGCGGCACCAGGTGCGCTGCCTGCTCTACAGCCAGCCCGGCGAGGCGCTGCCGCGCCCGGCGCCTGCACCCAAGCGGGCCTGGCCCGAGCTGGCGGGGCAGGGCGAGCCGCTGCTGGACGTGCGGGACCTGCGCGTGCGCTTCGCGCTGAAGGCGCCGCTGCTGCACCGCGGCCCACGCCATTTCGACGCGGTGGATGGCGTCAGCTTCCAGCTGCAGGCCGGCCGCACGCTGGCGCTGGTGGGCGAGTCCGGCTGCGGCAAGACCACGTCGGGCAAGGCCATCGTGCAGCTGCTGCGCCGCCAGGCTCAGGTCAGCGGGCAGGCGCTGTTCGACGGGCAGGACCTGTTCAAGCTCGGCGGTGCGGCGCTGCTGCGCGCGCGCCGCGACATCCAGATCATCTTTCAGGACCCGTTCGCGTCGCTGAACCCGCGCATGCGCGTGGCCGAGGTGCTGGACGAGGGCCTGATGGCGCTGCGGCCCGACCTCGACGCGGCCGCGCGCCGCGAGCGCCTGCACGCGCTGGTGGACCAGGTGGGCCTGCGCCGCGACGCGCTGCAGCGCTGGCCGCACGAGTTCTCCGGCGGCCAGCGCCAGCGCATCGCCATTGCCCGCGCGCTGGCGGTCGAGCCGCGGCTGATCGTCTGCGACGAGCCGACCTCGGCGCTGGATGTGTCGGTGCAGGCGCAGATCCTGAACCTGCTGCGCGACCTGCAACGCGAGCGCGGGCTGTCCTATCTCTTCATCACGCACAACATCGGTGTCGTGGAGTACATCGCCGACGAGATCGCGGTGATGCGGGCCGGCGCCATCGTCGAGCGAGGCGATTGCGACGCAGTGCTGCGAGCACCGCGCGAGACCTACACGCAGACCTTGCTGGCGGCCGTGCCGCGGTTGCGCTCCCACGGCTGAAGTCGTCGCGCGCCGACAACGGCAGGCGTAGCTTGCTGCAAGCTGTCTGTCGTAAAGCTTTGCAAATCAATGAGTTACGGTGCCCTCTTCGAGTCCTAGGGCATTCACGAGGCGGTCGCCATGTTGCGCCCGCACAAACTCCGGCACCCCTCAGTCCGGGCCTATCGCCCAGCTCAAGGAACGGCCCTATCCGGGCCTGCCGCCTTCAAGGCGGTTCCAACTCTTTTCAGGAGTCCACATGTTCAGAACGACCACCATTGCAACCGCGGTTCTGGCGCTTGCGGCAACGCACGCACTGGCGCAGGAAGCGCAGAAGCTCGAGCGCATCGAGATCACCGGTTCCAGCATCAAGCGCATCGATGCCGAAACGGCCGTCCCGCTGACCGTCGTAACGCGAGAGTCCATCGACAAGTCCGGCGCGTCCAATGTGCAGGAATTGGTGGACCGTCTCAGTTCCAACAACGGCGGTGGCCGCTCGCTGGGCGAGTCCATCGGTGACTCCGCCGCGACCGGCCAGTCCGGCGCCTCGCTGCGCGGCCTCGGGCGCGAGCGCACCCTGGTGCTGTTGAACGGTCGCCGCCTCGCCATCTATCCGTTCGCAGGCGCCGGCGTGGACCTGAACGCCGTGCCGCTGGCCGCCATCGAGCGCATTGAAATCCTGCGTGACGGCGCCTCGTCGACCTATGGCTCCGACGCCATCGGCGGCGTCATCAACTTCATCACCCGCAAGGACTTCCAGGGTGGTGAAGTGACGGCCGGCTACGAGCAGCCGCAGGGCATCGGCGGCAAGATCGCCACCGCACAGGGCGGCATCGGCTTTGGTGACCTGGCCAAGGACAAGTTCAACGTCCTGGGCACGTTCAGCTTCCAGGAGTACGACGTCATCCGCGCCGCCGACCGTGACTTCGCCAAGACCGGCAATCGCCCGGACATCGGCGTCGTCAAGTCGTCGGGCAACACCTTCCCGGCCAATGCGTACAACGCCGCGACCGGTGCGTACATCCCCGGCGTTGCGGGCTTCCCCAACTGCGCGCCGCCGGACAGCTTCAAGGGTGGCTCCAACTGCCGCTACGACTACACCAGCAAGATCGACATCGTGCCGGCGTCCACCCGCATGGGCGGCCTGCTGCGCGGCACGGCTCAGCTGAGCAGCGACCACCAGCTTTTCGCCGAGATGTCCTACTCGCGCAACGAGCTGATCCTCGGTTCGTCGCAGACCCCCTCGAGCACCTCGGGCCGTGACGACTACTACTACCCCGCCGGCGGCAAGTACTACCCGACCGCAGCGGTGGATGCTTCGTCCAGCGCGGGCTATCGCGGTGATCTGGTCATCGCCTGGCGGATGGTCGACGGTGGTCAGCGCCTGACCAAGGTGACGAACAACATGTCGCGCACCCTGGTGGGCGCGGAAGGCACCTTCGCCGGCTGGGACTACAAGGCGGGCCTGATGCGCGCGTCGTCCAAGGCGATCGAAGACTTCCTGACCGGCAACTTCTCCGACACCGCGCTCGTCAAGGCGCTCAAGACCGGTCTGGTCAACCCCTTCGGCCCGAACGACGCCGCCGGCCTGGCGGAGCTGAAGAAGGCGGAGCTGTCGGGCAACAACCGCACCTCCAAGACCACGCTGGATGCATTCGACTTCTCGCTGTCGCGCGAACTGTTCGCCATGGCGGGCGGCAATGCCGCGCTGGCCGCCGGTCTGGACATGCGCAAGGAAAAGTACCTGGACGGCTACTCCGAGATCGCCGGCTCCGGCGACATCGTGGGCGGTTCCGGCACCGCCGGCAAGGTCAGTGGCGAGCGCAAGACCCTGGGCATGTATGCTGAGCTGAATCTGCCCGTCATCAAGAACCTCGAGCTCAACGCCGCGGTGCGTGCCGACCGCTACACCGGCACCAAGGGCGAGTCGCGCGACGGCGCGTTCACTTCGCCCAACCTGTCTTCCACCAGCCCCAAGGTCGGCCTGCGCTGGACCCCGATGAAGGAGCTGCTGGTGCGCGCCTCCGTCGGCAAGGGCTTCCGTGCCCCGGCCTTGGACAACCTCTACGCGCCGTCTGCCCTCACCAACACGGGCGGCAACTTCAACGACCCGTACTACAACACGCTCAGGGGTTGCGCCGCGTTCCCCAACACCAACTACTGCGACACGCAGCTGACGGTGAAGAACAACAGCAACAGCAACCTCAAGCCGGAGAAGTCCAAGACGGCCACCGTCGGCGTCGTGTTCGAGCCGATGAAGGACCTGTCGATGGAAGTCGGCTACTTCAGCATCAAGATCACCGACGGCATCAAGACGCTGTCGGGCGATGACATCCTGAAGGACTGGTACAAGAACCAGACCGGCCCCACCACCAGCACCTCGGTCTACGCCAGCCGTCTGATCAAGAACGCTCAGGGCTACCTTGACTACGTCAATGCTTCGCTCGAGAACGTGGGCCAGGCCACGGCACAGGGCTTCGACCTGTCCGCCAAGTACCGTCTGCGCACCGACCTGGGCAACTTCACGCCGGCCTGGGAAGCCACGGTCGTCACCAAGAGCAGCGAAACCAACGTCGTGACCGGTGACGTCGAGGACAACCTCGGCAAATACCTGCGAGGCGGCCCGGTGGTTCGCGTCAAGCAGAACTTCAGCGTCGACTGGGACAACTCGGCCTGGGCGGCGGGTGTGCGCTACTTCGTCCAAAGCGGCTACCGCGACTACGACGAGGTGCGTCAGGTGCCGAAGTACGACCTGTGGAGCCTGCAGGGCCAGTACAAGGGCGTGAAGAACCTCGTTCTCACGGCCGGTGTGCTGAACCTGCTGGACAAGAAGCCGCCGGTCACCGTCCAGGAGGACTACTTCCAGGTCGGCTTCGACCCGACCTACGCCGACGTGAAGGGCCGGAGCTTCTACGTCCGCGCCAACTACAAGTTCTGATCCTCATCGATCGAACACAATCAAGCAGGCCCGCGGGCCTGCTTTTTCGTTTCTGCGCAGCCTCTTCATGGACTACATCAATCCGGCCCTCGACCTCGACCAGCTGCGAGGGCAGTTCAGCCAGGATCGGCGCCTGCTGATCAGGGACTTCTTCGTGCCCCAGGTGGCCGACGCGCTCGCCCGTGCGGTCGAAGCCATTGACTGGAGCTTGTGCTACCGCAACCTGCAAGGTGATTGCCGCCTGAACAGCGAACAGCTCCAGGCGCTCAGCGCCCAGCAGCGGGGCCAGCTCGTCGAGGGGATCGTCGACGTGGCGCGCAAACAGTTCCAGTTTTCTTTCTACACCGAGTCCCTGGCTGACGCGGTCAAGCGGGGCGACACGGGGTTGCTGGCGCGGTTCATTCGCTACATGGCGGATGACGCGTTCCTCTCGGTGATGCGCGACATCACGGGCATTCGCGAGGTCAACCGCGTCTACGCCCAGGCGACGATGTATGCGCCAGGCAGCTTCCTTTTGGCGCATGACGATCATGTCGATGCCGAGCAGCGGCGTCTTGCCTACGTCATCAACCTCACACGTCAATGGCGGCCGGATTGGGGTGGCCTGCTGAACTTCAGTCAGCGCGATGGCAGCATCACCGACTGCTTCTTTCCGCACTTCAACTCCATGTCTGTTTTCGAGGTGCCGCAGACGCACTTCGTCTCCTACGTGCCGCCTTTTGCACAGTCGCAGCGCTATGCAGTCACGGGATGGCTAATTGCCGCCTGAGCCAATAACGCTTCGACCCGCGCCAATACGCCTGTAATCATCCTGTTTCTCCTGCCCGGGTTTGCACGGAGAAGGGGGGCCGGAGCCCGAAGCTAAGATGCTTTTTGCGGGTGGCCGTGGCTGAGTCATTGGCTTCTCCATACCCGGTTGTGGCGATGAAACGTATGCCCGACGGCTTGTTGCCACGGGCTTTTTTTTTGGACCCGAGCGGGTTGCGGAGTTCCATGCCGTCGGGCGGGCTGCGTGTTTTCGACGAGGCGAGAAGGCACCCTTCGCGTTCTAGAATGCACGCCCCTCAGGAGCCAGTCGGCGGCAGGAACGCAACTTCCGCCGCATCGGGGCCGCTGTCCTGACAAGAGTCATTGACTGTGATTTGTAGTTGCAAGAAGGAGCGCGCATGAATTTTGCGCAGGAGAAGCAGGGCGCGTCCCGGTTCACGGGCCTCGGCATCGTGATCCTGATCCACGTCGTGGCCATCTACGCGCTGGCCAGCGGTCTGGCGCGCGACATCGTCAAGAAGGTCACGGGCCCGATCGACGTCAAGGTGATCGAGGAGAAGGTCAAGCCGCCGCCGCCGCCCGAGAAGGTCGTGCCGCCGCCGCCGGACATGAAGGCGCCGCCGCCGCCCTTCGTGCCGCCGCCTGAGTTCCAGGTGACGGCCCCGGCGCCGCCGGCCCCGGCGATCCAGTCCACGCAGGTGGCACCGCCGGCCGTCCAGGAAATCCGTCCCGCGCCCGCTGCTGCAGCCCCGGCGCCGCCCGCGCCCGCGCCGCGTCCCGCCAAGGTCACGGCCGGCATGGTCTGCACCAAGATGGGCAAGCCCGACATGCCGTCGGTCAACTGGAGCGGCGAAGCGCTGTACAAGGCGGTCGCCACCGTCAAGGCCGGCCGGGTGACCGCTGTCGAGATCACCTCGCTGCGTGGCGGTGTGGACCGCAAGGCGCAGCGCGCCCTGGTCCAGGCGATCGAGGCCACGCTGCGTGACACGTATGAATGCCCGGGCGACCATGTGTTCGAGCAGGAGTTCCAGTTCAAGATCGAATAACAGATCCGCCTGGAACCCGCCCCGCGCCGCACCGGCGCAACCAGAACCTCACAAACCAGAATCTTTCCCTAGGAGTTGACTCCATGATTTCTCGCATCACCGGCTTCCTTGCCGCCATCGCCATGGTCGCGACCCTGGCCGTCTCGCCCGCTCAAGCGCAAGATCAGAAGCCGGCCGACGCCGCCTCGGCTGCCGTCGTCGACGCTGCGGCCCCCGCTGCCGCCCCGGCACCCGCTGCTTCCGCTCCCACCGACAACCCCTACAGCCTGGCCAACATCGTTGCTCACGGCAACGTCGTCGACCAGGTCGTGCTGGTCATCCTGGGCATCATGTCCATGGGCTCCTGGTACATCCTGGTCGTGCGCCTGTGGGACACCAGCAAGCTGATGTCCGAGGCCAAGCAAGTGCGCGCCAATTTCTTCAAGAAGGCCAGCCTGGCTGATGGCATCAAGGGTCTGAAGGAAGAGAGCGCCTTCCGCTACATCGCCACCACCGCCATCGACGCCTCCGAGCACCATGAAGGCGCGCTGACCGAGAACATCGACCACAGCAGCTGGGTCACGATGAACGTCGACCGCGCCGTCGCCGACGTCAACACCAAGATCTCCGCCGGTCTGGGCTTCCTGGCCACCGTGGGTTCCACCTCGCCGTTCATCGGCCTGTTCGGCACCGTGTGGGGCATCCTGAACGCGCTGACCGCCATCGGCGTGGCCGGTCAGGCTTCGATCGACAAGGTGGCCGGCCCCGTGGGCGCCGCGCTGATCATGACCGCCATCGGTCTGGTCGTCGCCGTGCCGGCCGTGCTCGGCTACAACTGGCTGGTGAACCGCAACAAGACCGTCATGGCCCAGGTCCGCGCCTTCGCTGGCGACCTGCACGGCGTGTTGATGGGCAACCGCGCCGTTGCCAAGCGTTAAGCACAGTCCGCTCGCACAGGAGCTCAAGCCATGGGCATGAACGTCGGATCCTCTTCCGGCGAGGACGAAGTCAACGCAACCATCAACACCACGCCCCTCGTGGACGTGATGTTGGTGATGTTGATCATCTTCCTCATCACCGTGCCGGTGGTGACGCAAACGATCGCGGTCAATCTCCCTAAGGAGGTCAACCAGGTCCGCATCACCAAGCCGGAAAACATCGAAATCTCGGTCAGCAAGGACGGTGACGTCTACTGGAACACGAAGCTGATTCCCGACATGGAGGAGCTGGTGCAGCGCCTCGGCAAGGAAGCAGTCAAGAATCCGCAGCCCGAGGTCCATATCCGCGGCGACGACAAGTCGCGCTACGAGTCGGTCGGTCGCGTGATCTTCGCCAGCCAGCGTGCCGGCATCATGAAGATCAACTTCGTCACCGAGCCGCCGGCCCGTGGCGGCTGATCCCGGGAGTCAAGCATGGGAATGAATGTAGGAAGTTCGTCGGGCGGCGGTGATCCCGAAGTCATGATGGACGTCAACACGACGCCGCTGATCGACGTGATGCTGGTGCTGCTGGTGATGCTCATCATCACCATCCCCATCCAGCTGCACACGGTCAACCTGGACATGCCGCCGCCGAGCTCGACGCCGCCGGTGAGCGATCCGGTCGTGCACACCGTCATGATCGACTTCGACGGCACCGTCTACTGGGACGAGGCCGCGCTGACCAACATCGACGCCGTCAACGCCAAGATGCGCGAAATCGGCGCGATGCCGCTGAGCGAGCAGCCCGAGATCCACATTAAGCCGAACAAGCTGGTGGACTACGGTGTGGTCGCTGCGGTGATGGCTTCGGCCCAGCGCAACAGCGTCAAGAAGATGGGCATGGTTGGTAACGAGCAATACGTCAAGTGACGTGTACCCGGGACCGCTGACAGCGATACTTTGATGCGCGCTGCCCGAGAGGGCGGCGCGTTTTTGCTTTGCAGGAGAGCAAGTTGAAGACTTTGAAAAGCGTGGTGGCCATCGCCGTTGGTGCTCTGGCCCTTTCGTTGAACGGTGCGCCCGGTGCGGAGTTCGGCTTCAGCCAGGCCCTGGCCCAGGACAGCGTGCGCAAGGAAGTCGGCGCGCCGTTGACCGATGCGAGCAAGCTGGTCAAGGCCGGCAAGTACAAGGAAGCGCTGGCCAAGCTGCGGGATGCCGAGGCCATCGGCGCCCGCACGGCGGCCGAGACCAACGCCATCGAGGGTGTGCGCTTCTCCGCCGCCATGGGTGCCAGCGATGCCGACACCATGGCCCGCTCCTTCGACGTGCTCAAGGCAAAGCTGGGCGGTCCGCAGCAGCTGCAGTACATGGAAGCCATCGCCGGCACCTATCTACGCGCCGGCAATGCCGGCAAGGCGCTGGAATGGGCCAACCGCTACTTCGCCGCCGGCGGCACCAGCGCCACGGTCAAGCAGGTGCAGCAGCAGGCGCAGTTCAAGTCCGGCGACATGACGGCCGTGCTGAAGGACACGCTGGCCGAAGTGCATGCCGAGGAGAAGGCGGGCAGGACGCCCACGCAGGACAAGCTCAACATCCTGCTCTACGCCGCGCAGAAGAAGAACGACGCCGCGACCGAGTCCTATGCCGTCGAGCGCCTGCTGCACCACTACCCTCGCAAGGAGCTGTGGGCCCAGGTGCTGGGTGGCCTGCAAGGCAAGAAGGGCTTCGCGCCGCGTTTCGCGCTGGACGTCTACCGCCTGCAGCTGGCCACCGGCAACCTGCGCACCGCGGACGACTACATGGAGATGGCGCAGCTCGCCGCCCAGGCCGGCTATCCCGACGAGGGCAAGAAGGTCGTGGAGCAAGGCCTCGCGGCCAACGTGCTGGGCCAGGGCGCCGAGGGCGCGCGCCATAAGCGCCTGCTGGACCTGATGGTCAAGAAGTCCAACGAGGCCAAGGCCGACGCGGCCAACGCCGAGAAGACGGCCACCGACGCGAAGACCGGCGACGAGCTGGTCAAGCTGGGGCTGGCGCGCGTGTTCGCGGGCGACAAGGCCGGTGGCCTGAAGCTGGTGGATGCCGGTATCGCCAAGGACAACTTCACCCGCGCCGACGACGTCAAGCTCTACCAGGGCCTGGCGTACTACACGGCCGGCGAGACGGCCAAGGCGCAGTCGATCTGGCGCTCGGTCAAGGGCACCGATGGCTCCGGCGAACTGGCCCGCCTGTGGCAGGTGCAGTCGCGCAGCGCCCGCAAGTGAGTGCTCGGCCGGCCGGAAGGTCGGCTTACGCCAAAGCAAAAGGCCCCGCGAGGGGCCTTTTTCATGGTCGATGCGAGCCTGGCTTCAGCGCGGTGCCAGACGGATCGCACCGTCCAGGCGGATGACTTCGCCATTCAACATGTCGTTGGTGACGATCTGGTGCACCAGCTTCGCATAGTCCTCCGGCTTGCCGAGGCGGCTGGGGAAGGGCACGCTGGCCGCCAGCGCGTCCTGCACCTCCTGCGGCATGCCGAACAGCATGGGCGTGCCGAAGCTGCCGGGGGCGATGGTCATGTTGCGGATGCCGTTGCGGGCCAGGTCGCGGGCGAT
>CAXDTK010000088.1:0-17803 GCA_963992225.1 uncultured Comamonadaceae bacterium | reverse complement strand
ATAGGAGTCCGTCTCGTGGGCTCGGAGATGTGTATAAGAGACAGGTCCATCCGCAAGGCTTCCACGGCCAGCAAGATCGTCATCACGCGCGAGGAGATCGAGAAGTTCGGCGACTCCACGGTGGGCGAGGTGCTCAAGCGCCTGCCCGGCGTGACCACCGGCGGCCGCCCGGGCCGCGGCGGCGACGTGCGCATGCGCGGCATGGGCGGCGGCTTCACGCAGATCCTGGTGGACGGCGAACGCATGCCGCCCGGCTTCTCGCTGGACCAGCTGCCGCCCGAGCAGGTCGAGCGCATCGAGGTGCTGCGCGCGCCCACGGCCGAATACGGCACGCGCGCCATCGCCGGCACCATCAACGTGGTGCTACGCGAGCCGATGAAGAGGCGGCTGAACGAGTTCCGTGCCGGCGTGGGTGTGGAGCGTGGCCGGCTCAACCCCGGCATCAGCTGGAGCCGCAACGACAGCTTCGGCGCCGGCCACAGCTACAACTTCAGCCTGAACGCCATGCGCGGCGAGCGCCTGGACGATGTCAACAGCGACACGCTGCGCGTCAACCGCGCCACGGGGGCCGAGCAGTTGCAGCTCACGCGGGGGCGCAGCGAGGACCAGCGCCAGGGCGTGAACCTGAACGGCCGCGTGCAGCTCAAGCTGGGCGGGCAGGACAGCCTGAGCATCCAGCCCTTCATCGTGACGAACCGGTCGGAGAGCCGCTCCGACATCACCCGCACCACCGCGCCGGCCCCGGTGCCGCCGCTGGCGGGCGACTTCGACCGCGCCCAGACCGAGGGCGACAACCGCTTCACGATGGCGCGGCTGAACGCGCAGTGGCTGCTGCGACCCGACGCCGACACGCGCGTGGAGCTGCGCGGCGGCCTGGGGCGGGCGCAGGGCGACAGCCACAGCCAGCGCCAGGAAACGCTGAAGGGCGCGGCCACGCGGCAACAGGAGGACAGCACCGCCAGCCGCGACCGCAACTGGAACCTGGTGGGCAAGTTCTCGCGCAGCCTGGAGAGCGAGCACAGCCTGGTGTTCGGCGCCGAGGGTGAAGGCAACACCCGGCACGCCAGCCGCACCACGCGGGTCAACGGCGCGCCGCAGCAGGGGCTGGGCGAGTTCGGCGACGACATGGACGCAGCCACCACGCGTTTCGCGGCCTACGCGCAGGACGAGTGGACCGTCGGCAAGCAGTGGGATTTCTACGCCGGCCTGCGCTGGGAGGGCATCCAGACCAAGAGCAGCGCCGCCAGCTACGCGGTCAGCAACCGCTCCAGCGTGTTCACGCCGCTGGCGCATGCCCGCTACAAGCTGGACCCGGGTGGCAAGGAAGCCGTCCGCATGAGCCTGACGCGCAGCTACCGCAGCCCCAACCTGAACGACCTGATCGCCCGGCCCAGCATCAACAGCAACGTGCCGCACGACATCACCACGCCCGACCGCGCCGGCAACCCCGAGCTGAAGCCCGAGCTGGCCACCGGCGTGGAGATCGGCTACGAGAAGTATCTGAGCAAGGGCGGGCTGCTGAGCGCCAACTTCTTTGCGCGCCGCATCAGCAACCTGATGCGCAACGTGACGGCGCTGGAGGACGTGTCGTGGAGCGCCACGCCGCGCTGGGTGGCGCGGCCGCGCAACCTCGGCCGGGCCAGCACGATGGGGCTGGAGCTGGAGGCCAAGTTCCGGCTGGACGAGTACTTCGAAGACGCGTTGCCGATCAACATGCGCAGCAACCTCAGTGTCTTCAGCTCCAGGGTGGACGGCCTGCCGGGGCCGAACAACCGCATCGAGGGCCAGCCCAAGGCCACGGCCAACTTGGGGCTGGACTACCGGCTGCGCTCGGTGCCGCTGTCGCTGGGCGCCTCGCTGAACTGGACGCCGTCGTCCACCATCCAGCAGACCGCGCTGACCGAGATCACCACCAGCCGCAAGCTGGTGACGGATGCGTTTGCGATGTGGGCCATCACGCCCGAGCAGTCGCTGCGACTGTCGGCCAGCAACCTGACGCCGCTGGACTATTCCACCGGCAGCGTCAGCACGACGGACGCCTTGATCGTGACGAGCCGCAGCGGGGGTGCCAGCTATACGCAGTGGCAGTTGCGGTGGGAGATGAAGATTTGAGCGGGGCGCTCCTTCTTGTCGCATCGGTTGCCTCTGCCGACGGGCCTGACGACCCGGTGCCGTGGTGCCGGGAGTCCGCCCCGGCGGGCGGGACTCCCGGCAATGCAACGATCAGGCACCCACGCCGCAAAGGCATCCAACTTCAGCCTCCGCGCTGCGCCGTCACCCACGGCCCCGTGAGCCCATCCAGCTCGCAGTCCCACAGCGCCTGCGCGTCCATCGCGTCCACCACGCCCTCGCCGTAGACCTTCAGCGCCAGGCTGCGCAGCATCAGCACCATGCCGCGCACGAAGGCCGCGCGGCCCGCGTCGCCGGCCACGCCCAGCAGCACCGAGGCGTCCAGCTTCACGTAGTCCAGCCCGGCCTGGTAGAGCTTCTCCACGCGGGCCAGCCCGGCGCCGGCATGCTCCAGCCCCACCCGCACGCCCAGCGGGCGCAGTTGCCGGCCCAGCTCCAGCAGCGCATCGAAATGCTCGGTCGCGGCCGCCTCGGCCAGGTCCAGCAGCAGCAGGCGGGCGGCCTGCGGCGCCTGGGCCAGCTGCTCGCGCAACTGCGGCAGGAAGCCCGTGTCGGCCAGCGAGGCCGGCGCGATGTTGATGCAGCGCGCGGTACCGTCGACGCCGATGGCCTGCAGTGCCAGCCCCACCGCGAACAGGTCCACCGGGGCCGTCATGCGGGCGCGCGCCGCCAGCGGCAGCCAGCTGGCGGCCGCCACCAGCACATCGTCCAGCTGCAGCTGCAGCGGGCACTCCAGGTGCAGCAGCTGGCCGGCGCGGTCGCGCACCGGAAACTCGACGAGGCGGCCCAGCCGCTCGCTCATCGAACGCTGCAGCTGGGCCCGCCACAGGCCCTCGCCCTGCTCGCGACCCGGGCCGGCGTCCGCCACGATCTCCACGACGAAACCACCGCTTGCCTCGCACTGGTGCTCGGCACGCGCCAGCGCGGCGTCGGCCTCGCCCAGCCAGACGCTGCCGGGGCGCTCGCGCGGCAGCTCGACGGCGCCCAGCGCCACCTGCACGCCGGGCCCGAAGGCCGGCAGGCTGGCGCGCAGCGCATCGGCCAGCGCATGGGCCGTCGCGGCGGCCACGTCGGCGGCGGGCAGCCACAACGCGAAGTCGCCGCCATTGAGCCGGCCGACCCGGCAACCGGCCACCGACTCCGGGTAGGCCTGCAGCGCGGTCACCACCGTCTGCAGCACATCGTCCACCGCCCTGCGACCCAGGCGCGCGTTCAAGCCGCTCAGGTCGCGCAGCCGCACCAGCACCAGGCCGGCCACCACGGGGCCGTCGTCGCGCTGCAAGGCCGCGTCCAGCTCCGCCAGGAAATGCTCGCGGGTGGACACACCGGTCAGCGGGTCGTGATGCACCTGCTCGCGCAGCACCAGCAGCTGGCCGGCCTGCGCCTCGAACAGGTCGCGCACCCGCTGCACCATCGCGTTCATGGCCCGCGTGAGGCGCTGCAGCTCCGGCACGCGCGGCTCGGTCACCTGGCCGTAGCGGCCGGCCAGCACGCCCTCGGCCTGCGCGACGGCCGCGTCCAGCGGGCGACGGATGCGCCGCAGCCCGACGGCGGCCAGCAGCGCCGCGACGATGCCCACGCCCAGCAGCCAGGCCAGCAGCTGCCGCGAGCTGCGCCACAGCGCGTCGTGGGCATAGCTGGCATGGCTCTTCAGCTCGACCGTGCCGAGGGCGTTCCAGCCACTGGACACCTGGGCCACGCCGGCCGCTGCGTCGATGGGCCAGAGCGAACGGAACCAGTCCGGCGCCTGGCTGGGCCGCGGCGCGCCGACGCGCTCGAAGCGGGTCTCGCCCTGCGGCCCGCGCCAGCGCACGACCTCGTACGCGCCGGTGTCGAACTGCGCCGACACCAGCAGCCGGATCAGCTCCGCATCGCCCTGCTGCTGCGACAGCGCCAGCGCCAGCGACTGCGCGTTGTCGGCGTTCTTCAGCGCCAGCTGCGTGCGCATCAGCTGCTGCGTGGACAGCGTCGACAGGCCCACCGCGCCCACCAGCGACGCCAGCACCACGCTCAACACCAGCCAGGCGACCTGCCGCATCAAGGACATGACCCATTCCTCATCTGAACGCCCTCACAAGAAGCCCTCCGCGCGCACCTTGGCCACCAGCTCGCGCCACAACGACAGCCGCGCCATCGGGTCGCCCGAGGTGACCGGCCCCACGCCCTGCCACAGGCCCTCGGTGTTGAAGCTGAACACCGGCGTCAGGTCGGTGCGCTGCGACGCCGGCAGCACCTCGGGGCGCAGGTTGTCCAGGATCAGCGGCTCGGCGCCGGGCTGGGCATAGTAGGCCAGCACCATGTGGGCCAGCGACTGCCCCTGCATGCGGGCGCGCACGTAGACCATGCGCAGCCGGGCCGTCGGCACGCCGGCGGCGGCCAGGCTGAAGTACTTGGCGATCGCGTAGTCCTCGCAGTCGCCGGCGCGCCGCTCCAGCGCTTCCAGCGGCGAGGCCCAGTAGTCGACCAGGCCCCAGGTCACCACGTCGTCGCGGAAGGCGAGGCGCCGGTTGAAGAAGTCGTTGATGTCGCGCAGGCGCTGCGCCTCGTCCTGCGTGCCGCTGCGTTCGATCTGCTGCACCAGCGCCTGGGCCTGCTCGGCCACCCGCGGGCCGCGGGCGGCGGCGGCCTCCAGCACCCGCGCCGCGTCGTAGGCCGCCGCGGCCAGCCAGGGCAGCGCGAACAGCGCAGCCAGCCACCACCGGCGCCGCAGGGCCGAGCGTGGGACACAGGTGGGCGAAGTCGGCAAGATTGACGGCAGGCAGCGGGTGAATTCACTGTACCCGGCCAGGGCCGCCGGCTGGCGCCTCTAAGATTTTCGGATGACGCACAACCCGGCACCTTCCCACGCCAGCAGCGGCCGCACCGCGCAGATCCGCGACGACCTCGACCAGTCGCGCCGGCGCGGCGCCTTGCAGCAGATCCAGATCCCGCCCTGCCCCGAACTGCTGGCCCAGCTGCAGCAGGCGATGAGCCCGCCCGAGCCCGACCTCAACCAGGTCGCCCGCATCGCCTCCAGCGACGTGGCCATGGCCGCCACGCTGCTGCGCATCGCCAACGGCCCGCTGTTCAAGCCGGTGGGCCTGCCCTGCAGCACGGTGGGCCAGGCGATGACGCGCATCGGCCTGCGCGAGAGCGTGGCCGTGATGACCGGCTTCCTGGTGCAGCACGCCATCCCCGTGAACTCGCCGCAGCTCGCCCGCTTCTGGGAGCGCAGCACCAAGCGCGCCGTTGCGATGGCCACCCTCGCGCGCGAGCTGCCGGGGCTGTCGCCCGACCTGGCGCACAGCTTCGGCCTGTTCCTGCATGTGGGCATGCCGGTGCTGCTGCAGAGCGTGCGCGGCTACGGCGCCACGATGGTGGAGGCCGGCGCGCGCATCGACCGGCCCTACATCGCCACCGAGAACGCCAACCACCGCACCGACCACGCGGTCGTCGGCGCGCTGGTCGTGCGCGTCTGGAACCTGCCGGCGCCGCTGATGGCCGCCATCCGCCTGCACCACGACTTCGCGGCGCTGGGCCATGCCGACATCGAGCCCGAGGTCCACACCCTGATCGCCGCCGGCCTGATCGCCGAGCACCTGATGCGCCGCCACGAAGGCCTGCCCGAGGACGCCGACTGGGCCGCCCACCATGGCGCCGCGATGGCCTGGCTGCACATCGGCTGGGACGAGCTGGCGCATTGGGAAGAGGCCGTCGTCGCGCAGTTCGACGCGGCCTGACGGGCACCGCGCGCCATGCGGCTGCCGCGCCTGCGCATCCTCGTGCTGATCGCCCTGGTGGCGGCGACGCTCGCGACGCTGGGCTGGTGGGTCTTCGGCCCGTCCGGCGTGGCCGTGGAGCTGACGCGGCGCAGCTGGCGCCTGGAGATCGTCGTGGAGCGGCTGCGCGCCGAGGCCGGCTCGGACTGGTGCGACGAACTGCCCGCCGGCGCCTTCGACATCAGCCGCCGCGTCACTGCCGACCCGACGGGGCGCCGCGCCGAGCCCGGCGAGCATTGCCGCTACACCGTGCTGGCCTGGCGCCGGCAGTGGATCGCCAAGACCGAGGGCGGGCCCGACGACCGCCCCGACTGGCCACGCCCGCCGCTGCGCCTGGCGCCACCGGGCCAGCCCGGCAGCGAGCGCCTGGGCCAACGCGAGGCCTTCTACGAGATCGAACTGCGCGACAGCGGGAACCACGCCTGGGTCTGCCGCGTCACGCAGGAGCGCTGGCAGCAGCTGCGCGTGGGCCAGCGCTTTCGCGTGCCGGTGGACCGCTTCGGCACCGCGGATTGCCCGCGCATGTACGCCTCGCGGCTGTGACGGCCGCCGCTACCATCGCCGCCTCGGCCAGGGCACGCAGGCGCTGGACCGGCATCAGAGGAGGACCCCATGACATTCCCGCTGCGCGCCACGCTGACCGTTTCGCTCGCCCTGGCTCTGGGCACTGCCCTTGCGGCCGATCTGCCGCCGCCGCCCGCCGTCGTCCAGAAGCAGGCCCTCAGCGCCCAGGGCGCGGACTTGAAGGTCTCGCTGTCGGTCGACCGGCTGAAGGTGTCCATCCTGCAAGGTGACGACATTGGCGGCAATGCGACGGGCTGGCTATGCGGCAACCGCCAGCCTCTGATCGCGACCGAAAACTTCATCAAGGCCGCCGGCGTCTACATGTCCACCGTCACGACGCAGGAACTCAAGCGCCTGGGCTACCCGCTGGCGGGCAAGGGCAAGTCGAACGCCTTCGACGTGGACGTGAGCGCAGCGCCGGACTTCCGCATCGGCGGCATCCTGACCGAGCTCAAGCAGGAGGTCTGCTCCGAGCCCGGCAGGTCCGAGGGCTGGGTCCACTACAAGATCGACTGGGCGCTGTTCTCCGAGAAGAAGCAGAAAGTGGTCTACCAGGCCAGCACCGAAGGCCTGGGCGTCAGCAAGGAGAAGGTTCCCGATCTGCACAAGCGGGCCATCCTCTCGTCGCTGGGCAACTTCCTGGCCTCGCCGTCGGTCCTGGAAGCGCTCAAAGCCAACGACGCCGAGGCCGTCGCTGCCGCCGCCTCCGCCGCAGCGCCTGCAGCAGGCGCCGAGGCCGTCCCGGCCATCGCGGCCGCTGGCACGGTGACTCTCAAGGGCACGGTGCCCGCCGGCGGCGGCGCGCTGAAGAACCAGGCCCAGCTGCGCAATGCCGTCGTCACGCTGGAGACGGCCGCCGGCTCGGGCAGCGCCTTCTTCGTCGACAAGGCCGGCCACCTGTTGACCAACGCCCATGTGGTGAAGGGCTCCAAGTACGCCCGCATCAAGCTGCAGAACGGCGACAAGGCCGTGGCCGAGGTCATCAAGGTCAACGAGCAGGCCGATGTCGCGCTGCTGCGCACGACGCTCACCGACGGCGATGCGCTGGCCATCCGCGGCGGCGCCGCGCCCGAGGTGGGCACCGACGTCTACGCCATCGGTTCGCCGCTGGGCGTGCTGAACAACTCCATGACCCGGGGCGTGCTCAGTGCCGACCGCGTGCTGCAAGGCAGGCGGGTGCTGCAGAGCGACGCGGCGGTGACCTTCGGCAGCAGCGGCGGCCCGCTGCTGGACGGCGACGGCCGGGTCATCGCCATCACCCGCGGCGGCGTCGAGGCCGGCAAGGGCTTCAACTTCTTCATCCCCATCGAGGACGCGCTGAAGGCGCTGCAACTCAGCGTCACGCCCTGAGCGCCTGCGGCCTGAACGCCCCGGCCGCCCTGCGCGCCGGGGTTTTTCTTTGATGGTGGGGCGCGGCCTCAGCGGAACAGCTGCCAGGCCGCCACCACCACATGGCCCCACAGCATCAGGTTGAAGCCCAGCAGCGTGAAGACGCGCAGGAAGTTCCACCATTTGCCGGCCCGCTCCAGCGCCTCGGGCGCGCCGGTGAACAGGTAGATGCCGAGGTAGAGCAGCGAGGGCAGCAAGGTGGCCGCCATCACGGCGGCCATGAACCAGTAGAAGAACGTCATGCCGGCATTGTCGCGACCCGCAGCGCCGGCTGACCCGGCGTAAGCCCTCGGCCGCCCGACCGGCGGTGCCCATGAAAACAGGCCCGGACCGTTGCCGGGCCGGGCCTGGGTGGCAGCAGCCTGCCGCGGCTCAGCGCTTGCGCACCGGCGGCACGTCGGTGCAGGAGCCGTGCGCCACTTCCGCGGCCATGCCCAGCGACTCGCCCAGCGTGGGGTGCGGGTGGATGGTCTTGCCGATGTCCACCGCGTCCGCGCCCATCTCGATGGCCAGCGCGATCTCGCCGATCATGTCGCCGGCATGCGTGCCGACGATGCCGCCGCCGATGATGCGGTGGCTTTCCTCGTCGAAGAGCAGCTTGGTGAAGCCCTCGTCGCGGCCATTGGCGATGGCACGGCCCGAGGCCGTCCAGGGGAACAGGCCCTTGGTGATCTTGATGCCCTTGGCCTTGGCCTCGTCCTCGGTCATGCCCACCCAGGCCACCTCGGGGTCGGTGTAGGCCACGCTGGGGATCACCCGGGCATCGAAGCGGGCCTTGGCCAGCTTGTCGTCGCCCAGCAGCTCACCGGCGCAGACTTCCGCCGCCACATGGCCCTCGTGCACCGCCTTGTGCGCCAGCATGGGCTGGCCCACGATGTCGCCGATGGCGAAGATGTGGGCGACGTTGGTGCGCATCTGCACGTCGACCGGGATGAAGCCGCGGTCGCCGACGACGACGCCGGCGTTCTCGGCGCCAAGCTTCTTGCCGTTGGGCGTGCGGCCCACGGCCTGCAGCACGAGGTCGTAGCGCTGGGGCTCCTTGGGGGCGCCTTCGCCTTCGAAGCTCACGTAGATGCCGTCGGGCCTGGCTTCGGCCGCCACCGTCTTGGTGTTCAACATGATGTTGTCGAAGCGGTGGGCGTTGAACTTCTGCCAGACCTTGACGAGGTCGCGGTCGGCGCCGGTCATCAGCGTGGGCAGCATCTCGACGACGTCCAGGCGCGCGCCCAGCGTGGAGTACACGGTGCCCATCTCCAGGCCGATGATGCCGCCGCCGACGATGAGCATCTTCTCGGGCTTGACGCCCATCTCCAGCGCGCCGGTCGAGTCGACGATGCGCGGGTCATCCGGCAGGAAGGGCAGGCGCACGGCCTGCGAGCCGGCCGCGATGATGAGGCGCTTGAAGGCGACCGTCTGCACCGCGCCCGTCTTCGCCTGGCCGACGGCGCCTTCGGTCGCCTCGACCTTCAGGTGCTGGGCGTCCAGCAGCGAGCCGACGCCGCGCAGCACGGTGACCTTGCGCATCTTGGCCATCGCAGCGAGGCCGCCGGTCAGCTTGCCGGTGACCTTGTTCTTGTGCGCGCGCAGCTTGTCGATGTCCACCGTCGGCTCACCGAAGGCCACGCCCAGGTCGGCCATGTGGCTGACCTCGTCCATGACCGCCGCCACGTGCAGCAGCGCCTTGGACGGGATGCAGCCCACGTTCAGGCAGACGCCGCCCAGCGTCGCGTAGCGTTCGACGAGGGCGACCTTCAGGCCCAGGTCGGCGGCACGGAAGGCGGCGGAGTAGCCACCGGGGCCGCCGCCGAGGACGACGAGGTCGAAGGCCTGGTCGGCGCTGCCGCTGTAGGTCGCGGCGGCGGGGGCCTGAACCGGCGCCGCCGCAGGTGCGGGCGCAGGCGCAGCAGCAGCAGCAGCAGCCGGTGCGGGAGCGGGGGCGGCAGCGGCGGCATCAGCGGACTCCAGCGTCAGCACGACCGAGCCCTTGGCGACCTTGTCGCCGATCTTGACCTTGAGCTCCTTCACCACGCCGGCGGCGCTGGAGGGGATCTCCATCGACGCCTTGTCGCTCTCGACGGTAATGAGGCTCTGCTCCACCTTGACGGTGTCGCCGGCCTTGACCAGCACCTCGATGACGCCGACTTCGTCGAAATCGCCGATGTCGGGCACTTGAACTTCAATGATTGCCATTGCTTCAGCTCCCGATCACAGCGCAATCCGGCGGAAGTCCGCCAGGAGCGACGCGAAGTAGACGTTGAAGCGCGCGGCCGCGGCGCCGTCGATGACGCGGTGGTCCCACGACAGCGACAGCGGCAGGATCAGGCGCGGCACGAACTGCTTGCCGTCCCACACGGGTTCGGTGCTGCTCTTGCAGACGCCCATGATGGCCACTTCCGGTGCGTTGATGATGGGCGTGAAGTACTTGCCGCCGATGCCGCCGAGTGACGAGATCGAGAAGCAGCCGCCGCTCATGTCGGCCGGGCCCAGCTTGCCGTCGCGAGCCTTCTTGGCCAGCTCGGACATCTCGGCGCTGATCTGGAAGATGCCCTTCTTGTCGGCGTCCTTGATGACCGGCACGACCAGGCCGTTGGGCGTGTCCGCCGCGAAGCCGATGTGGAAGTAGTTCTTCAGGACGAGCGTGTCGCCGTCCAGCGAGCTGTTGAACTCGGGGAACTTCTTCAGCGCCGCGACGGCCGCCTTGATCATGAAGGCGAGCATCGTGACCTTCACGGCGCCGCCGGCGCCGTTTCCGGATTTCGCGGCCTTCTCGCTCTCCAGGTTGAGCTGCACGCGGAAGGCTTCCAGCTCGGTGATGTCGGCATCGTCGTGGTTGGTGACATGCGGGATGACGACCCAGTTGCGGTGCAGGTTGGCGCCCGAGATCTTCTTGATGCGGGACAGCTCCTTGCGCTCCACGGCACCGAACTTCTCGAAGTCGACCTTGGGCCAGGCCAGCACGTTCAGGCCGGTCCCCCCGGCAGCAGCAGGCGCTGCGGCCGGCGCGCTGGCCTTCTGCGCCACGGTCTGCACGGCACCGGCCATGACGGCCTTCACGAAGCCCTGCACGTCGGCTTCGGTGATGCGGCCCTTGGCGCCGCTGCCCTTGACCTCATCCAGCGGCACGCCCAGTTCGCGCGCCAGCTTGCGGATGCTGGGCGAGGCATGCGGCAGCTGGCCGGTGGGCGCCGTCGGTTGATGCGGCGGCAGCGCGGTGGCCGGGGCCGCCGGGGCCGAAACCGGCACGGTGGCGGCCGGCGCGGGGGCTGCCGCGGCCGGCACCGGTGCCGTCGCGGCGGGCGCGGGGGCGGCCGGCGCAGCCGCACCGCCCGCAGCCGTCACGCGCGCCAGCGGCGAACCCTTCTTGACCTTGTCGCCCACCTTGACCAGCAACGCCTCGATGACGCCGGCCGTGGAGGACGGGATCTCCATCGACGCCTTGTCGCTCTCGACGGTGATCAGGCTCTGCTCCAGCTTCACGCTGTCGCCGGCCTTCACCAGCACCTCGATGACGGCCACCTCGTCGAAGTCGCCGATGTCCGGCACCTCGACGGTGACCGAGCCTCCGGCGGCCGGCGCGGGCGCGGTGGCCGGGGCTGGCGCTTGCACAGGCGCAGCTGTCGCAACCGGCGCCGGCGCGACGGCAGCAGCTGGTGCGGCGGCCGCCGGCGCGGGGGCGGCGGCCTCGTCGCCTTCGACGACGACCAGCACGCTGCCTTGCTTGACCTTGTCGCCCACGGCGACCCTGAGTTCCTTGACGACGCCGGCCTGCGACGACGGGATTTCCATCGACGCCTTGTCGCTCTCCACCGTCACCAGGCTCTGCTCGACCTTGACGCGGTCGCCCACCTTGACGAGCACCTCGATGACGCCCACCTCATCGAAATCGCCGATGTCGGGAACCTTGACTTCAACCAATGCCATGTCTTGTCTCCCTCGGCTTTACGCGTACAGCGGATTGATCTTGTCGGCCTTGATGCCGTACTTCGCGATGGCCTCGGCCACACGCTCGACGGGCACCGCGCCGTCCTCGGCCAGCGCCTTCAGCGCCGCGACGACGATGTAGTAGCGGTTGATCTCGAAATGCTCGCGCAGCTTGGAGCGGAAGTCGCTGCGGCCGAAACCGTCGGTGCCCAGCACCTTGTAGGCGCGGCCCTTGGGGATGAAGGCGCGGATCTGCTCGGCGTAGTTCTTCATGTAGTCGGTGGACGCGATGACCGGGCCGTGGGTCTTGCCCAGCTGCTGCGTCACGAACGGCACGCAGGCCAGCTCGGTCGGGTGCAGCAGGTTCCAGCGCTCGGCGTTCTGGCCGTCGCGGGCCAGCTCGTTGAAGCTGGGGCAGCTCCACACGTTGGCGCCCACGCCCCACTCCTCTTCCAGCAGCAGCTTGGCCACCTGGCTCTCGCGCAGGATGGTGCCCGAGCCCAGCAGATTGACGCTGACCGGCTTGCCGGCGTCGGCCTCTTCCAGCAGGTACATGCCCTTGAGGATCTGCTCCTCGGTGCCAGGCTTCAGGCCGGGCATGGGGTAGTTCTCGTTGAGCAGGGTGATGTAGTAGAAGACATTCTCCTGGTCTTCCACCATGCGCTTCAAGCCGCGCTGCATGATGACGGCGACTTCGTGCGCGAAGGTCGGGTCGTAGCTGACGCAGTTGGGGATGGTGCCGGCCAGGATGTGGCTGTGGCCGTCCTCGTGCTGCAGGCCCTCGCCGTTCAGCGTGGTGCGGCCGGAGGTGCCGCCCAGCAGGAAACCGCGCGCCTGCATGTCGCCGGCGGCCCAGGCCAGGTCGCCGATGCGCTGGAAGCCGAACATCGAGTAGTAGACGTAGAACGGGATCATGACCCGGTTGTTCGTCGAGTACGACGTCGCCGCGGCGATCCAGCTGGCCATGCCGCCCGCTTCGTTGATGCCTTCCTGCAGGATCTGGCCGGCCTTGTCCTCGCGGTAGTACATCACCTGGTCCTTGTCGACCGGGGTGTAGAGCTGGCCCTTGGGGTTGTAGATGCCGATCTGGCGGAACAGGCCTTCCATGCCGAAGGTGCGGGCCTCGTCCACGAGGATGGGCACCACGCGCGGGCCCAGTTCCTTGTCGCGCAGCAGCGTGGTCAGGAAGCGCACATAGGCCTGGGTCGTCGAGATCTCGCGGCCTTCGGCGGTCGGGTCCAGCACGGCCTGGAACGTCGCCAGCTCGGGCACGGTGAACTGCTCTTCGGCCTTGGCGCGGCGGCTGGGCAGGTAGCCGCCCAGCGCCTGGCGGCGCTCGTGCAGGTAGCGCATCTCGGGCGTGTCGTCGGCCGGCTTGTAGTAGGGCAGCTTGGCCAGCTCGCTGTCCGGCACCGGGATGTTGAAGCGGTCGCGGATGTACTTGATGTCCTCGTCGGTCAGCTTCTTGGTCTGGTGGACGGTGTTCTTGCCCTCGCCGGCCTTGCCCATGCCGTAGCCCTTGACGGTCTTGACCAGCAGCACGGTGGGCTGGCCCGTCGTGTTGTGGTGGGCGGCATGGAAGGCGGCGTAGACCTTCTCGGGCTCATGGCCGCCGCGGCGCAGCTCGAAGATCTCCTCGTCGGTCATGTGGGCGACCAGCTTGGCCGTCTCCGGGTACTTGCCGAAGAAATGCTTGCGGACGTAGGCGCCGTCGTTGGCCTTCATGGCCTGGTAGTCGCCGTCCAGCGTCTCCATCATCAAAGCTTTTAGCTTGCCGCTCTTGTCGCGCGCCAGCAGGTCGTCCCAGCCCTTGCCCCAGATCAGCTTGATGACGCTCCAGCCGCTGCCGCGGAACTCGCCCTCGAGCTCCTGGATGATCTTGCCGTTGCCGCGCACCGGGCCGTCCAGGCGCTGCAGGTTGCAGTTGACGACGAACACCAGGTTGTCCAGCCCCTCGCGCGCGGCAAGGCCGATGGCGCCCAGGCTCTCGGGCTCGTCCATCTCGCCGTCGCCCATGAAGGCCCAGACCTTGCGGTTCTCGGTGTTGGCGATGCCGCGGGCATGCAGGTACTTCAGGAAGCGCGCCTGGTAGATGGCCATCAGCGGGCCCAGGCCCATGGAGACGGTCGGGAACTGCCAGAAGTTGGGCATCAGCTTGGGATGCGGGTAGCTGGACAGGCCGTGGCCGTCCACTTCCTGGCGGAAGTTGTCCAGCTGCTCCTCGGTCAGGCGGCCTTCCAGGAAGGCGCGGGCATAGATGCCGGGCGCGCTGTGGCCCTGGATGTAGAGGCAGTCGCCGCCATGGCCTTCGCTCTCGGCATGCCAGAAGTGGTTGAAGCCGGCGCCCAGCATGGAGGCCAGCGACGCGAAGGAGCCGATGTGGCCGCCCAGGTCGCCGCCGTCGGCGGGGTTGAGGCGGTTGGCCCGCACCACCATGGCCATGGCGTTCCAGCGCATGTAGGCGCGCAGGCGCTTCTCGATCTGGATGTTGCCGGGGCAGCGGGCCTCCTGCGTGGCCTCGATGGTGTTGACGTAGCCGGTGGTGGCCGAGAACGGCAGGTCGATGCTGTGCTGGCGCGCATGCTCCAGCATCTCCTCGATCAGGAAATGGGCCCGCTCGGCGCCTTCACGGTCGATGACGGCGGAGAGCGCGTCCAGCCACTCCTTGGTTTCCTGCGGATCTTGGTCGTTCGCGGCGGCGCCGAGAAACTCTTGGGGCTGGGCGGACATGGCCGGTCTCCTTCATGAGCCACCTCTGGCGGGCGGCGGGTGTGTGCGGACAGGGGCGTGCGGGCGCATGCGCCCCGCGAGCGGGAGGGAGTTTCGCACAGCGTGGGCGATTTCCCAAATGGCGCGAGACGATTTCTCATAGTGAAATCTCCTGACTCAAGTGCGCCCCGGATAATTTGCCGATGTCGACCGATTCGCTCCCTCCCGAGACCCGCTCGCGCAGCCAGCGCCTGCTCGTGCCGCTGCGCCGCCTGATCGCGGGCTGGTGGTTCCGGCAGTCGCCGTCGCGCCAGGACCGGCTCGCGACGCTGGGCCCGCTGATCTCGGTGCTGCTGTTCCTGGCGGCCATCATTTCGGCCTTCTGGTACCTGCGCAACGAGGAGATCGAGCGCGAGACCGAGTCCGTCAAGCGCGACACCGAGATCGCCCAGCAGCAGATCCGCCTGCGCCTGATCGAGAACCAGGAGCAGCTGGTGCGCATCGCGCGCGAGGTCGTCACGCGCCAGATCGACGCCCACGAGTTCTCCGCCCAGGCCCAGGCCTTCGCCCGCGAGCGGCCCGAGCTGACGCATGTCACCTGGTTGACGGCCAAGCGCGAGCGCCGCAGCAGCGTGGGCGCCGCGGGCTTCCAGGCCGACGGGCTGATGACGGCGGACGGCGACGACCCGTCCATGCCCAAGCCCAACCAGTCCAACGCGGCCGCCCTCGCCTTCGAGGCCGCCAAGGACCGGCGCCAGCCGATCTACTCCACGCCGTTCGCCGACAGCAACGGCGTGACGGTCTTCCAGCTGCACATCCCGCTGATCGACCGCGGCGGCTTCGCCGGGGTGCTGATCGCCGAATACACGGTGGAGGCGCTGCTGCGCTACTACGTGCCCAGCGAGGTCGCGACCCGCCACAGCATCGCGGTGCTCGACGCCTCGCGCGACCAGATCGTCAGCAGCACCGTCACGCCCATGCCCGGCCAGGTCTACCGGCGCGCCTCGCTGCTGCACGACGTGCCGCTGGCGCCGGCCCTCAACGGCCTGGTGCTGCGCGGCCAGGGCTGGCGCACCTCCATCGGCCTGATCAACAACGCCCTCTTCTGGCTGGTGCTGGCGCTGGCCGGCATGACGGTCTGGATGCTGCTGGGCACCTGGCGCCACATGCGCCGGCGCACGCAGATCCAGAACGCGCTGACGCTGGAGACCAATTTCCGCCGCGCCATGGAGAACTCCATGCTGACCGGCATGCGCGCGATGGACATGGACACGCGCATCACCTACGTGAACCCGGCTTTCTGCGCGATGACCGGCTTCTCGGAGGCCGACCTGGTGGGCCGCACGCCGCCCTACCCCTTCTGGCCCACCGACCGGCGCGAGGAGAACGCCCGGCTGCTGCAGCAGGAGCTGCAGGGCCGCAGCCCGTCCGGCGGCGTGGAGGTGCGCATCCAGCGCAAGGACGGCTCGACCTTCGATGCGCGCGTCTACGTCTCGCCGCTGGTGGACACCAAGGGCAAGCAGACCGGCTGGATGACCTCGATGACCAACATCACCGAGGCCAAGCGGGTGCGCGACCAGCTCTCGGCCTCGCACGAGCGCTTCACCACCGTGCTGGAGGGCCTGGACGCGGCGGTGTCGGTGCTGTCGGTGCAGCCACCGGAGCTGCTGTTCGCCAACCGCAGCTACCGGCTGTGGTTCGGCGCCGACCCCGCCGGGCATGCGCTGCTGGCCGGCGGCCAGCTGGGCGGCACCACCAGCCGGCGCGGCGCGCTGGACGACGGCAGCGACGAGGTGGACGACTACTCCGGCCTGCCCGCCGAGGCGCTGACCGACGTGGGCTCCGACCCGCGCGAGGTCTATGTCGAGTCGCTGGCGATGTGGTTCGACGTGCGCGCCCGCTACCTGCAGTGGACCGACGGGCGGCTGGCCCAGATGCTGATCGCGACCGACATCACCATGCGCCGCCACGCCGAGGCGCAGGCCGCGCTGCAGGCCGAGAAGGCCCAGGTGACGAGCCGGCTGATGACCATGGGCGAGATGGCCTCCAGCGTGGCGCACGAGCTCAACCAGCCGCTGACCGCCATCACCAACTACTGCAACGGCATGGTCAGCCGCGTGCGCGCCGACAGCATCGACAAGGACGCGCTGATGGCGGCGCTGACCAAGACGGCCAAGCAGGCCGAGCGGGCCGGCCAGATCATTCACCGCATCCGCAACTTCGTGAAGCGCAGCGAGCCGCAGCGCCAGCCGGCCAACGCGGCCGACATCGTGGAGGACGCGGTGGAGCTGGCCGGCATCGAGCTGCGTCGCCGCAACGTCGCCATCCACACCTACGTTGCGCAACGCCTGCCGCAGCTGATGGTGGACCCCATCCTCATCGAACAGGTGCTGATGAACCTGCTGAAGAACGCCGCCGAGGCCATCGACAACGCGTCGCTGCCGACCTCGCGCCGCCACATCGAGCTGCGCGTGGTGCCCAAGCACAGCGCCGAGATGGGCGGGCAGATCGAGTTCTCGGTGACGGACATGGGCCCGGGCCTGCCCGACGAGGTGCTGTCGCGCATGTACGAGGCCTTCTTCTCCACCAAGGCCGACGGTCTGGGCATCGGCTTAGGGTTATGCCGGTCCATCGTCGAGTCGCACCAGGGCCGGATAAAAGCGGAGAACCTCTACAATGGGGCCCTGGTCGTCGGCTGCCGATTCGCCTTCACGATCCCGGTCACCATCACGTCCGAACACCTGCGCCCCGACCCCGTCACCGGTGCCGCCAGCAGCGCTCAGAGAACCGAACCCACAACACCATGAGCTTGATCCCGAAGAAGGGCAATGTCTACGTCGTTGACGATGACGAAGCGGTCCGCGACTCCCTGCAGTGGCTGCTCGAAGGCAAGGACTACCGGGTCAAGTGCTTCGACTCGGCCGAATCCTTCCTGGCCCGCTACGACCCGCGCGAAGTCGCCTGCCTGATCGCGGACATCCGCATGGAAGGCATGACCGGCCTGGAGCTGCAGGACCGCCTCATCGAGCGCAAGAGCCCGCTGCCCATCGTCTTCATCACCGGCCACGGCGACGTGCCGATGGCCGTGCAGACCATGAAGAAGGGCGCGATGGACTTCATCGAGAAGCCCTTCAAGGAAGAAGAGCTGCTGGCCCTGGTGGAGCGCATGCTCGACCAGGCCCGCGAGGCCTTCTCCAGCCACCAGGAAGCCGCCAGCCGCGATGCGCTGCTGGCCCGTCTGACGACGCGTGAGGCGCAGGTGCTGGAGCGCATCGTCGCCGGCCGCCTGAACAAGCAGATCGCCGACGACCTGGGCATCAGCATCAAGACGG
>CAXDTK010000087.1:0-17837 GCA_963992225.1 uncultured Comamonadaceae bacterium | reverse complement strand
GTCAGCGACCCGGTGCTGACGCTGCGGGCCGACCTGTCGGCGCTGCGCGCCAACGCGGCCGCCCGCGAATGGCTGGGGGGCGATGCCGCGGAAGGCTGGCGGCTGCTGCGCCGCGCCGCCGGCGCCCGGCTGGAGAGCTGGCTGCGCGAGGCCACGCAGGCCATCGAGGCCGGCCGGCCGCCGCCACCGGCGCCGCCGCTGAAGCTGCCGGACGGCCAGCGTGCCACGCTGCACCTGCTGCGCGAGCGGCCCAACTGGCTGCTGCACGCCCGCCTGAGCGCGGCCGACCCGGGCGAGCCGCCGCTGGCCGAATGGCTGGCGCTGTCGCCGCTGCCGCTGCTGCTGGCCGACATGGCCAGCGGCGCGCTGCTGCGCCACAACGCCGCCTTCGAGGCGCTGTGCCCCGGCCCGCCACGCCA
Organism: uncultured Comamonadaceae bacterium; assembly: GCA_963992225.1. Lineage (GTDB taxonomy): Bacteria > Pseudomonadota > Gammaproteobacteria > Burkholderiales > Burkholderiaceae_C > Pelomonas. Next base: position 17,418 of record CAXDTK010000087.1, on the reverse strand, counting down.
GCTGAACGACCTGCCCGACCTGCTGCAGGCGTTGCTGGGCTGGCACCGCGGCGCGCCCATCGAGGCGCTGGGCGTCCAGCGCCCGCAGGACGGGCCGCTGGTCACCGAGGCCGAGTTCGTCGACCCGCAGGGACGCAGCCGCTGGCTGCAGGCCCGGCTGCGCCTGTGGCGACAGGCCGGGCGCAGCCTGCTGCTGGCGGTGCTGGACGACCAGAGCTCCGAGCACGAACGCGACCTGGCCCACCAGCAGCTCGACGCACTGATGGACACCGCCGCCGTGGGCCTGGCCACCTTCCAGCCCGAGGCCGGCTGGCTGAAGGCACACCGCAAGGGCTCGCCGTTCCGCACCGGCGGCAAGCCGTCGACCGGCACGCAGGGCTCGCTGCAGGGCATCAACCGCGACATCGTGGAGCCGGCCTCGCTGCCCGAGTTCGAGCGCCTGCAGCGGGCATTGAAGAAGGGCGACGCGGTCGAGGTGCGCTACGCGGTGCGGCACCCGGAGCTGGGCCGCCGCTGGCTGCTGACGCGCGTGGCACCGGGCCTGCTGGCCGGCGGCCGGCGCTCGACGTCGGTCGTCACGCTGGACGTCACGGCCCAGGCCCAGGCCGAGAACGCGCTGCTGCTGCGCGCCGAGAGCGAGCGGGCGGTGCTGGACTCGGTGCTGGTGGGCATCGTCACCGTCGGGCCGGAAGGCATCGAATGGATGAACCGCTCGGCCCGCCGCATGTTCGGCTGCGAGCTGGAGGACGTGCAGGGCCAGCCCATGGGCGTGCTGGCCCCCGAGGACGAGGCGCACGCCTTCCACACCGAGCCCGGTGCCGAGGTGTTCGAGTGCCAGCTGCGCGGCCGCGACGGGCGCGAGTTCTGGGTCATCGGCAATGCCGTGCAGACGCCGCGCGAGGACGGCGCCACACGGCTGACCTATGCGCTGCTGGACATCGACCGCCGCCGCCACGCCGAGGCGCAGACCCGCGCGGCGCAGGCCTCGCTGGCCCGCATCATCGAGGCGGCGCCGCTGGCCATCAGCCTGCACGATGCCGCGACGCTGCAGATCGTCAAGCTCAACCAGGCGGCGGTGGCGATGGCGGGCCGGCCCGAAGCCGCGCTGCTGGGGCATGGCCCCGCCGCGCTGTTCGGCGACGCCGAGGCCGACCATGTGCGCGCCGACATGCGCGAGGCGCTGGACTCGCTGGCCGCGGTGCAGCGCGAGTACCGCCTGGGCCGCAAGGACGGCAGCGGCGCCACCCGCGTGTGGGACACCCGCTTCCTGCACCTGGCCGGCGCCGGCGGCGACGATACGCCGGAGCAGCTGCTGGTGGTCGCCAGCGACGTGACCGAGCAGCGCGCCGCCGAGCAGGCCCGGCTGCAGGCGGCCATCGCCCAGCGCGAGCTGCTGGTGCGCGAGGTGCACCACCGCATCAAGAACAACCTGCAGGGCGTCGCCGGCCTGCTGCAGCAGATCGCGGCGCGCCGGCCCGAGGTGGCGCCGGTGATCAAGGAGGCCGTGGGCCAGGTGCAGGCCATCGCGCAGGTCTACGGGCTGCAGGTGGGCGCGACCGGGCCGCTGCTGCTCAAGCGGGTGTTCGACGCCATCGTCGGCTCGGTGCAGCGCATGCAGGGCCGCATCATCACCACGGCCGCCGAAGGCGGCGCGCTGATGGACGACTGGTGCCTGCCCGAGGCTGAGGCCATCCCGATCGCGCTCAGCCTCAACGAGCTGCTGGGCAACGCGCTGCGCCACAGCGACGGCGCCCAGGTGCGCTGCCAGCTGATCTGCGACGCCGCCGGCGTGGTGGTGGAGATCGTCAACCCCGGCCGGCTGCCCGACGGCTTCGCGCTGCAGGCCATCCGCAGCGGCGTGTCGGGCCTGGGCCTGGTGCGCGCGCTGCTGCCGCGGCGCAGCGCCATCCTGAGCCTGGAACAGGCCGGCGGCGACGTGATTTGCCGGCTGGAATTGATCCCGCCCAGCGTGGTTCACAATCCGGCCACAAGATCAGGTTCGGGTGGACGTTGAAGGGGCGCGGTGAGCAAGGGCAAGATCCTGGTCGTCGATGACGACCGACTGGTGCTGGCAACGCTGAGCTACGGGCTCACGCAGGCGGGCTTCGAGGTCATCGACGCCGACAACGGCGACGACGCCATCCTGCTGGCCCGCGAACACCGTCCCGAGCTGGCCCTGCTGGACATCCGCATGGAGGGCCTGACCGGCTTCGACGTGGCGGCCTATCTGCGCGAATACCTGCAGACGCCGTTCATGTTCCTGTCCGCCTTCGCCGACGAGGCCACGGTGGCCAAGGTCAAGGAGCTGGGCGCCGTCGCCTACCTCGTCAAGCCGCTGGACATCTCGCAGATCGTGCCCGCCGTCGAGGCCGCATTCGCGCGTTCGGCACCTGCTGCCGCCGCGCCGCCGCCCACCGGGGCAGCATCACCGCCGTCGGAGTTCCCCGCGCTGCTGGACCCGACGGCGCTGGCGGTGGGCGTGCTGATGCACCGCTACTCACTGCCGCGCGACGAGGCGCTGGCCCGCCTGATGACCCATGCCGCCGCCGACGGCCACAGCGTGCCGGAGCAGGCCAGGCGCATCGTCGATGCGGTCGAGTTGCTGGCGCGGCCAGGGCAGCACTGACTCCACCTTCTGGGCGGCCGGCCGTAGTGCCTGCCTGCGGGCCGGGCGCCGGGCCGCTCCCAAGCCGGTCCGTCTGTCGATGTGCGAGCGGGGCATCCCCCGCGAGCATCGCCCCCATCGAGGGACCGACTGAGCCTGCCCGCGTTCAGCGCGGCAGGACCGGGCGAGGGGTCTCAGTTCAAGGTGAAGTAGAAGCGGGCGCCCTCGCCCACGGCCGACTCGGCCCAGACGTCGCCGCCATGGCGCCGGATGATGCGGCGCACCAGCGCCAGGCCCACGCCCGTGCCCTGGAAGTCGCTGGCGCTGTGCAGCCGCTGGAACACGCCGAACAGGCGCTCGGCAAAGCGCATGTCGAAGCCGGCACCGTTGTCGGACACGACGAAGACGCGCCGCCCGCCCTGCTCCGCGCAGCCGAAGCGGATCTCCGCGCAGGGCACCTTGCCGCTGTACTTCCAGGCGTTGCCCAACAGGTTCTCCAGCACCATGCGCAGCAGCGTGGGGTCGCCCTGCACGGTCAGGCCGGGCTCGATCTCCAGCACCACCTCGCGCTGCGGCGCGGCGCGGCGCAGCTCCTCGGCCACGTAGCCGGCCAGCTGCGACAGGTCCACCGGCTGCCGGGCCAGCGGCCGCGTGGACAGCTGGCTGAGCGACAGCAGCGCATCGATCATGCTGTTCATGCGCGAGGCCGCGCCCATGACGCGGTCCAGGTGGTCGTTCCCCACGCGGTCCAGCCGCGCGCCGTAGTCCTCTTTCAGGATGCGCGCAAACCCCTCGACCACGCGCAGGGGCGCGCGCAGGTCGTGCGAGACCGTGTAGCTGAACGACTCATGCTCCGCCGCCAGGTCGGACTGCGGCGGTGCCGCCGGCGGCACCGCAGCGGCGCTCGCCGCCTCGTCGGGCTGCGCGGTGCCGACATACCCCGCGAACCGGCCGTGCGCATCGATGCAAGGGAGGCCGCGCAGACGCCAGCGCGCCTCGCCCTCCGCGGCCTGCAGCGGCAGATCCGCGAACGGCTGGTGCTCATCCAGGCGCTCGCGCAGCTGCGCCGTGGTCTCGGCGGCGGCGAAGCGCTCCCACAACAGCTGGGTGCGGGCGCCCGCGCCCACCCAGCTCGATGACGGCGCGCCCTGCGGTGCCTGCCAGCGCACCAGCCGGTGCTGGGCGTCGGTGGCCCATTGCCAGTCACGCTGCAACTGCGCCTGCACCAACAGCTGCTGGCGCGCCTCGCGCAGCGGCTCGGCAAGCCGCTCGCGGGTCAGCCGCACCCCGGCATGCCAGCCCAGCGCCGCGGCGACCAGCACCAGCACGCCGGTGAAGAACGCCGTCAGCACCAGCGCGACGTGCACCGGCCCGACCTCGCTGCCCCAGACCCAGGCCAGGCCCAGGACGACCAGCGTACCCAGCGCCAGCATGCCCAGCGCCGTACCGGCCAGCCCCAGCACCAGCAGCCGCATCGGCAGTCGCCGCCCGGGGCGGCGCGATGGCACGACGTCATCGCTGAGACTATTCATGCGGGTCATTGTAGGCAGCGCCTGCACCGTCACTGTGCATATGCACGAAGCCCTCCGGAGGGCCGAATCTGTGCATTTCTTGGCGTCTACCCCCCCACCCGGCCACGCTACATTTGCAGGATGCCGAGTGCTTAGCGACCATGACCGCACCCAACAACGCAGCCCTGCTCGACCCCGAGGCGATCCGCCGCCTGCGGGAGCTTGACCCGAGCGGTGGCAACAAGCTGCTCGAGCGCGTCGTGGCGGCCTTCTCCAACTCACTGGACCGTTTGCTTCCCGACCTCGCCCGCGCCCGCGCCGCCACTCCGGTGGATCTCGTCGCCATCCGCCATGTCTGCCACACGCTCAAGTCGTCCTCGGCGAGCCTGGGCGCGTCGGCGTTGTCCGCCCGTTGCGCCCATGTCGAAGCCATGACGCGCGACGGCCGCACCGCCGGCCTGTCCGAGCAGCTCGACGCTATGCTGCAAGACATCCACCAAGTACGCGCGGCACTGGCTGCCCTGCAGTGACGCCCCGCCTCATGCTGCCTACCGGTCAAGCCCTCGACGACCTGCCGCTGCGGCCCCGCGTGCTGCTGGTCGACGACGACGAGGTGAACCTGCTCCTGACCGCCGCGGCGCTGCGCGAGCGCGGCTTCGAGGTCACCGACGTCGCCAGCGGCAGCGCGGCGCTGGCGCAGCTGTCCGCCCATGCGCCGGACGTCGTCGTGCTGGACGCGCTGATGCCCGAGCTGGACGGCTTCGAGACCTGCTCGCTGCTGCGCGCCACGCCGGGCTTCGAGTCGCTGCCGGTGCTGATGCTGACCGGCCTGGACGACGAGGCCTCCATCAACCGCGCCTACCAGGCCGGTGCCACGGACTTCTTCGTCAAGTCCTCGCAGTGGAGCCTGCTGGACGGGCGGCTGCGCTACCTGCTGCGCAGCTCGCGCACCCGGCTGGAGCTGGAGCGCAGCAAGGCCAAGCTGGCCCGCGCCCAGGACCTGGCCCGCATGGGCAGCTTCGAGTGGCGGCGCGGCGTGGCCGGCAGCTTCGCGATCTCCGCCGAAGGCCTGCGCGTGTTCGGCCGCGGCCCGCAGGATCGGCTGGACTTCCTCAGCGTCATGCGCATGGTGCCGGCCGACGACCGCCATGTCTTCCTGCGCCTGCTGCGCGACGTGGTGGCCCACACCTCGGTGCTGATCACCGACCTGCCGCTGACGCTGCCCGACGGCCGCCAGCGCGTCGTCCACATCGAGGCCGAGCCCGAGTTCAGCGAGCAGGGCGCCGTCTGCGGCTACACCGGCATCCTGCAGGACGTGACCGACCGCCGCCAGGCCGAGGACCGCATCCGCCAGCTGGCCCATTTCGACGCCCTCACCGGCCTGCCCAACCGCCGCCAGCTGATCTGGCGCGTGGAGCGCGCCATCGAGAGCGCGCGCCGCGCCGGCCATGAGGTGGGCCTGCTGCTGATCGACCTGGACCGCTTCAAGGTCATCAACGACACGCTGGGCCATGCGGCCGGCGACGAGCTGCTGGTGGAAGTGGGCCGCCGTCTGCGCGGCTGCGTGCGCCACTCCGACCAGATCATGGAGGGCGTGCTGGAAGGCCTGTCCAACCGCAGCCACCGCGGCCTGGAAGCCGTGGGGCGCCTGGGCGGCGACGAGTTCGTCGCGCTCCTGCCGGAGGTGACCGACGAGCGCGACGCCGAGCGCGTCGCCGAGCGCGTGCTGGATGCCCTGCGCGAGCCCATCTTCGTGGGCGGCCAGGAATGCTTCGTCACCGCCAGCGTGGGCATCGCCATCTACCCGCGCGACGGCCAGAGCATGGCCGACCTGCTGCGCAACTCCGACGTGGCCATGTACGCCGTCAAGAGCCAGGGCCGCAATGCCTCGGCCGTCTACTCGCCGCAGCTGGCCGGCCACGGCAAGCAGAAGCTGGAGCTGGAAAGCGCCCTGCACAAGGCGCTGGAACGCAACGAGATCGTGCTGCACTACCAGCCCAAGATCGACGTGCGCGCGGCCCGCATGGTGGGCGCCGAGGCGCTGATGCGCTGGCAGCGCGGCAACGTGCTGGTGCCGCCCGCCGACTTCATCCCGCTGGCTGAAGAGACCGGCCTCATCGTGCCGCTGTCCGAATGGGCGCTGAAGGAAGCCGCCCGCCAGGCCAAGCTGTGGTCGCTGCAGTTCGGCTTCGCGGACAGCATCGCCGTCAACCTGCCCAGCCGGCTGTTCGAGCGCACCGATCTCGTCGAGCACATCCACCAATGCGTCAGCGCCTACGGCGTGCCGCACCGGTCCATCCAGCTCGAGATCACCGAGAACAACCTGATGAAGGACCTGCAGAACGTCATCCCGTCCCTGCATCGTCTGAACGAGGTGGGCGTGGAGATCTCCATCGACGACTTCGGCACCGGCTATTCCTCGCTGGCCTACCTGACCACGCTGCCCATCTCCGAGGTCAAGATCGACCGCACCTTCGTGCGCGACCTGGGCATCACGCCGCAGAGCTCGGCCGTCGTCACGGCCATTATCGCGCTGGCGCGGGCGCTGGGGCTGCGCGTCATCGCCGAGGGCGTGGAGACGCTGCGCCAGATGGAGGTGCTGCACCGGCTGGGCTGCTCGCTGATGCAGGGCTTCCTGTTCAGCAAGCCGCTGCCGCCCGATGAGCTGGAGCGCTGGATCGCGCAGACCGTGCTGCCGCGCAAGGCCCCGTGGATCACGCAGGCCGACAGCAGCGCCGAGGTCGTGCGCGGTCGCTGAGCATGCGCGCCACCCTGCCACCCGCCCAGCTCGCCAAGGCCGCCTTGCAGCGCCTGGCCCAGGCCCGGCTCGAACCCACGCCCGAGAACTACGCCCGCGCCTACGCCATCGAGGCCGGCGGCGAGCCCCCGGCCGCGGCCGGCAACGCCGCGCTGGAGCGGGCGCAGCAGCTGATCTCGCGGCTGATCAGCCTGGCCCTGCCCTCGGGCAACACGCGCCAGGAATTGCAGGCCGCGCTGCGCGAGCAGCGACTGGACGAGCTGCAGCGCCAGGTCGACAAGCTGCTGGACAGCGCCGGCCCCGCGGCACAGGCCGAGGCGCTGGCGCAGACGCTGGAGCGGCTGGTGCGCGGCCTGGAGCGCGGCGGCAAGCAATGGACGCTGGCGCGCAAGAAGGACGGCATCGCCCGTGCGCTGGAACTGGGCCGCAGCGACAGCCACAAGCTCGTCAAGCGCCTGGGCCAGCTGATCGCCAGCTGGGACAAGGACGTGGACGGCAGCGAGGTCGAGACCGGCGAGGACGGCGGCACGCCCAGCCAGTTCTTCACCGACACCGGGTTTGCCGAGACGGGCTTCCGCGACAGCAGCGGCTTCGGCGAACTGAGCCGGGCCGGCGCAGACGCCGCCGCGCCGGCGCCGGCGCAGCCCCAGGCGCAGGCACCGACAGACGACGGCCCGGGCCATTGGCCCGGCATCGGTGCCGAGCTGAACCAGACCGTGCGGCATGCGCTGCGCTCGCCGCAGACCGAGGCCACGCCGGCGGACGCGTTGATCCGCGAACTGGACGCCGCCCAGGCCGAGTTGCAGGCCCAGGGCGCCAGCCCCGAGCGCGCCGCGCAGATGGCCACGCTGTGCCTGCGCGCCCGCCACCTGCTGGACCACCGCCGCCACCTGTTCGACGAACTGGGTGGCCTGTGCCGCGAGCTCAGCGCCAGCCTGGTCGACCTGGCCGAGGACGACTCCTGGGCCCGTGGCCAGGCCGAGGCGATGAGCCAGACGCTGGCCCAGGGCCTGTCGGGCCGCGGCGTGCGCACCGTCTCCGAGCTGCTGAGCGGCACGCGCGAGCGCCAGCGCGCGCTGCGCGACGAGCGCTCCAAGGCGCGCGACTCGCTGAAGGGCCTGATCCAGCGCATGCTGGCGGAACTGGGCGAGCTGGGCCAGCACACCGACCGCTTCCAGAACAACGTGGGCCGCTATGCCAACGCCATCGAGCAGGCCGACTCGCTGGAAAGCCTGGCCGGCACGGTGCGCGAGATGGTGGAGGAAAGCCGCAGCGTGCAGGGCCTGGTGGCGCAGACCCAGGCACGGCTGACGCTGGAACATGACCGTGCCGCCGCGCTGACCCAGCGCGTCGACGAACTGGAGGGCGAGCTGCGCCGCCTGTCCAACGAGGTGCACACCGACCAGCTCACCCAGGTGGCCAACCGCCGCGGCCTGATCCAGGCGTTCGGCATCGAGCAGGCCCGCGCCGAGCGCGAGTCGACGCGCGTGGCGCTGGCGCTGCTGGACATCGACAACTTCAAGAAGCTCAACGACAGCCTGGGCCACCATGCCGGCGACATCGCGCTGAAGTCGCTGGCCGAGCGGGCCCAAGCCAGCCTGCGGCCCGGCGACATGGTGGCGCGCTACGGCGGCGAGGAGTTCGTGCTGATGCTGCCCGACACGCCGCTGGACGAGGCGCAGCAGGTGCTGGTGCGGCTGCAGCGCTCGCTGTCCGCGGCGCTGTTCAACCATGAAGGCAAGGACGTGTTCGTCACCTTCTCGGCCGGCATCACGCTGTACCGCCCCGGCGAGACGCTGGAGGCGGCGCTGGACCGCGCCGACGTGGCCTTGTACGAGGCCAAGCACACCGGCAAGAACCGCGCTTGCGTCGCTGAATGAAGGCGCGGCAGGCCGTGGGTCTTCCGGGCCGAGCGCCGGGCCGCCCCAAGCCGGCCCGCCTGGCGATGTGCTTGCCGGTCAATCCGGCGCACCGCCGTCCCCTTGGGGGGCTGAGGCCCGACACGGCGAGTCCAGTGGACTCGCCGTGCCTGCCGAAGAGCAGTCGCTCTGCAGGCTGCGCGGTCTGCAAGACCGGCCAGACGCACCGCGTTCAGCGGCGTGCGGCTGGACGAGGGGTCAGAAATTGAACGCCAGGCGCAGGCCGCCCCAGTGCCTGCCGGCCACCGTGATCGGCGCCGCCGCCTCCTTCAACAGCACGAAGCGACCGCCGCCCATGTCGCGCCGGTAGGTCTGCAACAGGAAGGGCCGGGTGTTGCGCGCGGACGCCAGGCCCGTGCGGTCGTTGAAGACGCGGCGGTAGCGGCTGTTGGCCGCGTTCCACACCGCGTCGCCGGGGCGCTGGGCCTGGCAGTACTTGCGGTTGTGCGTCGCGATGTAGCCGTTGCGGTCCGCGGCGATGGCGAACACCACCTTGTCGCTGAAGCCCAGCGTCTTCTCCTGCACGGCCGGGAACAGCCGGTCGGTCAGCTGGCAGAAGCGCGTGGTGTGCTGCTGCGGCGAGGTGCCGTCGATGGGCCGGTAGTTCTCGTCGAACAGGTCGGCCTGGCTGATCTGGCCGTCGCGCAGCGCGGCCTCCAGCAGCGCGGCGATCTCGTCGGCCGCCTGCTGCGCCGCGCGGATGAAGGGCATGTCGTCGACCTCCACCCCGCTCTCGGCGATCTGCTCGACCAGGTCCTCCGACATGCGAAGGAAGCGGTCGCTGCCGTCGAACGCCACCTTCAGGCCCTGGGTGGCCTGCAGCACCTCACGCTCCAGCTCATGGGCGCGCTCATTGAGCACCCCCATCTGCTGGCCGCTGTCGGCGGCCGACACGGCGATGCGCTGCACGTCCTGCTCGACCTCGTGGAAGGCGGCGTGGATCTGGCTGGGCTTGGCGGCGTTCTCGGTCAGCTCGGCGCTGAAGCGGTCGATGCGCTCCTGCAGGCTGGCGATGGCGCTGACGATGGCCTTGGACGAGGCCTCGACCTGCCCGGCCAGCGCCTTCACGGCCTCGGCGACGACGGCGAAGCCGCGGCCGGCATCACCGGCGTGCTTGGCCTCGACGGCGGCGTTGAACGCCACCAGCCGTGTCTGTAGCGAGATCTTGGTGATCTCGGCGGCGGCGTCCGACACCTGGGCCAGCGTGGCGGCCATGCCGCCCACCTCGCCGCCCACCACGCCCAACGCGCCGCGCGCACGCTGCACGGCGGCGGCGCTCTGCGCGGTCGCGGCGGTGATGGCGGCCTGGGCCTGGCCGATGTGGTTGAGCTGCTGCGCCAGCGCCTGCATGGCCTGGCCCTGTGCATGCACGACGCGCTGCGCATCCTCCAGCGCACCCCGCACTTCGGCGGCATCCTTGCCGAGGGTGGAGATGGTGCGGGCCAGTCGCTTGACGACGTTCAGCGCGGCGCTGTCGCCGCGCTGGGCGGGCTCCTCACGCGGTACAACAGACGAAGAGGCACGGCCCTTGGACCATCCGAACATGTGTTGTCCCCTGCTTGTGTGCAGGGGCAGAGCCCCCGCTGTTTACCAGTCCCTCAGCTTAACGCGCAACCTTGCGATGGACTGACTGTGCAACTGGCAGACGCGCGACTCCGTGACCTTGAGCACGGCCGCGATCTCCTTGAGGTTCATGTCGTGCTCGTAGTACATGCTCATCACGAACTGCTCGCGCTCGGGCAGGTTCTTGATGGCCGCCACCAGCGCCTCGCGCATGCGGTGGTCCTGCAGCAGCGCCACCGGGTTGGCACTCTCGTCGGCGACATGGCGGTCGAGGTAGTCCTCGTCGCCATCGTCGCCGCTCATGTCTTCGAGATAGACCAGCTGGGTGCCACGCACCTTGCCGAGCAGCTCCTGGTACTCGGCCAGCGGCAGGCCCATCTCGGCGGCGATCTCGTCCTCGCGCGGCGCGCGGCCCAGGCGCTGCTCGACCTTGTGCACGGCGGTCTCGATCTCGCGCTGCTGGCGGCGCGTGCCGCGGCTCATCCAGTCGCCGCCGCGCAGCTCGTCGAGCATGGCGCCGCGGATGCGCTGGGTGGCGAAGGTCTCGAACTGCACGCCCTGTTCGGCGTCGAAGCGCGACAGCGCATCGGTCAGGCCGATCAGGCCGACCTGGATCAGGTCGTCCACCTCCACGTTGGCCGGCAGCTTGGCGATCATCTGGTGCGCCAGGCGTCGGACCAGCGGGCTGTACTGCTTGATCAGCGTGCTGTTGTCGAGGCGGCCTTTGGGCGTGTACATATCAGCTCCGCGCGGCCGCCCGGAGGGGCTGATGCGCCCCCTTGGGGGGCAGTGAACGAAGTGAACGTGGGGGCATTGTTGGGCTCCGGCAGTTCAGTGTGCTGCGAGGAAAGGGGCGGACCGCGCGCGCGCCGGGCGCAGCGGGGTCGCGTCGGAGGCGGCGTCGATGGCGGCACCGGGCGGCGCGGCCAGCAGCAGCTCGCGGGCCAGGTGGCGCAGCTCGGGGGTGAGCGGCGCCAGGTGGGCGGTCTTGGGGTCCAGGCAGGCCCAGTCGCGCAGCACCGCGCCGAGGAAGCCGTCGGCGCAGGTGTGCAGCTGTTGCGCGATGCGGGTGGCCACGCGCAGTTGGGGGTGGCAGGCCATCAGCAGACTGTAGACCATGAGCCCCGCGCGTTGTGTGAGCCATTTCATGCCCGCGTAGGCTTCGGTGACGCTGGCGGGCTCGGTGTCGGCCAGCAGCAGCGGGCGCACCTCGCGCAGGGCCACCACCCGCGCCAGCTCGGAGGCGGGCGCGTGCAGCAGGATCACGTCGGCATCGGGGGCCGCATGGGCCACCGCCTCCAGGAAGGACGCGGCCGAGCCGTTGGCGTTGATGTGGCGCAGCGGCAGCCCGCGCGCGGCCAGGTAGGACAGCCTGGGCGACAGGCGTTCGATGCAGTTGGACAGGTCCACCTGCGCCAGCTCCGAGGGCTGCGGCGAATGCTCGCCGGCATCGACCACCAGGGTCTTCAGCCCCAGCTCGGCGAACGCGGCGCACAGGCCTTCCAGCAGCACGCCGGCGCCCATCACGCGCGGGTTGCTGACGACAGGGACGAAGCGCGTCTTGGACGCGGCGAACAGGCGGCGCAGGCCGTGGGCTTGGTCTTCCAGCATCCGGCCTCCGGTCAGTGGACCGCGCGGGACAGGCCCCCATCGGCCAGCGGTGCGCCGGCGAAGATGAGGTTGACGTCGGTGTTGTCCATGCGCCAGGCGCCGGAGGCCGCGCCCTTGAGCGCGCGCTGCACCAGCGCCACGCTGGGCAGGCGGTGCCAGTCTTCCGGCACGCGCTGGCCGTTGGCCACGCCCAGCACCCTGAGCTTGTGGCGGATCAGCGTGTCCAGCGCCGGGGCCAGCTTGACGGCCTCGTCGATCTTGCTGAGCACCACGCCCTCGCAGGCGGCGCCCTTCCAGGCGTTGACCACGTCCTCGATGGTCTCGCCCTGCTGGGCCGCGTTGATGACCAGCAGCTTCTTGATGCTGGGATGGGCCAGCATCTCCAGCAGCTCCTGCGTGCGGCTGTCGCGCTGCGCCATGCCGGCGGTGTCGATCAGCACCAGCTTCTTGCTGGACAGCAGGTCCAGCAGGTCGTCCAGCGAGGCGCGGTCATGCGCGGTGTGCACCGGCACGCCCAGGATGCGGCCGTAGGCGCGCAGCTGCTCGTGGGCGCCGATGCGGTAGGCGTCCAGCGTGATCAGGCCCAGCTGGCCGGCGCCGTACTTGGTGGCGAAATGGGCGGCCAGCTTGGCCGTGGTGGTGGTCTTGCCTACGCCGGTGGAGCCGATCAGCGCGAACACGCCACCGCGGTCTTCGATGGCCGGGGCGGCCTCGTCGGTGTGCAGGTTGCGCGACAGCACATGGGCGGCCCAGGCGGTCTCGTCGGCCGGCTCGGCGGGCGAGCCCGCGCGGAAGTCGGACGGGCAGCTCTCGGCCAGCTTGCGCACCAGCGCGGGCGAGAAGCCCAGCTCCAGCAGCTTCTGCGTCAGGCGCGCCTGCACGGGCTGGCGCTGCAGCTTCTCCATGAAGGCCAGCGACGAGAAACGCTCCTCGATCAGGCCGCGCATCTGGCGCAGCTCGGCGGCCATGTCCATCTGGCTGCGCTGGCTGGCGTTGGGCTGGCCGGGCAGCGGCAGCGGCTCGGTGGTCGCGATGTCGCCCAGCTGCGGCACGCCGCGCGCGGCGGACGCCGGCGGGATGCGGATCTCGTCGCGCAGCACCGGGGGCACCGGACGGGCCGGGGCGGGCTGCGCCTGCACGGGAGCCGGCGCGGCGCGGCGCGGCGCCAGCGCGGCCATCGCCTCGGCGGCGCGGCGCTCGCGCTGGGCACGGGCGGCGTCCAGCGACGCGGCGGCCGGCTGCTGCGGGGCCGGCTGCGCAGCGGGCAGGCCGACCGGGTCGGGCTGGCCGGCCAGCTCGGCCTGGCGGCGGCGCAGCACGCGCTCGCGCACATAGTCCTGGAAGTTCAGCGTGCTCATGGCCAGCTGCTGCACGTCGCCCTGCACCTCGGGGGCGCTGAAGCTGGGCTCCTGGCGCGCGCGCTCGGAGAAAGGCGCGCGGCCGGACGGTTGGGGCTGCGGCGCCGGCTGGGCCTGCGGCTGCGGCCGGGCCACGGTGCGCGGCGCGGTGGCGGCGATCTGCTCGATCTGGCCCATGCCCTCGGGGGCCATGGCCAGCACTTCGACGCCTTCGGGCACGTTCTTGTTGGACAGCACCACCGCGTCGGGGCCGAAAGCCTGCTTGACCAGGGTCAGCGCCTCGCGAGATGTGCGGGCGGTGAATTTGCGGACATTCATGCTGTACCTCCAATGATGGAGCCGATGCGGATGGTGTGGGTCTCAGGGATCTCGCTGTGGCCCAGCACCTTGAGCCGCGGAGCGGCCCGTTTCAACAGGCGGGCCATGGGCGCGCGGATCAGGTCGGGCACCAGCAGCGTGGCGGGCACGCCGCGGTCTTCCTGCTTCTGGGCCGTGTCGGCGGCGCTGCGGGCCAGCGTGTCGGCCACGCCCGGGTCCAGCGCGGCGCCATGCGGCGAATTCAAGGCCTGCGTGACGAGGCGCTCCAACTCGGGCTCCAGCGCGATGACGTCCAGCTCCTTGATGGAGCCGTAGATCTGCTGCACGATGGCCGGCGCGATGTGCATGCGGATGCGCCGGGCCAGCTCGGCCGGGTCGGTCACGGTGGCGGCGTTCTCGGCGACGGACTCGACGATGGAGCGCATGTCGCGGATGTGCACGCCCTCCTCCAGCAGCAGCTGGAGCACGCGTTGCAGTGTGGCGATGCCGACCATCTTGGGAATCACGTCTTCGATCAGTTGGGGTGCCTGCTTGGTGAGGTGTTCCACCAGGGCCTGCGTCTCCACGCGTCCCAACAAGCGGGCCGCGTGCACTTGCATCAAGTGTGAGAGGTGCGTGGCCACGACGGTCGAGCAATCAACCACCGTAAACCCGCTCATTTGGGCCATCTCCTTCTGCCGCTCCTCGATCCACACCGCCGGCAGGCCGAAGGCGGGGTCCGTCGTCTGCGTGCCGATGAGCTTCTGCGTCGCATGGCCGGGGTTGATGGCCAGCCACATGCCGGGGAAGGCCTCCGCCTCGCCGACCACGGCGCCGCGCAGCGAGATGCGGTACTGGCTGGGGCGCAGCTCCAGGTTGTCGCGGATGTGCACCGGCGGCGGCAGGAAACCCACCTCCTGCGCGAACTTGCGCCGCACGCCCTTGATGCGGGACAGCAGGTCGCCCTCCTTGCCCTTGTCGACCAGCGTGATGAGGCGGTAGCCCACCTCCAGGCCCAGCGTGTCCACCGGCACCAGGTCTTCCCAGCTGGCCTCGCCGGCGCCTTCGCTGCTGGGCATGATGGGCTTGACGGCCTTGGCGGCCTCCAGCGCCTGCTCCTTGGCGCGCAGCCAGTAGGCCAGGTAGCCCAGGCCGGCGGCCATCAGCAGGAACACCACATGCGGCATGCCGGGGATCAGGCCCAGCGCGCCGATGACGCCCGCCGTGATGGCCAGCGACTTGGCCGAGCCGAACACCTGGCGGCCGATCTGGCTGCCGATGTCCTTGTCGGTGCCCACGCGCGACACCACCATGGCCGCGGCCACCGAGATCAGCAGCGCCGGCACCTGGGCCACCAGCGCGTCGCCCACGGCCAGCAGGATGTAGCTGTTGGCGGCCTGGCTGGCGCTGAGGTTGTGCTGCGCGATGCCGATGATGAAGCCGCCGACGATGTTGATCGCCAGGATCAGCATGCCGGCAATGGCGTCGCCGCGCACGAACTTGCTGGCACCGTCCATGGAGCCGAAGAAGTCCGCCTCGTCACCCAGCTCGGCGCGGCGGCGCTTGGCCTCGGCCTCGTTGATGAGGCCGGCGTTCAGGTCGGCGTCCACCGCCATCTGCTTGCCGGGCATGGCGTCCAGCGTGAAGCGGGCGCCGACCTCGGCGATGCGCTCCGCGCCCTTGGTGACCACGATGAAGTTGATGACCACCAGGATCGCGAACACGATCAGGCCGACCGCGAAGTTGCCGCCGATCAGGAAGTGGCCGAAGGCCTCGATCACCTTGCCGGCCGCGCCGGTGCCGGTGTGGCCTTCCAGCAGCACCACGCGGGTGGACGCGACGTTCAGCGACAGCCGCATCAGCGTGGTCAGCAGCAGCACGGTCGGGAAGGCCGCGAAGTCCAGCGGCCGCACCATGTGGGCGGCCACCATCATCACCATCACGGCCATTGCGATGTTGAAGGTGAACAGCAGGTCCAGCGCGAACGGCGGCAGCGGCAGCACCATCATCGACAGCACCAGCAGCACGGCCACCGGCGCGCCCAGCGCGGCGATGACGCCGGCGCGCGGACCGAGCAGGGATTGCAGCTTGGCGAGCAACTCGTTCATGGAGCGGTGCGGGAGTGAGGCGAAGGTTCGGATCGGGGGCCGGGCGCCATGCGGCCCAGTCCACCCCGGACGCCATTGTTCTGGGCGGGGTCGGAAACTTGAGCCGGAAATGCGGGGGGATTCGCGGTCAATCCCGGGGCTGGAGACGGCAACCATTGCGGCCAACCCCAGCACGCAACCCCGTCGAAATGGGAGCGGCCGCAATGGCCTGACCCGGGGGCGCACGCTTCAATGACCGGGTTGCATACCCCAGGGAGAACTCCATGCGCTTGGACAGCTACGGCCCAGGTCACTTTGAAGCGTTGGAGCCGCATGAGCCGCTTGCGCTTGCAGAGCACCCCGGCGAGTTCGCAGAGCCAGCCACTACCCCGCCGCTGGACGGTCCCAGCCAGACGTTGAGCGAGATGGCGCAGCAGGCGCTCGGTTGGGTCAACACCCCACCGCCCACGGCCCCGACCGGGGCTCACACGCCGGGCGTGACGTCTGACCCAGCCGGCAACCCTGGCTAGCCAACGCTGCCGGAACCGCCCGATATCGGCCATGACATTGAGGCCGACCGCAGCGCCGACGCCGCCTTCGTGGCTCGGCACGACGCATGGACTGAGCGGACGTTGCGCCCCACGCAGCGGGATGAATCCGACCTCGCCAACGCGCTCGATAACGCGCGCCTGCAACTCGGCCGGATCGACACCTTTCATCACGGCATCAGCGAAGGCTTCCTGGACTACGCGTCGGAGATGGCTTTCGACCTGACCAGCGCTGAGGTGCACCGGCTGGAACTTGAGATGGCCGCCAATCTGGCGAACGATCCTGAGGGTGGCGACGGGACCGAGAACATTGAGAAAGATTCGGGCCATGCCACAGGACCCGCCCAGCCGGACCTGCCATCAGCGGAGACTGTGGCTGCCGATGCGCCGGCTGCGCCAGAGGCCCGGCCCTTCCAGCCTGCGCCCGACAGCGCACAGGCTTTGGCGCCGGAGGGCCCGCCGTCCGCGGCGGGAGACCAGAGCCCCGCTGCCGTCGCGGAGATGCAGCGAGCGGACGCCACACCTTCCATCTACGACGCACGGTATCGCCCGGTGGCCGGCTTGCCGGGCCATGCGCCTGCGGGCGGATACGCCAACCTCACGCTGGCCCACGACCTGCCACCGCTGCCCAATGAATTCACGCCGACCACACCCGACGGCCGTGCAGGCAGCGGTGTTCCCTACCGCGACCAGGACGGGCAGGTTTACTACCGCACGTTCGACGCCGACGGTGCGGAAGTGGGCTGGGTGAGCGCACCCGTTGACGTGGCGCGACTGGAGCCGGTCCTCGTGACAGGGCAACGGTCATCGGAAGCCGGCGCTTCGGCGGGCGGCGCAGTCAATGCAGCGGATCAGTTGGCCGGCGTCGGGACGATCCCCTTGCTGGTCAGGCTCGCCCCCGTTGCGGAGGGGATGCTGGCGGCCGAGCTGAGCTACGGCCCGCCGCCGCTGAAGGCAATCGCGGCCGGTACCTTGGCAACAGGGGCAGCCATGGCGGCGTGGCAGATGAACAACCGGGCCGGCCCGCAGCGCGACATGCTGGACCCCCAGGCGCAGGAGGAGGCCAGAGCGCCGTTGATCAACGTTCCCGCAGCGCCCCCGCCTCCCATGGAACTGTCTCTTATACACATCTCCGAGCCCACGAGACGGACTCCTAGCTCG
>CAXDTK010000086.1:0-17925 GCA_963992225.1 uncultured Comamonadaceae bacterium | reverse complement strand
TGCCTACTTTCTGGTCGCCCAGAAAGTAGGTCGCCCGCCGGGGCGAACTCCCGGCATGGGCCTGGCCAAAAACCCCCCTTCACGACGACGCCTCCCGCGCATGGTGCGCCCGCCCGCTCTCGTCGAACAGATGGGCGTCCGCCAGGTCCACCGCCAAATGCACATGCGCCCCCAGCTTCGGCGAAGCCACACCCGCCGGCACCGTGACGATCAACGGCGTCTCGCCGTCCAGCTTCAGATGCGCCAGCGTCCGCTCCCCGAGGAACTCCACCAGCTCCACGCGCCCGCGCAGCGGCCCCGCACCCGCCACCCGCAGGTTCTCCGGCCGCACGCCCAGCACCAGGCCCTGCGACGGCATGCCATCGGTGGCCACCTGGGTCGTCACCACCTCCCCGCCCGGCACCGTCACGGCCACGCGGCCCCGTGAATCGGCCGCGCGCTGCACCGGCACAAACCCCATGCCCGGCGTGCCGATGAAGCTCGCCACGAACTTCGTCGCCGGTCGTCTATACAACTCCGCCGGCGTGGCCACCTGCTCGATGGCGCCACCCTTCATGACGACGATGCGCGTCGCCAGCGTCATCGCCTCGATCTGGTCGTGGGTGACGAACACCATGGTCGCGCCCAGGCGCTGGTGCAACTGCGCCAGCTCCAGCCGCGTGCGGCCGCGCAGCGCGGCGTCGAGGTTGGACAGCGGCTCGTCGAACAGGAAGATGGCCGGCTCCTTGACCACCGCGCGGCCGATGGCCACACGCTGGCGCTGGCCGCCGGACAGCTGGCCGGGCGTGCGGTCCAGCAGCGCGTCCAGCTCCAGCATGCGGGCCGACTCGGTGATGCGCCTGGCGATCTCGTCCGCCGGCAGGCCGATGTTCTTCAGGCCGAACGCGAGGTTGTCGCGCACCGTCATGTGCGGGTACAGCGCGTAGTGCTGGAACACCATGGCCAGGTTGCGCAGCCCCGGCGCCGCATGCGTCACGTCGCGGTCGCCGATGAGGATGCGCCCGCCCGTCACCTCCTCCAGCCCCGCGATCATGCGCAGCAGGCTGGTCTTGCCGCAGCCCGATGGGCCCAGGAAGACGACGAACTCGCCCGGCGCCACGACCAGCGACAGGTTCTCGATGACCTGCACCGCGCCGTAGCGCTTGCAGAGGTTCTCCAGCTTCAGGCCTGCCACGGCAGTCTCCGGTTCATTCTTCTTGGATCACGGGCCAGCCGTCCGGCGTCCAGCCCAGGCGCGCCAGGCGCAGGTGCGGCTTGCCGCCGCGCTCGGCGTCGTAGGCGTGGTGCACCATCAGGTCGCCCACCACGTCCTGGTGGCCCGGGCCCTTCCAGCGCGTGCCGGTGGCGGCGAGCAAGTGCGTGCCGCCCGCGTCCATCAGCGCGCGGCCCTCGCGGTCCACGAACGGCCCGGTCACGCTGCGGGCGCGGCCCACGCGGACGTTGTAGGTGCTCTCGGCGCCCTTGCAGCACAGGTCGTAGGACGCGAACAGGTAGACCCAGTCGCCGCGCCGCACCAGGGTCGGGGCCTCGATGGCCGGGGCGCGGGCGATGAACCGCGTCTCGCCGACGGGCTTGAGCGTCTTCGCGTCCAGCTCGGTCAGCCGCAGCCCGCCCCAGAACGAGCCGTAGCTCATCCACAGCCGGCCGTCGCGGTCTGCGAACAGGTCGGGGTCGATGGCGTTGAAGTTGTCGGTCGCCACGCTCTGCACCACCAGCCCGTCGTCGCGCCAGTCGCTGCCGTCCAGCGTGGCGCTGCTGGCCAGACCGATGGCCGAGCGGTTCTTGCCGAAGGTGGAGATGGAGTACAGCACCCAGGTGCGGCCGGCATGCTGGAACACCTTGGGCGCCCAGACGTCCAGCGCCTTCTGCCCCGGCACCGCCTCGGCCCACCAGGCGGGCGCCTGCGTGAACACGGGTGGCAGGCGGCGCCAGGTCTTGCCCTGGTCCGTCGAGGCCAGCCGCTGCAGGCCCTGGCCGGTGATGAAGACGAACCAGCGCTCGGCCTGGATCAGCAGCGTGGGGTCGTGCGCGCCGGTGTCGCCTTGCGGCTCGACCGCATCCACCTGCGCGGCCAGGCACAGCGCCAGCGCGGCGACCAGCGCCATCAGCGCGCGCATCACTTGCCCCAGCGGAGCACGAGGGGATCGAGGCGCTTGGCTGCGTCCAGCAGGCCGGCGCGCACTTCGGGCGTCATCTCGGGGAACGGGTGGCGCGGCGCGTCGCTGTGGATGACGCCGCCTGCCTTCATCAGCGCCTTGGCGGTCAGGATGCCGCCCTGGCGGTTCTCGTAGTTGATCAGCGGCAGCCAGCGGCCGTATTCGACGACGGCCGTTTCGCGGTCGCCGGCGTGGAAGGCGTCGAAGATCCTGCGGATGCCGTCGGGGAAGGCGCCGCCCGTCATCGCGCCGGTGGCGCCGGCGTCCAGGTCGGCCAGCAGCGTGATGGCTTCCTCGCCGTCCCAGGGGCCTTCGATGGCCGCGCCGCCGACGCGGATCAGCTCGCGCATCTTGCTGGCGGCCTGCGGCATCTCCAGCTTGAAGTACTTCACGTTGGCGATGTTGGTGGCCATGCGCGCCAGCAGCGGCACCGACAGCGGCGTGCCGGCGACCGGGGCGTCCTGGATCATGATGGGGATGTCGATCGCGTCCGACAGCCGCTGGTAGAAGCCTTCGATCTGCGTCTCGGACACGCGGAAGGTGGCGCCGTGGTACGGCGGCATCACCATCACCATGGCCGCGCCCAGCTCCTGCGCCAGCCGGCTGCGCTCGATGCAGATCTGCGTCGCGTAGTGCGTGGTCGTCACGATGACGGGCACGCGGCCGGCGACGTGTTCGAGGATGGCGCGGGTCAGCGTCTCGCGCTCGGCGTCCGACAGCACGAACTGCTCGGAGAAGTTGGCCAGGATGCACAGGCCGTTGGAGCCGGCGTCGATCATGAAGTCGACGCAGCGCAGCTGGCCGGGCAGGTCCAGCGTGCCGTCGGCGTTGAAGATGGTCGGAACGACCGGGAAGACGCCGCGGTAGGGGCGGGTGAAGGCGGGGGCCGGCTGGCTCATGGTGCGATCCCTTGTCTCTGGGGGAAGTTGGAGCGAGCGCCGTGGCTGGCGCAAGGCCGGCTTTGTGCGCCGACATGTCGTCATTAAAGTATGACTATTTGCCGTTGATGATCGGGGTTAACCCGCGTCATGGCGACTTTGCAAACAATAAAGTATGACTAATAATGAGGCTCACACCCGGCCGCAGAAGCCGGCCAGCCCCACAACGGAGACCGCGCCATGAGTTCCCCCGCCCGCTATCCCAGCCTCCAGGACCGGGGCGTCCTGATCACCGGCGGGGCCACCGGCATCGGCGAGACGCTGGTGGAGGCCTTTGCCGCGCAGGGCGCCCGGGTGGCCTTCATCGACCTGGCCGCCGCCGAGGGCGAGGCGCTGGCCGCGCGGCTGGCGGCCACGTCGCGGCATGCGCCGCAGTTCGCCGCGGCCGACCTGTCCAGCGTCGAGGCGCTGCGCGCGGCCATCGCCACGCTGCGCGAGCGCAGCGGCCCGTTCACCGTGCTGCTGAACAACGCCGCCAACGACAGGCGTCACGCGGTCGAGGAGACGACGCCCGAGTTCTGGGACGCCAGCGTGGCCGTCAACCTCAAGCACCAGTTCTTCACCGCGCAGGCCTTGCTGCCGGACATGCAGGCCGCCGGTGGGGGCAGCATCGTCAACTTCGGCTCCATCAGCTGGATGCTCAAGCAGGGCGGCATGCCGGCCTACACGGCCAGCAAGGCCGCGGCGCAAGGCCTGACGCGCTGCCTGGCGCGCGACTTCGGGCCGCACAAGATCCGCGTCAACACGCTGGTGCCGGGCTGGGTGATGACGGACAAGCAGCTCAAGCTCTGGGTCACCGAGGAGACCAAGCAGGAGATCGCCAAGGGCCAGTGCATCAACGCGCCGCTGATGCCGCAGCACATCGCCGCCATGGCCTTGTTCCTCGCCGCTGACGACAGCGCCATGTGCACGGCGCAGGACTTCATCGTCGACGGAGGCTGGGCATGATGGAGCCCCTCGACTACGGCCGGCTGCCCGATGGGCGAGTGGTCCACGAATACACGCTGAGCAACGACCTGGGCCTGACCCTGACCGCCCTCACGCTGGGCGGCATCGTCACCGGCCTGTGGGTGCCGGACGCGCAGGGCCGCGCAGGCAATGTCGTGCTGGGCTTCGACAACCTGGGCGACTACGTCCACCGCAACCCGTCGTTCGGCATCATCGTAGGCCGCTACGGCAACCGCATCGCCGGCGCGAGCTTCGAGCTGGACGGCCAGACCCACACGCTGGCCCGCAACGACGGCCCCAACTGCCTGCACGGCGGCACCGAGGGCTTCGGCCACCGGCTGTGGGCGGCCGAGCCGGTGGCGCCTGCTGCGCTTCTCCCGGGCGAGGCCGGGGCGCTGAAGTTCAGCCTCACCAGCCCGCACGGCGACCAGGGCTTCCCGGGCGAGCTGCAGGTCAGCGTGCGCTACTCGCTCAGCGCGACCGACAACAGCTGGCGCATCGACTACGAGGCCCGCACCGACCGCGCCACCGTCGTCAACCTCACGCACCACGACTACTTCAACCTCGCCGGGGAGGGCAGCGTGCTGGGCCACCACCTCACCATGCCCGCGTCGCGCTACAGCGAGGTCGATGCCCACCTGATCCCGCTGCGGCATGCGGGCGTCGACGGCACGCCGTTCGACTTCCGCACGGCCACGCCCATCGAGGCCCGCATCCGCCAGGCCCACCCGCAGCTGCTGCGCGCCAAGGGCTACGACCACAACTGGCTGCTGGACGGCGCCCCCGATGCCCAGGGCCTGCGCCACGCCGCCACGCTGCAAGACCCGGCCTCCGGCCGCCGCATGGACATCCTGACCACCGAGCCGGCGCTGCAGTTCTATTCCGGCAACTTCCTGGACGGCAGCCTGGCCGGCCCCGGCGGGCGCATCTACCGCCAGGGCGACGGCCTGTGCCTGGAGACCCAGCACCACCCCGACTCGCCGCACCACGCAGCCAGCGCCGACTGGCCCAGCACCGTGCTGCGGCCCGGCGCGGTGTGGCGCAGCACCACAATCCACCGCTTCGTCTGACCGAGGAAGCCCCGCCATGGACCTGCCCGCCCACCAACTGACGATGACGGTGCTGATGACGCCGGACACCGCCAACTTCGCCGGCAACGTCCACGGCGGCAACATCCTCAAGCTGCTGGACCAGGTGGCCTACGCCTGCGCCAGCCGCTATGCCGGGCGCTACGTCGTCACGCTGTCGGTGGACCGCGTCATCTTCCGCCAGCCCATCCATGTCGGCGAGCTGGTCAGCTTCCTGGCCAGCATCAACCACACCGGCACCTCGTCGATGGAGGTGGGCATCAAGGTCGTGGCCGAGAACATCCGCACGCAGCAGAAGCGCCACGTCAACAGCTGCTACTTCACGATGGTGGCGGTGGGCGACGACAGCAAGCCGGTGCCGGTGCCGCCGCTGCGCCCCTTCACCCCCGACGAACGCCGCCGCCACGCCGCGGCCATCGCCCGCAAGCAGGCGCGGGCCGCCCTGGAGCCCCGTCCCGAATGAACGCGTCACAGCCCCTGACCCTCGCCCTCGCCCAGGCCGCCACGCTCGGCGAAGGCCTGCAATGGCATGCCCCCAGCGGCCGCTGGTGGTGGACCGACATCGAGGCCGCCAGCCTCCACGCCTGGACGCCCGGCGCCGCCGCCACGCTGCAGGTGCGCCTGCCGGAGCGCGTCGGCTGCTTCGTGCATGCGCGCTCCGGGGCCCTGGTCCTGGCCATGGCCAAGCGGCTGGCGCGGCTGGTGCTGCCGGACCTGCAGGCCACCGGCCGCATCGACGTCGTGCCCGAAGAGATCGCGCCGCTGGAGGCCCACCTGCCCACCACGCGCGCCAACGACGGCCGCTGCGACCGCGACGGCGCCTTCGTGTTCGGCACGCTGGACGAGGCCGAACCGCGCCGGCCCATCGGCGGCTTCTACCAGTACTCGCAGGCGCGCGGCCTGCGCCGCCTAGCGCTGGACGGCGTGGCCATCGCCAACAGCATCTGCTTCAGCCCCAACGGCCGGCGCATGTACTACTGCGACACGCTCAGCCGCCGCATCATGGTCTGCGACTACGACTCGGCCAGCGCCCGCGTCAGCGAGCCGCGCGTGTTCGTCAAGAAGGAGCTGGACGACTGCTGGCCCGACGGCTCCACCATCGACGCCCAGGGCGGGCTGTGGAACGCCGAATGGGGCAACGCTGCGGTGGCCCGCTACGCGCCGGACGGTCGCCTGCTGGCTCGCCACGCGGTGCCCGCCAGCCAGGTGACCTGCCCCGCGCTGGGTGGCCCCGGCGGCGACCAGCTGCTCGTCACGACGGCGCGCGCCGGCCTCAGCACGGCCCAGGTGATGGCGCAGCCGCAGTCGGGCAGCCTGTTCGGCCGCGCGGTGGAGCCGGGCCTGTACCTGCCCGAGCCGCTGTTCAACGACGCTTGATCCGGCGCAGCTGCGCCGTCACGCTGCTTTGCGACACTGGCGCGATGGCGCCTCCTTCTTCCGTTCCCACCGGCCTGACGGCCGACGAGGCGCGCCGGCGCCTGGCCGAGTCCGGCCCCAACGAACTCGGCGGCCGTGAAAGCGCCGGCCTGGCCGCGATGCTGCGCAGCATCGCCACCGAGCCGATGTTCCTGCTGCTGCTGGCGGCGGCCGGCGTCTACCTGCTCTTCGGCGACCTGGGCGAGGGCCTGCTGCTGGCCGGCTTCGCGGTCGTGACGGTGGGGCTGACCGTCTTCCAGGAGCGCCGCAGCGCCCGCGCGCTGGACGCGCTGCGCGAGCTGAGCGTGCCGCAGGTGCGCGTCATCCGCGACGGCCGCATCCAGCGCCTGCCGGCGCGCGAGCTGGTGCCGGGCGACCTGTTCCTGTTCGACGAGGGCGAGCGCATCGCGGCCGACGGGCTGGTGCGCGATGCCGTCGCGCTGGGCGTGGACGAATCGCTGCTGACCGGTGAATCGGTGCCGGTGCGCAAGACCGCGCAGCCCGGCCACGCCCGCCCCGCGCAGCTGCCGCCCGGGGGTGACGACAGCCCGTTCGTGTTCGCCAGCACGTTGGTGGTGGGCGGGCACGGCATGGCCGAGGCGGTGGCCACCGGGCGCGCCACGCAGGTGGGCCGCATCGGCGTGTCGCTGGCCGGCATCGAGACCGAGGCCACGCCGCTGCAGCGCCAGCTGGGCCGGCTGGTGCGGCTGTTCGGCGGCGTGGCGCTGGTGTCCTGCCTGCTGCTCACCACCTGGTGGGGCCTGTCGCGTGGCGACTGGATGCAGGGCCTGCTGTCGGCCATCGCGCTGGGCATGGCCATGCTGCCGGAGGAGTTCCCGATGGTGCTGGCGGTGTTCCTGGCGCTGGGCGCGTGGAGGCTGGCCAAGCTCAAGGTGCTGGCGCGCCGGCCCGCGGTCGTCGAGGCGCTGGGCGCGGCCACCGTGCTGTGCGTGGACAAGACCGGCACGCTGACCGAGAACCGCATGCAGCTGCGCCGGCTGGTCACCGACGCGGCCGATGTCGACGCCACGGCCGCCGCCGAGCTGCCCGAGGCCGTGCACCGGCTGGCCGAGTTCGCGCTGCTGGCCTCGCAGCGCGACGGGCTGGACCCGATGGACCGTGCCGTGCTGGCGCTGGGCGATGCGGCGCTGCAGGGCACGGAGCACCTGCATCCGCAATGGCGGCTGGCGCGCGAATACCCGCTGACGCCGGGCCTGCTGGCCATGGCCCAGGCCTGGACGGCCGAGGACGGCCAGCGCTGGCTGGCCGCCAAGGGCGCGCCGGAGGCCATCTTCGACCTCTGCCACCTGCCGCCCGAGCGCCGCGAGGCGCTGCTGGCCCGTGTGCGTGAACTGGCCGCCGACGGCCTGCGCGTGCTGGCCGTGGCCGAGGGCCGCCACGACGGCCGCGCCGGCCATGACGGCCAGGCCTGGCCCGAGCACCCGCATGGCCACGGCTTCGTGCTGCTGGGGCTGCTGGGCTTTGCCGACCCGCTGCGCGCCGCCGTGCCCGCGGCCGTGGCCCAGGCCCGCGAGGCCGGCATCGCCGTGGCCATGATCACCGGCGACCATGCCGCCACCGCGCTGGCCATCGCCGCGCAGGCGGGCCTGGACACCGCGGCCGGCGCGCTCAGCGGCGCCGAGCTGGCCGCGCTGGACGATGCCGCGCTGGCCGCGGCCGTGCGCCGGGTGCGCGTGTTCGCGCGCGTGTCGCCCGAGCAGAAGCTGCGCCTGGTGGAGGCCTTCAAGCGCAACGGCGAGACCGTCGCGATGACGGGCGACGGCGTCAACGACGCGCCGGCGCTGAAGGCGGCGCATGTGGGCATCGCGATGGGTGTGCGCGGCACCGACGTGGCCCGCGAGGCGGCCGGCCTGGTGCTGATGGACGAGGACTTCGGCCACATCGTGGCCGGCGTGCGCATGGGCCGGCGCATCTTCGACAACCTGCGCAAGGCCATGGTCTACATCACGGCCATCCATGTGCCGGTGGCGGGGCTGGCGCTGCTGCCGCTGCTGTTCGGCCTGCCGCCGCTGCTGCTGCCGGCCCATGTGGTGCTGACCGAGATGGTCATCGACCCGGCCTGCTCGCTGGCCTTCGAGGGCGCGCCGGAAGACCCGCGGGTGATGAAGCGCCCGCCGCGCCGCGCCAAGGACGGCCTGCTGGGCCTGCCGCTGCTGCTGGAGGGGCTGCTGCATGGCGCCGCGCTGCTGGCGGCGACGCTGGCGGTCTACATGCTGGCGCTGCAGGCCGGCCGCGACACCGACCAGGCCCGCACGCTGGCCGTCGTGGGCCTGACCGTGGGCAACCTGATGCTGGTGGCCGTCAACGTGTCGGCCGGCCTGGGCCTGCGCGCGCTGCTGCAGCCGGGCGCAAGGCCGTTCTGGATCGTCACCGCGGTGGCCGGCGCGGCGCTCACCGCGGCCCTGCTGTGGCCGCCGCTGCGCGGCCTGCTGCGCTTCGGGCTGCCGACGGCGGCCGACCTGGGCGCGGCGCTGCTGGCCGTCGCCGTGGCGGTGGTGGCCGGCGCGCTGCTGGCACGCCGGCTGCGGCCCGGCCTCTAGGGGGTCACTTGCCGATGCAGAAGCTGCTGAAGATCACGCCCAGCAGCTCGTCGGCCGAGAAGGCGCCGGTGATCTCGCCTAAAGCGTCGTGCGCCAGGCGCAGTTCCTCGGCCAGCAGGTCCAGCGCCGCGTCGCGCTGCGCGGCCACGTCGCGGGCCAGCACCAGGTGCGCCACCGTGCGGGCCAGCGCCTGCACATGGCGCTCGCGGGCGATGAACAAGCCCTCGGGCACCGCCTGCCAGCCGGCGGTCTGCAGCAGCCGCCGGCGCAGCGCCTCCAGGCCTTCGCCGGTCTTCAGGCTCAGCGCGATCTCGCCCGCCGGCGGCGTGCCGAGGTCGGTCTTGTTGAACACCTGCACGATGCGGCCGGCGTCCACGCCCGCCAGCCGCGCGCGGATGCGCTCGTCCTCGGCCTCGTAGCCGGGCTGGCCCACCCGGCCCAGGTCGTGCAGGAACAGCACCACGTCGGCATCGGCAATCGCATCCCAGCTGCGTGACACGCCGATGCGCTCCACCTCGTCGGCCGCGTCGTCGCGCAGCCCGGCGGTGTCGGTGATGTGCAGCGGCACGCCCTCGATCTGGATGGTCTGGCTGACCTTGTCGCGCGTGGTGCCGGGGATGGGCGTGACGATGGCCAGCTCGGCGCCGGCTAGGGCGTTCAGCAGCGAGCTCTTGCCCACGTTGGGCTGGCCGGCCAGCACGACCTTGAGGCCGTCGCGCAGCAGCGCGCCCTGGCGCGTGCGGGCCTGGACGGCGCTCAGTTGGGCCGTCAGGCGGTCCAGCCGGCCGAAGGCGTCGGCCTTCTCCAGGAAGTCGATCTCCTCCTCGGGGAAGTCCAGCGTCGCCTCCACCAGCATGCGCAGCTGGATGAGCTGGTCGCGCAGCAGGCCCACCTCGTGGCTCAGCGCGCCGCCCAGCGCCCGGCTGGCGCTGCGCGCGGCGGCCTCGGTGCTGGCATCGATGAGGTCGGCCACCGCCTCGGCCTGGGCCAGGTCCAGCTTGCCGTTCAGGAAGGCCCGCTGCGTGAACTCGCCCGGCTCGGCCAGGCGCAGGCCCGTGCCGGCGCCGGCCTCCACGACGCGGGCCAGCAGCAGCTGCATCACCACCGCGCCGCCATGGGCCTGCAGCTCCAGCACATGCTCGCCGGTGTAGGAATGCGGTGCCGGGAAATGCAGCGCCAGGCCCTGGTCGATGGCGTTGCCGGCGGCGTCGCGGAACGGCAGGTAGGTCGCCTCGCGGGCCTTCAGCGCCCGGCCGCAGACGGCCTCGATCAGCGGCGCGAGGTCCTGCGGCGACGACACCCGCACGATGCCCACGGCCCCGCGGCCGGGGGCGGTGGCGATGGCGGCAATGGGGTCGGCGTGGCGGGCGAGCATCCCGCGATTGTCGCGGCCTTGCTGCAGCGGTACGCCGCTGCGTGGGGGCCGATGTTTGGCGCGGGGGAGGCCCGGTTCGGGTGCTCTCGTGAGCCCCGTCCGGGCCGTTGTTCTCTGCCCCGCGTCGCGATTGAACTGCGGGCGCCGGAAACAAAAAAGCCCCCGTTGCCGGGGGCTGGGTCGGGCGGCGTGACTCAGTTCACGCCGAGCTGCCGGTTGATCATCCACTGCTGCGCGATGGACAGCACGTTGTTCGTCAGCCAGTACAGCACCAGGCCGGCCGGGAACACGAAGAACATCACGCCGAAGGCGATGGGCATGATCCACATCATCTTCTGCTGCATCGGGTCGGCCGCCGGCGGGTTGAGCCAGACCTGGAACAGGCTGGTCGCCATCATCAGCAGCGGCAGGATGAAGTAGGGGTCGCGCACCGACAGGTCGGTGATCCACAGGATCCACGGCGCCTGGCGCATCTCGACCGTGGACAGCAGCACCCAGTACAGCGCCATGAAGATGGGCATCTGCAGGAAGATGGGCAGGCAGCCGCCGATGGGGTTGACCTTCTCCTCGCGGTAGATCTTCATCATCTCCTGCTGCATTTCCTGCGGCTTGTCCTTCAGGCGCTCCTTCATCTCGTTGATGCGCGGTGCGACGGCCTTCATCTTGGCCATGGACTTGTAGGCGCTGGCGTTCAGGCTGTAGAGCGCGATCTTCAGCAGCAGCACCAGGGCCACGATGGTCCAGCCCCAGTTGCCGATGAAACCGTGCAGCTTGTCCAGCAGCCAGAACAGCGGCTCGGCCAGGATGGTCAACATGCCGTAGTCCTTGACGCGCTCCAGGCCGGGCGCCAGCTTGGCGAGGTTGTTCTCCTCCTGCGGGCCGGCGAACAGCGTGGCCTGCTGCGTCGCCGAGGCCCCCGGGGCCAGCGTCGGCAGCGTGAAGACCAGGCCGGTGGCGTAGCTGTCGGCGCGCACGCCAGGCTGGCCGGGCAGCTTGCGCACGAAGAACTCGCGGTTGCCGGGCTCGTTGACCAGCCAGGCGCTCGCGAAGTAGTGCTGCACCATCGCGACCCAGCCGTCGTTGGCGGTCTTCGCGATGTCGACCTTGCCCTTGTCGATGTCCTCGAACTTGATGGTCTTGAACTTGGCGGTGTCGTTGTAGACCGCCGGGCCGGTGAAGCTGGGCGTGAACGCCGCGCCGCCGGTGACCGTGCTGCCGTCGCGCACCAGTTGCAGGTAGACCTGCGGCGTGACCGCGGCCGTGCCGGCGTTGACGACCTCGTGCGTGACGCCCACCGTGTAGGCACCGCGCTTGAACGTGAAGGTCTTGACCAGCTTGACGCCGCCCACCTCGGCGGACTCCAGCCGCAGCTTGACCTCGTCCTGGCCCGCCTTCAGCTCGCGCTCGCCGGCCACCGCCGTCATGGGCGTGGTGTGGGCGGGCAGCGGGCCCTGGGCGCTGACCAGGCCGGTCTGGGCGCGGTAATGCTGGGCCGCGTTGAACAGCACCACCGGTTCGGGCGTGAACGGCGGCTTCTTCTGCAGGCCCACCATCTGCAGCAGCTGGTCGGTGACGGTGGGGTCGGGCGAGGTGAGGTACCTGGGCAGCTCGGCGCGCACGATGTCGCCGCCCAGCGTGTCCACCGTCACCGTCAGCACGTCGGTGCGCACGGTGACCTTCTCGGACGGTGCGGCGGCCGCGGTCGTGGCGGGCGCGGGTGCAGCCCCGGCGGTCGCCGCCGGCACGCCGCTGGACGCGGCGCCGGCCGGTGCCGTCGCGACGGCCTTGGGCGCCGCGGGGCTGAACATCGAGGGCTGCCCGTTGTGCTTCTGCCAGCCGTCCCAGAGCAGGACGAGGGACATCGTGAACACCACCCACAGCACGGTGCGGCGAATATCAGTCATGAGGAGGCTCAGGGGAAGACGGTGCGCAGGGCACCGGGGAGATCAGGCGGGAAAACAGGCGGGGCGCATTGTCAGGCACCGGATCGTGCCCACCTTTGCAGAAAGGCTGGCAGCGCAGCAGGCGGTGCACCGTCAGGTAGCTGCCGGCCAGCGCGCCGTGGCGTTCCAGCGCGGCCAGCGAATAGCGCGAGCAGGTCGGCTCGAAGCGGCAGGCGTTGCCCAGCCAGGGGCTGAGCATCAGCCGGTAGCCGCGCACGACGGCCATCAAGGCGCGGGCGGGCCAGCTCGGCGTCATGCGGCGGCCTCCGGCCTGGCCGCGGCCGGCTTGAGCGCGCGGTCCAGCAACTGCGCCAGCTCCGCGCGGGCGGCCTGGCGCAGCGCGTCGGACGCGGCGCTGGGAAACTTCTGGCGGTCAAAAGGAGAGCGCAAGCGGACGACCCACAGGCCCGGCGGCATGCCGGGGCGCTCGGCAAATGCGGCGCGGATCTGGCGCTTCAAGAGCGCCCGCGTCACGGAGCGCTTGGCATGCCGTTTGGGCACGACGATGCCCACCCAGCAGCCGCGGGGCGGGCATGGCTCCACAGCCATGTGGGCAGCTTGTGTGTCGCCTGTGGACAACTCGGCCTGGGCTGTGCGCAACTTGGCGGTTGCCCAGGCGCTGGGCGCCAGATCGGCCGACAGGTGGTGCAGCGCGAAATGCACGCTGCGCGAGCGCGTCGGGCGGGCGAGCACCCGCTCGAAATCCACCGGGCGTTGGATGCGACCGATCATCAGTTGCCCGGCAGTTGCGGCGCGGGGTGCGCCGCCTGGTGCGACAAGACCTTAGACGGCCAGGCGCTTGCGGCCCTTGGCGCGGCGCGCGGCGATGACGGCACGGCCGCCACGCGTCTTCATGCGCACGAGGAAGCCGTGGGTGCGGGCGCGGCGGGTCTTGGAGGCTTGGTAGGTACGCTTCATGGGGAACCTCTTTTGAGGGTTTGTTCAAGCTGGGTACAGCGGTTGGCACCCGGCACGAAGGCCGGTGCCCTCGGGTGACGCCGGCGAAAAAAGCGCACGGCAATCCTGACCGCGGCCAGTCGCTTGTGCGCGAAAACCCGGCATTACAGCAGATGCGCCCCCCCCGGTCAATAAGTCGGCCGGCTCAAGGCGGGTTTGCCAGGGATTGACCCCCTTCCAAATTCTGTGGATAACCTGCCCTTCGGCGGCGCCGGGTCCGTACAATCCGACGGCTCGAAAAGAAGTTTTCCACAATGATCCAAGAAGAACACGGGGTGGATGGGGTGCGGGCTTTGGCAACGGGCGGGTCGACGGGCGAATTCATCGGGACAGGCGGCATGGATGCGGCGGACTGGGCGGCAGACCTGTGGCGGCGCGGCTGCGAGCGGCTGGCCACCGAGCTGCCCGAGCAGCAGTTCAACACCTGGATCCGTCCGCTGCCGCCGGCCACGCTGGCCGGCGAAGGCGGCGATGCCGCGAGCCCCCTGGTCGCCACGCTAAAGGTGCCCAACCATTTCAAGCGCGACTGGATCCGCCGCCAGTACGCGGCCCGCATCGAAACCATCCTGACCGAGCTGTCCGGCCGCCCGACGCGGCTGGAACTGGCCCTGACCGCACGCGAGCCGTCCGGCGCGCCGGTCGCGATGCCGCCCGGCGCCGCGGCCGCGCCGCAGCCGACGGCCAATCAGCCCGCCGAGCCGAGCGCCGCGCTGCGGCCGGTGAGCGCGCCGCCCGCCAGCACCATCGTGCTGCCGTCGCAGGCGCCGGCCTCGGCCAAGCACCGCATCAACCCGCAGCTGACCTTCGACACGCTGGTGCCGGGCCGCGCCAACCAGATGGCCCGCACCGCCGCGCTGCACGTCGCCGGCGCACCGGGCATCACCTACAACCCGCTGTTCATCTACGGCGGCGTGGGCCTGGGCAAGACCCATCTGATCCACGCCGTCGGCAACGCGCTGCTGAAGGACCGCCCCGACGCCCGCGTGCTGTACCTGCACGCCGAGCAGTTCATCTCCGACGTGGTCAAGAACTACCAGCGCAAGACCTTCGACGAGCTGAAGGCCAAGTACCACTCGCTGGACCTGCTGCTCATCGACGACGTGCAGTTCTTCGCCGGCAAGGACCGCACGCAGGAGGAGTTCTTCAACGCCTTCGAGGCGCTGCTGGCCAAGAAGGCGCACATCATCATGACGTCGGACACCTACCCCAAGGGGCTGGTGGACATCGACGAGCGCCTGACCAGCCGCTTCGACGCCGGCCTGACGGTGGCCATCGAGCCGCCCGAGCTGGAAATGCGCGTGGCCATCCTGATCAAGAAGGCCGAGGCCGAGGGCACGCCCATGCCCGAGGACGTCGCCTTCTTCGTCGCCAAGAACGTGCGCGCCAACGTGCGCGAGCTGGAGGGCGCGCTGCGCAAGGTGCTGGCCTACGCCAAGTTCTCGCACAAGGAGATCAGCATCACGCTGGCCCGCGAGGCGCTGAAGGACCTGCTGTCCATCCAGAACCGCCAGATCGGTGTGGAGAACATCCAGAAGACGGTGGCCGACTTCTACAAGATCAAGGTCGCCGACATGTACTCCAAGAAGCGCCCGGCCAGTATCGCCCGGCCGCGCCAGATCGCGATGTACCTGGCCAAGGAGCTGACGCAGAAGAGCCTGCCCGAGATCGGCGAGCTGTTCGGAGGGCGCGACCACACCACCGTCCTGCACGCGGTGCGCAAGATCGGCGGCGAGCGCCAGAAGAACACCGAGCTGAACCAGCAGCTGCACGTGCTGGAGCAGACGCTCAAAGGCTGACCCTGATCAACGCTTCGGGTTGACCCCCAGGGCCCTCGAGCCCGGCGGGGCACCGAATCCGGGCGACAATCCCAGCTTCACGCGCGCGCGCGTTTTTGGGGCGTGTCCCCAATCGAAATCTTCCTCCAGATCCCTCCAAAGAGGCCCTCATGATCGTTTTGAAAGCTCCCCAGGATCAGGTGCTCGCCGCGCTGCAGGCGGTATCGGGCATCGTCGAGCGGCGCCACACGCTGCCGATCCTGGCCAACGTGCTGATCCGCAAGACCGGCAACCAGGTGGAGCTCACGACCAGCGACCTCGAGATCCAGGTGCGCACCACGGTGCAGTTCGACGGCGACGCCGGCACCCTGTCCACCACGGTGGGCGCGCGCAAGCTGATCGACATCCTGCGCTCCATGCCGGCTGACCAGACCGTCAGCCTGACGAGCAACCAGAACAAGATGACGCTGCAGGGCGGCAAGAGTCGTTTCACCCTGCAGACGCTGCCGGCCGACGACTTCCCGCTGGTGCAGGAAGCCGCCGACTTCGGCCCCGCCTTCAGCGTGCCGCAGAAGGCGCTGAAGGGCCTGATCAACCAGGTCCACTTCGCGATGGCGGTGCACGACATTCGCTACTACCTCAACGGCATCCTGTTCGTGGCCGAGGGCCGCAACCTGACGCTGGTCGCCACCGACGGCCACCGCCTGGCGCTGGCCCAGGCCGAGCTGGACACCGACATCCCCAAGCAGGAAGTCATCCTGCCGCGCAAGACCGTGCTGGAGCTGCAGCGCCTGCTCAAGGACGGCAAGGGCGACGAAGAAAACGCGGCCATCGAGATGCGCTTCGCAGGCAACCAGGCCAAGTTCAGCTTCGGCGGCATGGAGTTCGTGACCAAGCTGGTCGAGGGCAAGTTCCCCGACTACAACCGCGTCATCCCCAAGAACCACAAGTTCCGCCTGACGCTGGGCCGCGCGCCGCTGCTGAGCAGCCTGCAGCGCGCCGCCATCCTGACCAGCGAGAAGTTCAAGGCCGTGCGCCTGACCTTCGAGCCGGGCCTGCTGTCCATCGCGTCCAGCAATGCCGAGCAGGAAGAGGCCAAGGAAGAGATCGAGATCGACTACGCCGGCGACAAGATCGAGACCGGCTTCAACGTGACCTACCTGATGGATGCGCTGGCCAACATGAGCCAGGACATGGTCTGCATCGACCTGAACGACAGCGCGTCGAGTGCGCTGCTGACCATCCCCGACACCACCGGCTTCAAGTACGTCGTGATGCCGATGAGGATCTGACGATCCTCATCGGCATTGCATGCCCTGAATGTTTCGCACCCCCCAGCCCCCCGCCAAGCGGGGGGCTCTAGTTTGAGTTTGGAGGGCCGCTCCGCGGCCTTGGAAAGTCCCCGATGAGTGATGTCAACAGCAGCCCCGACCACCCCGATGGCCTGAACGCCAACCAGCAGGCGGCGGCCGCGGCCGAGGCCAAGTCGGGCGCGGTGTACGACGCCAGCTCCATCCAGATCCTCGAAGGCCTGGAGGCCGTGCGCAAGCGCCCCGGCATGTACATCGGTGACACCTCCGACGGCACCGGCCTGCATCACCTGGTCTTCGAGGTGGTCGACAACTCCATCGACGAAGCGCTGGCCGGCCACTGCGACGACATCGTCGTCACCATCCACACCGACAACTCCATCTCCGTCATCGACAACGGCCGCGGCATTCCCACCGGCGTCAAGATGGACGACAAGCACGAGCCCAAGCGCAGTGCCGCCGAGATCGCGCTGACCGAGCTGCACGCCGGCGGCAAGTTCAACCAGAACTCGTACAAGGTGTCGGGCGGCCTGCACGGCGTGGGCGTGAGCTGCGTGAACGGCCTGTCCAAGTTCCTGCGCCTGACCGTGCGCCAGAACGGCAAGGTGCACTTCCTGGAGTTCGCCAAGGGCATCCCGCAGGACCGCGAGATCGTGCTCGTCAACGGCGTCGAGACCAGCCCGATGAAGGTCATCGGCGAGACCGACAAGCGCGGCACCGAAGTCCACTTCCTGCCCGACACCGAGATCTTCAAAGAGAACAACGACTACCACTACGACATCCTCGCCAAGCGCCTGCGCGAGCTGTCCTTCCTGAACAACGGCGTCAAGATCCGCCTCGTCGACGAGCGCAACAACAAGGAAGACAACTTTGCCTACGCGGGCGGCGTGAAGGGCTTCGTCGAGTTCATCAACAAGGGCAAGACGACGCTGCACCCGAACATCTTCCACGCCGTGGGCGACAAGATGAGCGACCAGCAGACCAACATCGGCGTCGAGGTGGCGATGCAGTGGAACGACGGTTTCAACGAGAACGTCCTCTGCTTCACCAACAACATCCCGCAGCGTGACGGCGGCACCCACCTGACCGGCCTGCGCGCCGCGATGACCCGCGTCATCAACAAGTACATCGAGGACAACGAGCTGGCCAAGAAGGCCAAGGTCGAGGTCGCTGGTGACGACATGCGCGAAGGCCTGGCCTGCGTGGTCAGCGTCAAGGTGCCCGAGCCCAAGTTCAGCTCGCAGACCAAGGACAAGCTGGTGTCGTCGGAGGTGCGCGGCCCGGTGGAAGACATCGTCTCCCGCCTGCTGACCGACTACCTGCTCGAGAACCCCATCGACGCCAAGATCATCTGCGGCAAGATCCTCGACGCCGCCCGCGCCCGCGAGGCCGCGCGCAAGGCCCGCGAGATGACGCGCCGCAAGGGCGTGCTCGACGGCCTGGGCCTGCCCGGCAAGC
>CAXDTK010000085.1:0-18134 GCA_963992225.1 uncultured Comamonadaceae bacterium | reverse complement strand
ACACTGTCCGAATTCGTCGAGTCGACGGTACGCGGCGCTGTGGAGCACCGCCTTGGCTGCCAAAGGCCCCGACAACGACGCCGATCAACGCGGGGCCGGGCCAGGGAATTCGTCTTACTTTTTCTGAAGCGCTCACGCCAGCTCGTCTTGGCTCGCTGCGCTCGCTCCCACGACGTCCTCGCGTCAGGATGCGATGCAGCGTCGTTGTCCCTGGAACAGAAGAATAAGTCCCGTGTCAGCCACTCGCATCATGCTGGCGTGGGGTGTAACCCGCACTCCAATGCGCCGCTCTCACTGGCTCGATGACCACAGCGATACTGGGTGGCTGGATGTCGCAGTCGATGTTGCTATCAGTGCACCCATGGAACCTAACGAGTTCGCCGTCCCAGAGGACATCAGGCAAGTCGCCAAGGTCATCAAAGACCTGACGGGCTTGGTTCAAGCGCTGCAGTCGGCCCTGCCCCCCTCCAAGCCCTGGCAGCGTCAACTGCGGATCCAGTTGGCCGAAGTGGATCGCCAGCTTCAAGTGGTGCGGATGACCATCGCGATGGAGCGATGCGGTCAGGAGTTCGCCGCCGCTGCCGACCAACTGGTCCTCGCCTTGAGATCGGCCAACCAGTACGGGGCGAGTGGACGCGCGGACGCGGCAACGAGGGCCGCGGTCCAGTTGGCGCTGCGGATGGCCATGGAGATCGACTCTCCGGCGGATCGGCACCGTACCGACATTGCCGGTGCGTCGGGTCAGTAGGGCGCCGAACGTCGCGCCTCGACCTTGTCCACAAGGATCGACACCAACGCATCCACCGTCATGGTTCCATCG
This sequence comes from uncultured Comamonadaceae bacterium, assembly GCA_963992225.1. Lineage (GTDB taxonomy): Bacteria > Pseudomonadota > Gammaproteobacteria > Burkholderiales > Burkholderiaceae_C > Pelomonas. Next base: position 17,314 of record CAXDTK010000085.1, on the reverse strand, counting down.
CCCACGGCCTCGAAGTTCTGAAGCCATTGAGCGTCTTGGATGAAGGCCATGTCCCAAGCGCCAAAGGCCCGCTTGGTGATGTTCTGGCGAGCGAGGATTTGAGTGCCCGTGTGGCGCTGGTCAGCCTCTATCTTGGCCATCATGCTGTCGACGGCTTCTTCCCGTCCCTCCAGCGCCTGCACGAATCGGCCGTCGCCATTCAGCAATGCACCGGTCAGGTCGAGCTGACGGTTGCGACGCTGCGCACTGGCGACCAACCGTTCCATGCCGTCGCTCGTCATTCCTGCCGCCACCGAGCTGACACACAAGACGCGAACGAGCATGGTTGGTCTCCGGATCTCTTTGCTTCCAGGGTAAAGACACATCGCCAGCCACCATGGAGTGCAAGAAGCCGCGGCGGTGTAGGCCGCTGCCTCGTCAGCGCAGCATGAGCGGTGACGGAGCGACGGACCGGTACGCTCATCGTTCAATGCCAGAAAGCCAGTGAACCGCGCGATTGCTGGGAAAGTCGAAGACTCCCCTCTTCGCACGTAGGGCAAATTGCCTACACGCCCGCGCTCATACGGCGGCTTGCAACGGCACGCGCAACACGAAGGTCGAGCCCAGGCCGGTACCTGGACTGCTGGCTGTCAGCGTGCCCCCATGTCCCACCGCAATGTGACGGGCGATCGCCAGTCCAAGACCCATGCCCTGCCGATGTGCCGTGTCGCGGGTGCCTGCTTGCCAGAACTCCTCGAACACGTGTTCCAGGTCCTTGGATTCCATGCCCACCCCATGGTCGGTGACCTTCAGTTCGGCTACCCCGTCGGCGTGGCTCAGCATCACCTGCACCAGGCCGCCCGGCCTGGAGAACTTGACGGCGTTGGTCAGCACGTTCCAGATGGCTTGGCCCAGTCGAAGGTCGTCGGCCAGCACAGGCAAGCGATCGACGGCTTCCGCTTCGAACGCAAGGGTGATCTCACCCGCCAGCGCGATGGGCGTCACGGTGTCGACGGAAGACTTCACGATGGTCAGCAGGTCCTCGTTGGCCAGGCGCATCGAGAGCTTTCCCGCCGCCATGCGTGAGATGTCGAGCAGGTCGTCGATCAGCCGCGCCTGCGTCTCGGCGTTGCGTCTGATGGCGTCCACCCCCTTCTTCACGGCCTCGGGGTCGGTCGTTCGACTCAAGACCTGCGCCCAGCCGAGGATCGCACTGAGCGGCGTGCGCAGTTCGTGCGAGACGGCCGCCATGAACGATTCGCGCTGCCGCTGGGCTTCCTTGAACGGGGACACGTCGTACCAGACGACGGTCGCACCGATGATGCTGCCGTCCTGCTTGACGATCGGACCCGCGTTGCAGCTCACCGGCAGCAGCGATCCGTCATAGGCCCGGATCAGCCACTCCTCGTTGCAAATGACTTCGCCCGACGCCGCTCGATGCAGCGCCATCTGCTCCTTGGTCGCAGGCGTGCGGCCATCCAGGTGATAGACCTGCCAGGCGTCCCATTCCTCGGTGCCGACGACGGGCCGGCTGATCATTTCGGAACCGAAGCGGTTCACGTAGGCAAGGTGTTCCTCACCGGTAAGCGTCACGGCGATGCCCACCGGTGCGTGTTCCATGACGGCCTGCATGATCAGTTCCTGCCGTTCACGGCCTGCACTGGCCTCGCGCAGCCGGGCATCCGCTTCCACGGCCTCGGTCACGTCAATGTTGACGCCGACAAGGCGCGACAGCGTCTCACCGGGTGCATGCGCCACCTGTGCGCAGGACATCAGCCAGCGCGTGCTCCCGTCGCCGGCAGTGATCCGGAAGACGAAGGGGTCAATGCCTCCCTTGGCTTCGACAGCCGCAAGCGCTGCGTCGACCGCCGCAACGTCGTCGTGGTGGATCATCTCCAGGAATCGCTCGCCGAATTCGCTGCCGGAGCCACGCGGCAGGCGCAGCAGGTCGTACACCTCGGGACTCCAGAGGGCTTGCCCGGTCTCGGCGTTCCACTGCCACAGTCCCATCTTCCCCGCAAGAACCGCCGCCTGCAGCGTCAGGTTGGCATGGGGGTCGGTGAAGTTCGCCAACTGCTCACCCTCGCTGTGATTTCCGTTCGCGGTTTTCATATTGGTTTCTCTTGGGCTGACTTGCAGCGGTGACGCATCATGCCGGCAAAGGCCACCGAAGCAGAACAAGCGGTGATGGCCTACGTCTCAGCGACCGCCCGTCCGTCATGCCAGCCGCAAACACCCATAGAGCATCCGCACATTCCTATCTCTGGAGCTGCTGATGCCCACCGCCGCAATATCCACGACCACCACCCGCACTCTCTCGGCGCGCAACGCCTCCCCCCGGACCTGCCAGCAGGACGCCATCGCGCTGCTGCGCGAGGATCACAAGAAGGTCGCCGCCCTATTCGAGGAGTACGAAAAGGCGCGCTCCGTCAACGTCAAGCGGCGTTTGGTCGAAACCATTTGCCAGGAACTGACGGTGCACACCGCGATCGAGGAAGAGATCTTCTACCCCGCTTTCAAGGCGGCCCTGAAGGACAAGGAGCTTGTCCCGGAAGCCAAGGTCGAGCATGCGTCCGTCAAGGACCTGATCGCCCAGGTCCAGGGCAAGGAGCCGGACGGCGAGGACTTCGACGCCAAGATTAAAGTGATGGGCGAGTTCGTCAAGCACCATGTCAAGGAGGAACAGAACGAGATGTTCCCCAAGGCCCGCAAAGCCGGCCTCGACTTGGTCGAACTCGGCCGCCAGATGACGGAGCGCAAGCAGGAGTTCCTGGCGCACTGAGAGCCGGTTAGGCTGTTGAGGCGCCCGATGGCGCCTTCAGAACGTCTGCGTCAAGAAGCAAACATGGCCACGACATAGGATGCGCTGCTTGCCGCTATGCGCGACGACGTGGGGCGCGCCATAGGCTTCGTGGTGGGAGGCCTGCTGCAGTGTTCGCGCGACGGACAGATGCCCACGCCGGGGGACCTGCATCAGGTCCTCGAGCACTACCGGACCCGCTTCCAGGCTTTCACGCCGGGCGTTGAGGCGATCGTCTTGGCAGTCGGCGACGGTCTAATGTTTGCCGTTGCCGAGAACGTGCGGGACGCGAAGCTGTAGCAGCGCCTCAGACGACGAGGTTCTTCACCAGCAGGATCAGCTCCCCGGCGTCGAAGGGCTTGGCAAGGTGCCCCTGGAAGCCCGCCAGCAGCGCCTGCTTGCGATCCTCCGGGCGGGCGAATGCAGTGAGTGCCAGCGCAGGTACTCTGGACCCGGCGGGCTCCGTTGCCCGCAGCGCCTTGATCATCTGGAAACCGTCCATCTTCGGCATACCGATGTCGCTGATCACGACGATGGGGCGGGAGGTCTGCAGCGCATCCAGCAGATCCTGAGCGCATGAGAACGCCGAGACCTTGGCTCCCTGGTCCGCCAGGATGCGGCAAATCAGCTCACGCGCGTCGTCCTCGTCGTCGACCACATACGCATACATCCCGTCGAGCCGTGGCAGCGCCTGGTTCTCCGACGCTCGCGTCTCGTCGACAAGCAGCCGCTCGGCGCGCTCCTCCTCCGCCTGGAAGACCGATAGCGGCAGCCGCACGGTGAACGTCGCACCCTGGTTGGTCCCGGCGCTTCGCGCCTCGATCTGACCGCCGTGCAACTCGACGAGTTGCCGCGATATCGCCAAGCCAAGTCCCAAGCCGCCATGCACGCGTGACGCCGAGCCATCTTGCTGCGAGAAGCGCTCGAAGACGTGTGGAAGGAATGACTCGGGGATGCCGATGCCCGTGTCGCGGACCTGCAGTTCAACCTGGTCATCGACCCGCCGCAGTTCGACGTCGACGCGGCCGCCGGGCGGTGTGAACTTGATGGCGTTCTGCAGCAGGTTCCAGGCGATCTGCTGCAGCCGGCTGCCGTCCCCGCTGACGCGAAGCGGCTCGGGCGTGAGTAGCACGTGCAGGTCCACACCCTTGGATCGTGCAGCGGGCATGGTGGCATCGACCGCCGCCTGCACCACGGTGGCTACGCTGACCTGCTCGGTTTCCAGGCGCAGCTTGCCGGTCATGATGCGGTTGAGATCCAGCAGGTCGTCGATAAGGCGGATCTGAATGCGCGCGTTGCGGTCGATGACGTCGACGGCCCGGGCGACGTCTGCGGCGCGTTCGCTGTCTTGTGCCTTCTGCAGTACCTGGGTCCAGCCGATGATCGCGGACAGCGGCGTGCGCAGCTCATGCGACAGCGTGGCGAGGAACTCGTCCTTGATGCGCGTAGCACGTTGCGCCGCGATGCGTGCGTTGCGCTCCGCATCGAGCACCTCCTCCCGGCGTCGGTGCGCCTCTTCCATCTCCTCCATGCGCATGGAGTCCGTCATGTCGCGGGTGAGCTTGGCGAAGCCCACCAACTTGCCGTGGCGGTCGCGCACAGCGGTGATGGTGACCAGCGCCCAGAACTGGGTGCCGTCTTTGCGCACCCGCCAACCCTTGTCGACAAAGCGGCCTTGCTCTGTGGCGACCTTCAACTCATGCTCGGGCCAGCCGCTGGCACGCACGTCCTCCGGGTAGAACACTGAGAAGTGCTTGCCGATGATCTCGTTGGCCGCATACCCCTTGATGCGCTGGGCGCCGACGTTCCAGGTCGCAACCCGCCCGTTCACGTCCAGCATGAAGATCGCGTAGTCGGAGACTCCTTCAACCAGCAGCCGAAACCGTTCCTCGCTGCGCCGCAGCGCTTCCTCATGGTTGCGACGCTCGGTGAGGTCCCTGGTGATCTTGGCGAAGCCAACCAGGGTGCCGGCGTCGTCGCGCATCGCGGTGACCACGACATTGGCCCAGTAGAGCGAGCCGTCCTTGCGGACGCGCCACCCCTCGTCTTCGAAGGTGCCCTCGCGCGCCGCCGTCTCCAGTTCGATCCTCGGCAAACCGCGGGCCAAGGCCTCGGGTGGGTAGAACCGGGAGACATGGCTGCCGGTGATTTCTTCTGCCTTGTAGCCGTTGAACCGTTCGGCGCCAGCATTCCAGCTGATCACGTGGCCGCCAGGGTCCAGCATGAAGATCGCGTAGTCGCGCACGCTGTCTACCAGAAGGCGAAAGCGGTCCTCGCTGGCTTGCAGGGCGGTCTCGGTGCTCCCGAAACCGTTGTTGTTGTAGTCCATTGTTTTCACCGTCGCCGAGCATTCACAGGCGGCAAATTACGTGCCGACCTGACGTGTTGCACCATCGATCTCCCGTCCCCGGAGATCGAGCGCGGCGAAGGTTGCCAGCTGCGTCAGGCAGCTTTGGCGTTTGGAGGCTCCGAAGCGCTCACGACGGTGAATCCATCTCGGCCATTTTGCTTGGTCTTGTAGAGCGCCTGGTCGGCAGCCGCCAAGAGCTGCTCGGGCGTCAAGCCCAGCTCCGCATCAGCATGTACGGCACCAATGCTCGTGGACGTTCGTAGGAGCGCGCCGCTTTGCAGCAGAACGGGTTCCCTCGCAACGGCGGCCAGTTTTTCTGCAACCAGTTCCACGTCCCGCCGACTCCTGACGCGTTCCAGAACCACCACGAACTCGTCGCCCGCGAAGCGGGCCGCCGTGTCGCTGGTGCGGATGACCCCGGCGATGCGCCGCGCGAAGACCTGCAGGACTTCGTCGCCGGCAGCATGGCCATGCATGTCGTTGATCGCCTTAAAGTGATTGACATCCAGGAACAGAAGCGCCGTCGCCGCGCCAGTACGCGCTGCACGCGCCAGCGCCTGTGGCAGGTGCTGATTGAAGCTCCGGCGGTTCGGCATTCCGGTCAGCGTGTCGTTCATGGCCAGCTCGGCCATTTGGCGCTCCGCCTGCCGAAGCGGCGTCACGTCCGTGGTGAGCGTATAGACGCCATTGACCACGCCGTCCGCGTCAACGTCCGGGACGTACACGGTCTGCAGCCACCGGTCCGTGCCCATGGCCGTTGAGCGGACTTCGAATTCCACCCGCTCGCCGGCCAAGGCGCGCGTCAGATGCTCGCGACGCTGCGCATACAGTTCCTCGCCGACCACTTCCTGCAGCGGGCGGCCCAGCGCATCGGCGATCTTTACACCCGTCCAGTATTCAAACTGAAGGTTGGTGAACTGTAGGCGCCGTTGGGCGTCGATGTAGGAAATCATCATCGGCAGGTTGTCCGTCACGGCACGCATCTGCCGCTGGCTCGCCGCCAGCTCGGCGGTCCGCTCCGTCACGCGCGTCTCCAGCTGCTCCGCCAAGCCGCGCAGCTGGTCGGTGTGCGACTGCTGCCTGAAGCGGAAGTCGCGCAGCGTGTCGCCGAGGATGCGCGCCTCCCGGTAAGGTGCCGTCCAGCTGGGTGGCAGGTTGTTTGGCGAGTCCAACCAGCGCGTCAATTCGAGCAGAGGCCTGGATAGCCGCCGGGCCACCAGCCAGAGGCCGGGCGCCACCAAGACACACACAGCGGTCGCAGCGATGCCCGTGCGAATCCGCATGGACCGGTAGCCACTCATGGCGACTTGCTCGGGCTGCCGGATGACAACGCGCCAGCCGAGCCCCTTGAAGTCGCCGTGGCCGCGACTTTCGGACACCGACACAACGACGTCGGGATTGGCTTGCTCCGCGGCCAAGTCAAAAGGCTTACCTTCCAGCGCCTTGGGGCCGAGCAGCACCTCGCCCTTGGCGTCGATCACGAGCACTTCGGTCTCGGGCTGCGCCAGACGTTCCGCCAGCAACGTCTTCAAGGAACCGGCCCATGCCCAACTCAGGTGTGCACCCAGAACCGCCACCGTCTGGCCATCGCGAACCACCGGCATTGAGAAATCGACGAACCGCCAGGGTTCGGACTGCTGTGGCAACAACTTGGCCAGCAGCATGGCCTGGTGCACGTCGCCGACGTGGGGTGCGGTCAAACCTGCCTGGAACCAGTCCCGCTTGGCTACGTTGAGCCCTTGCAGCAGACCCTGCGACGATGCGAGGACCATGCCGTCGGGGGCAACCACTCCCAGCCAGGCGTACTGCGCAAACTTGGCCCGGTAGCTGTCGAGCGCTCGACGCACCTCGTCGGTCGACCGGATCTGCGCCACTTGGTCTAGTTCCGCCAGCACTTTCACTTGCTGGAAGTGCTGCTCCATCCCCTCGTCCAGCGCATCGCGAAGCGTGGCGGCATTGGTGCGCAGCAGCTCTTGCGCGTCGAGGCGCTCGTGATGCTTGAAGAGACCGTCGATCGCAAGGAAGGCCGTGCCGACGGTCAGCACGCAGGCCACCAAGGCCATCAGGAACAGCCAGAAGGTCAGCGATGGCGCCCGAGGCGTGTCCGCGGTTGAAGTGACCATGCGGCGCAGATGACTGAGGCCGGGACCTCGTTGCGGAAGCGCCCTGCACAGCGTTGATATCGCAGAGCAAAGAGGAACTATGCGCCCGTATCGGCCAGAGGTCAGTCCCAATTGAGCGACATCCGCCACGGTTTGAAAGGCCACGCGTAACGAATCTTGCTCGCCGCTGTCGCGCCATTGCCGCGGCTGTTAATAAGCCCCGTCAGTGCCGATTGCGCAAGGGAAAGCAGTGGGGCACCATGGGCTCGCGGAGGTAGTCAATGAGCGTGGGCCATGCGGTGCTTGACGATCCACAGCGGCTGGCGCTCATGCGCTCGCTGGACCTGCTGCGTCCCCATACGGATCCTGCGTTCGACCGGGTCACGGCGCTGGCCGCTCGCGCGACGAAACGCCCGACAGCGCTCATGACCTTCATCGGCCCGGAGGGGCAGTGGGTGGCGTCCCGCCATGGATGGGAGCAGACCTTTCATCCGCTGTCGGAATCGTTCTGCCTGTACACGTTGTTGGAGAACCAGCCGGTTGAAGTCTGCGATGCCTCTGCGGATCCGCGCTTCATCGACAACGCGCTGGTGACGGGCCCCTCGCACGTGCGTTTCTATGCGGGCTATCCGCTCAAGTTCGGCGGCCATGTGCTGGGCGCCTTGTGCGTGCTCGACCGCACGCCGGCCGAGCTTGCAGCAGGGGAGATGCAACTGCTCGAACACCTCGCTGGCCTGGTCGCCGACCTGCTGCAGGTGAGGCTCGAACGCTCGAAAGCCCAGCAGGAACATCGTCGCGCCGAGGAGTTGATGCACGCGCTCGAACTGTCTCGGTCGACCCTGCGCGAGAGCGAGGAGCGGTACCGCTTGCTGTGGCAGACCACGACCGACGCCGTGGTCTTGATCGACGAGCAGGAGACCATCCGGTTTGCCAATCCAGCCATCGAAGCCGTGTTCGGCTACGCACCCGAAGAGGTGCTCGACAAACCCTTGGCGATGCTGCAGCCCGAGCGGTTGCGCGTAGCGCACCGCAGCGGATTCGCGGCCTACCTCAGAACCGGGCAACGTCGGCTCAACTGGCGTGCCACAGCCACCGTCGGACGCCGCAAAGGCGGCGCTGAGGTGCTGATCGAGCTCGCGTTCAGTGAACTCGAAGGTGGCAACGGTCGGCAGTTCGCGGCCTTCATCCGTGATGTCACGGAGCGACATCGCGCGGAGACTGCGCTCAAGAACAGCGAAGCCCAGTTCCGTGCCCTGACCGCGTTGTCCTCCGACTGGTACTGGGAACTCGACAACCACTTCCGCTACACCTTTCTCTCCGAAGGTGCGGCGCGCAGCGGCATGGTTGATCCCCAGAAAGCCATTGGCCACACGCCCTGGGAAGTGCTCCCCCTGATGGACGAAACGGCATGGCACCGGCAAAGCGCCAAGATCATCCGCCGCGAGCCCTTCAAGGACTTCGAGATGACGTTGAAGGGTCCAGACGGCGTGCAGGTTCTGTGCATCAGCGGTGAACCGATCTTCGACGCTCAGGGTGAGTTCGCCGGCTATCGCGGCGTCGGCCGCAACGTCACCGAAGAGCGCAGGACGCAGGAAGCACGACGCGAACTCGCCGATCACCTTCGTGAATCGCAGAAGCTGGAAGCCATCGGCGTGCTGGCGGGTGGCATTGCGCACGACTTCAACAACGTGCTGGCAGGCATCCTGGGTAACGCCAAGCTGGCACTCGACGACCTGACACCTACGCATCCAGCCGCTCAAAGCTTGCAGCAGATCCGCAAGGCCGGCCTCCGCGGCCGGGAGATGGTGCAGCAGATCCTGACGTTTGCGCGCCGCCGCCCCCGTAAGCTGACCGCTTGCGACTTGCGCGACCTCGTCGACGAGACGCTGGGACTCTTGCGGGCCACCGTGCCGCGCACGGTGACGGTCCATGCGTCGATGCCATCACGACCGCTGCGCATCGTGGCCGACGCCACGCAGGTCGAGCAGGCCCTGATCAACCTCTGCGCCAATGCCTGGCAGGCCATGGCCGGCAAAAAAGGCCACATCGAGATCCGCGGCGAGCCGGCCGAGCTGGTGGCATCGGCTTACGAGCGGCTTGGTGGCCTGCCAGCGGGGCCCTACGTGCATCTGGAGGTGTGCGACAACGGCCCTGGCATGGACGAGGCCACTGCCAAGCGGGTGTTCGAACCGTTCTTCACTACCAAACCAGAAGGCGAGGGCACAGGACTCGGGCTGTCCGTCGTCCACGGCATCGTCACGGGCCACGGTGGCGCGGTGACGCTGGACAGCGCCCTGGGCAAAGGCACGACGGTGCACCTGTGGTTCCCGGCCGACCTCGGCGTCGAGGCGACAGAGCCGCTACCGCTGGAACACTCCGTTCCGCAAGGACGCGGGCGCCGCGTCTTCTACGTCGATGACGACGAGGTGATCACTTTGATGGTCTCGCGGCTGCTGGAGAAGTGCGGCTACCAGGTCACCGGCTTCTGTGATGCCGCCCAGGCACTGGAATCGTTCCAACGGATGCCCTGGGAGGTCGATGCCATCATCACCGACCTGAACATGCCCCGCCTGTCTGGCTTGGAGCTCTCACGGGAGGTGCAGCGCCTGCGTCCCGGGCTGCCGGTCATTCTCGGCTCCGGAAATCTCCTTCAAGAACTGGGTGATGACTTCGCTCAGTCCGGGGTGGCCGCCACCTTTCATAAGCAGAACGCGATCGAAGAGCTGCCCGTGCTGATCGCCGAGGTCCTGGGGCTGACGGCCAAATCCTAAGACGCTTCAGCGTGGCTCCCCCCTAGGGTCGAACGCGTTGTGCAGTGGGGGCTGGGCTTACCATTTGCCGAAATAGATCCGTTCGTTGTCGCGCGCTGCTGTCAGCCGCGGCGGCGCAAGCGGTAAGCACGGGGCGGTGTCACTTGAGATGGTATGGGTCGCATTTGAGGGCGGGGCGAGGTGCACCGGTGGCGCCACGCTACCGCCGCGGCGCGCGTTCGCCAAGCTGTCCCAACCATCTCACGCGGCGTGTCGATCGCTGCTGGTCGGCATGACCGGCCATGGACTTCTCTGAGCAGTTCACCCGTGGCGTGCGCGACGTCTTGCGGCATGCTCGTCGAAGACGACTGGTCTGGTGCTTCGACTACAGCGGTCCGCGCGTCACGCTGTCGGAAGTTGATAACGGCGTCAGCGCCTGCATTCATCGATTGGCCCTAGGCATTATCGATTGCTTCGAGGGTGGCTTCGTCATGTTTACCGCCGATGTCGGCACGCCGGCGGACGGCCGTGCGACGGTGATGGTGCATGCGGCCGGTACCGGAGCGACCTCGCGGGATGCCATCCAGCGCGTGCTGCAACGCCTGGATCTGCACCCGGACACGACCGACATACCGGCGGACGGCCGCTTGCCACGCGCTGAAGGGGTTTGTCCGTCCACAGGCGGCCGCACCCAGTTCGTTGACGCTGGTGCCGACGGGCTGGTGCTGTCTCTCGAATGGTCTGCTACCGTCGAGGTCGTGGAATCTGGCGAGTCCCCGCCGGACGCCGCCGGCGCCCGCGCCTGGCTCGTGAGCCCCGTTCATGGTGTGCTCGACTCGCTGGAACAGCGGTTGCGGCGCCTGGGATGGACGGTGAACTCCTACAAGACGCTGGATCGGGCCGCTGCGGCGCTGCGAAATCAGCTGCGCGGCGAGGCGCCCGTGCTGCTCATCGTGGGCGAGAGCTTAGGGGAGGAGCTGTCAATGCTTGCGTCATTGGCAGCGGAGCGCCCCGCGATGTGGACGGTGCTCGCGGTCGTCGTCGGCTCTCCCACGCTTTCGCACCGTGGGGGTACGGGCGTCGACATCCGCACGCTTCCGCTGAGCCCCGCCGAGCTCGACCGCTTCACCGCCCACGTCGACTGGCGAACGTCGACCAGCGCAAGCAGAGACACGGCGCCGGGTCCGCTCTACGTGCGCGACGTGCGCCGCGTGATGGTGGTTGACGACAGCCTCGTCAACCAGGTCCTCGCCAGAGGCCAACTCGAAGCGCTCGGTTATGACGTGTGCGTTGCGACGGACGGCGCCGAGGCCTTGGAGGCGTGCCGCGCCTGGCCGCCCGATATGGTGTTGATGGATCTCGACATGCCGGTCATGGGCGGGCTGGAGGCTACCAAGCGGCTGCGCTGGTCACAAGCGACAGGCTCGCTACCGCCGTTTCCGATCGTCGCCGCCACCAGTGGCGACACCGAGCGCGCGGAATGCGCCCGCGTCGGCATGGATGGCTTCTTGAGCAAGCCCATGGACCTCGACACGTTGGCCGGGGAACTGGAACGCTTGCTTCCCTCAAGACCTGCGGCGCTTGACCGGTGAATTGGCCCGCCAGAGAAACTGCCCCTCGTCCGCAGCAGTGTTTCTACCGCGCTTGGTCCGCCGGTAACGAATGGACAGCTTCGCAGGCATGGGGAACAGTAGGATGCCGGTATGCCGAACGTCATGCCGGATATTGGTGAAGCGCCGCAGGAGCAACAGCCCGCCAGTCAACGTGGCTCCCCCGCGCTCGCGATATCCACGGGCGCTGTCGATGGGACGGACTTCGCATCCCTTTACGCTCCGTATGTGAGTGTGTCGCAGCCTGATGGAGCTGGCTCGACCAAGGGCACCCTCTCTAGCGCAGGCGTTGCCGTGCTCGTAGTCGACGACCATGACGACATGGTCGAAGCGCTCGTCATGCTGCTCAAGCAATACGGCTGCGATGTGCGCGCGGCAACGTCCGCCACGCAAGCGCTGGAGATGCTCAAGACGTTCAAGGCCACGCTCGTGCTGCTGGATCAGCATGCCGGATGTTGACGGCTACGACGCCTGTCGCCAGATCCGTAGAAAGTACGGCCAAAGCCTCTACATCGCCGCGCTCACCGGGTGGGCCCAACCGTGGCATCTGGACCTGGCGGAGGACGCTGGATTCGATGCTCATCTCGCGAAGCCAGCCACGGTGGAAGCGCTGTTCGACATCATCCAGCGAGCGATGGCTGCGACAGATGCCGCGCACGGTGGCGGCTGACAGGGGGCGACTCGGGCGCCCCGTTCAGGGGCCATTAATACGCCGTTGTCTGACACTGCCTGGCTCGACGATGACCTACGGTGCACTGACCTATCCCGTTGGAGCACTTCCATGTCAGACGACAAGTCCAAGGCGGGCGGCCAGGACCGCAAGCGCATCAGCACCACTGAAGACTATGAGGTGCGCGACTGGGCCAAGAAGTTCGGCGTGACACCTGAGGAACTTAAGGCGGCTGTCAAGGCCGTCGGCAACGAAGCCGCGGCCGTCGAAGCACACCTCAAGGGCAAGCGCTGAAGCTGTGCGGGTCGCCACCTGGAACGTCAACAGCGTCGTTCGTCGGCTCACGCACCTGCTCGATTGGCTGGAGCGCCATCAGCCGGACGTTATTGCGCTTCAGGAACTGAAGGCCACGGCCGAGGCGTTCCCGACGGAGGCTTTGCGGGAGCTGGGCTACCAGTCGCTCGTCGTGGGCGAGCGCAGCTGGAACGGGGTGGCGCTCCTGTCGCGACACGAGCTGGTCCCCATCGTCAAGGCGCTGCCGGGCGATCCCTCCGACAAGCAGGCCCGTTACCTGGAAGCGGCCGTTGGCGGCGTGCTGTTCGGGTGCCTGTACCTGCCCAACGGCAACCCGCAGCCCGGCCCCAAATTCGACTACAAGCTGAAGTGGTTCGCGCGTCTGATCAGGCGCGCTGACGAACTGTGGAAGTCGGGTCAGCCCGTCGTGCTGCTGGGGGACTGGAATGTCGTCCCCACGGACAGCGACATCTACAAGCCCGACAGCTGGCGCAAGGATGCCCTGCTGCAACCCGAGTCCCGCCAAGCGTTCGCAGAGCTGCTGAGTCAAGGTTGGACGGACGTGATCAAGTCGGCCTACCCGGACCAGGTGCCGTACACATTCTGGGACTTCTTTCGGAAGCACTGGGAGCGAGACGCTGGCCTGCGCATCGACCACATTCTGGTCAGCAATCAGCTGCAGATCGTTGATGCGGGCGTCGATCGCGAGGAGCGCGGCCGAGACCATCCCAGTGACCACGCGCCAGTCTGGGCAGAACTGAAGCTGAGGAAGGGAAGCAAAGCGCGGCAGGCCGCCAGGCCGGCTGCGAAGTCGGGCAACGAACCTGTCGCCGCGGCGCCGGCGGCGAAGAAAGCATCAGTGCCGAAGAATACCGCCGTCGGCGGTCCGGACCTGTCAAAGGCGGTGAAAGCGCCGTTTCCCGAGCAGCTGTCGCCCCAGCTCGCAACATTGACGGCGGCTGCGCCTTCGGAAGGTGACTGGATCGTCGAGAACAAGTGGGATGGCTACCGCATCACGATCAAGTTCAAGGGCGGCAAGCCGCACCTGATCACGCGCAATGGCAACGACTGGACGGCCAAGCTTAAACCGCTAGTCGCAGACCTCGAGAAGCTCCAGGTCCAGCAGGCATGGCTGGACGGCGAGATGGTCGTCATGGGAGAGCACGGCGTTCCTGACTTCAATCGCCTGCAGAACGCCATCGACAACGCGCGCACGCAGGCGATCGTGCTGTACCTCTTCGATGCGCCCTTCGTCGGTGACCAGGACCTGCGGGATGTGCCACTGCGCGCGCGCCGCGAGGTCTTGCGGAAGCTGTTGGAAGGCCGCGCATCTGAACGCATCCGGTTCAGTGACGAGCTGCCGGCATCGCCAGCCCAGGTGCTCAGCGCCGCCTGTCAGTTGGGGCTCGAAGGAGTCATGCTCAAGAAGGCCGACTCACCGTACGTAGGCCGTCGCAGCGACACGTGGCTCAAGCTCAAGTGCCAGCGCCGCCAGGAGTTCGTCGTCATTGGATTCACCGATCGCACCAACTCACCGAGGGAAGTCGGCGCGTTGATCCTGGGGTACTACGAGCAGGGCAAGCTGCGCCCGGGCGGATCGGTCGGCACCGGCTGGTCCTCGTCGCAGGGCGCCGAGCTTCACGCGCAGCTGGTCAAGCTGGAGACCAAGCAGCCTGCCGTCGACCCGTCACTGGTGGAACCTGGCCGCTGGTCCAAGCGCAAGCGCGGCACCGAACGATGGGTACGTCCCGAGATGGTCGTCGAAGTCGCGTTCGGCGAATGGACGCCGGATGGCAATGTTCGCCACCCGACCTTCCGGGGCGTTCGCACGGACAAGCCGGCCAGCGCCATCCGCCGCGAAACCCCTGCGCCTGCGCCCACTGTCGCGCTTGCGAAGTCCACTGGCAGGAAGGCAGCCCAAGCATCGACCGTCACGCTGGCGACCGCGAAGCACGGCGTGAAGATCACGCACCCCGACCGGGTGATCGATACGGCGAGCGGCTTGACCAAGATCGATCTGGTCAAGTACTACGAAGCCGTCGCTGACAGGATCCTGCCGCATCTCCAGCTCCGGCCCGTGTCGCTGGTGCGCGCGCCGCAGGGCATCAGCGGGCAATTGTTTTTCCAGAAGCACTCGGACGCCAAGCTCAAGGGCATCACCGAACTGGATGAAGCCTTGTGGCCCGGGCACGACTCGCTGATGTCCGTCGACACGGTGGAAGGTCTCATCACGGCGGCGCAGCTCAACGTCGTGGAGTTCCACACCTGGAACTCAACGGCCCGACGCATCGATCAGCCCGACCGTGTGGTGTTCGACCTCGACCCCGGTGAAGGCGTGACGTGGGCGCACCTGCAAGAGGCGGCCGTGCTCGTGCGCACGATGCTCGAACACCTGGAGCTGCAGAGCTGGCTCAAGACCAGCGGCGGCAAAGGCCTGCATGTCGTCGTGCCGCTCGCGCCGCGGCTGGACTATGAGCAGGTGAAGGACTTCTCGAAGGCCGTGGTGGCCCATATGGCCAAGACCATCCCCCAGCGCTTTGTGGCCAAAAGCGGTGGGTCCAATCGCGTCGGAAAGATCTTCATCGATTACCTGAGAAATGGCCACGGGCAGACGACGGCGGCAGCGTTCTCTGCACGTGCACGCGCGGGGCTCGGCGTCTCGATCCCCATCGCTTGGGACCAGCTTCCCGACATCACAGGAGGCGCGCACTGGAACATCGCAACGGCGCCTGCATACCTGGCCGGCGAGATCACGGACCCATGGGCCGACTATTGGAAGAGCCGGCAAAGCTTGGCCGAGGGTCTGAAGCTGCTCGGTATGAAGCCAGCACGGCGGGTGAGCACGTCAGTCTGAGCAGGCGTCCACGGGCGTAACAGCGGCCCTGTCCGACATGGCCGCCAGTACGTTTGACGGATTCTTTGCATCATCAAGGAGACACCGATGAGCAATCCTCTTACCCATGTGGGACAGACGGCGCGTCCCGAAGACTCTCCTGAGCTTCAGCAGCATTGCCAACAGGCCCAGCAGCAATCCGGGCAGCAACAGGCCCAGAGCCAGTCGCCTGGCTCGGCCGCGGTCGCTGACGGCGGGCAGCAGATGGGCGGTTTGGACCCGGAGCATTCACCGACGCAGCTTCATCAGCATCCTCAGCAACAGCAGGAAAGCGCCGCACAGGGCGCGGTCGGCCGAGAACGGATTGGCCAACAGGGTGAAACACGGGCCGAGGACACCTCGCTGCCATCGCCAACGGACGCCGATTGAATCCAGCATCGCGGTCCTCGCACGACTGACCAGACTTCAAAGGAACACCATGAGCTTTTTCTCTAAGATCCTCGAGAAACTTGGCATCGGCGATCACCAGAGCGCCGGCGCATCCCCGACGAGCGCCAGCACGCCGGCATCGCCATCAGCAGCGCCTGTCACCGCACCTGCCGCATCCCCGGCATCAGCACCGGCTTCGACGTCCTCAGCCTCCGCGGCGGCCAGCCCGGCGCCCATCGGTATCGTCGATGTGGAGGCCCAGATGGAAAAGCGCGCTGCAGCCAGCGGCCAGAAGCTCAACTGGAAGACGTCCATCGTCGACCTGCTCAAGCTGCTGGACATCGATTCGAGCCTTGAGGCTCGCAAGGCGCTGGCCACCGAGTTGAACTGCCCGCCCGAGCTGATGCAGGACTCTGCCAAGATGAATGTCTGGCTGCACAAGATGGTGATCGCCAAGATCGCCGTGAACGGCGGAAAGGTGCCCCAGTCCTTTCTCGATTGAGGGGCGCCGTATCGGCGGCAGTCCGCGGCGCGACGCCGCCGCCCATACCTCCAGCGTCGTGGGCGCAGCTGCGGCGCGAGTTCAGGATGCATCGGTGCTGCCGCACTTGGCCTGCTGCCTGGCCCCATGGATGTTCATGGCGGCCAGGAACAGTTGAAGGACGAGCAGCGCCCATGTGAATCGCCCCGGATTCGGTAGACACCTTCGAGCCTCAAACTGAGGCCCAATCGGAGGTGCCATGCAAAGCAAGCAACCCTACCCAGAAGAATTCAAGATCGAGGCGGTCAAGCAGATCACGGAACGAGGCCACCGCGTGGCCGACGTGTCGGCCCGGATCGGCGTCAGTCAGCACAGCCTGTACAAGTGGATCAAAGCCTATTCGGTGCCGGCGGCCGAGCGACAGGCGCAGGTCTCGCAGGCCGAGGAACTGCGTCGGCTGAAGGCCGAGCTGCGGCGCGTGACTGAGGAGCGTGACATCCTAAAAAACGGCCATCGTGGCGCGGCCCCGTCCCCGTGGACAGAAACACCAAGCTACCTACACTGACCCAGTCGGACCGTGGCCGTCAGCGGCACACCCACTTGCCGCGCACATGACGCTCCACGGTGAACACGCCGGGTTGGTAGTCCAGCTTCTCGGCCACGTCCTCGCCGATGCGCTGCATCGCCTGGCCGCAGCCGCAAGTGGTGTTGTCGGGTTCGTGGCGGAACTCGCGGCGCGGCAGATGGGGCGGCAGCGGTGCTCGCTTGGGTTGCTGCTTCTCGCCGGCCGACTGGGGCGCCGGCTGCAGCGCCTCGATCTCGGCGGCCACGGCCGCCAGGTCCATGTCCAGCGTCTCGTCCAACAGGCTCTTCTGCTCAGCGCTGTAGACCTCGCTCTTGGCGGCGAACTTCAGCCGCTTGAGCATGGCGTTCTCGTGCGTGAGCTTGTCGATGAAGACTTGCTGGCGAGCATAGGAGGGTCGGCCGGGCTTCATGTGATTTCACGCCAAAAGTGG
>CAXDTK010000084.1:0-18144 GCA_963992225.1 uncultured Comamonadaceae bacterium | reverse complement strand
GAGCGATACCTTGCCAAGGTATAGGTCGAGAGTTCGAGCCTCTTATCCCGCTCCACGCTTCACGGGAGATTCGTTGATCGAATCTCCCGTTTTCTTTTGCGCAGCCCGGATAATTGCAGCCGCGCCTGGGTGGCGAAATCGGTAAACGCAGCGGACTTAAAATCCGCCGTCCCGAAGGGGACGTACGGGTTCAAGTCCCGTCCCAGGCACCATAGAAAACGCCACTGGCCGGCATCTTTCCCCAGCGTAGGCCAGCATTACCCAGCAAAGCTAGGCCAGCATCGGGCATCATTCGGCCCCCTTGGACAATCACCAACGCCCGCACGCTGCCCGCACGGGTGCCCGCACGAATGGCCTACTACCGAAAGCTCCCGTCCGGCCGCTGGCGTGCCGAAGTTGAGGTGTCCGGCGAGCGCGAGACGCAGGGCGGGTTTCCGACGAAGCGCGAGGCGCAGGAATGGGCGGCGCAGACTGAGGCCGACATGCGGGCCGGGAAGCTGGGCAAATGGCCACTCAAGACCGTTGACGACGCGGTAGACCGATACCTGAAGGAAGTCACGCCGTCCAAGGGTAGCCGGGTCAACGAGGAAGCCAGATTGCGGGCGCTGCGCCGGGATTTCCCGGAGTTGATGCGCAAGCGGTTTACTGAGGTGACGCCCGACGACCTGACGGCCTGGGTCCAAAAGCGGCTGAAGACCGTCAAGCCGGCGACGGTGGGTCGCGAGGCGAACACCATCAGCAACATCTGGACCGTGGCCGGGAAGGTGTGGCGCTGGTGCCCGCTGGAAAGCCCGTGGAGCTTCGTGACGATCCCGGCCGAGGGCCCGGCGCGTGATCGGCGTGTGAGCCCGGCTGAAGTCAAGGCGATCTGCCGCGCGCTGGGCTACCTGGCCGGAAGGCCGCCCGCGACGATGCAGCAGGAGGTCGCCCACGCGTGGCTGCTGGCGCTGAGGACCGCCATGCGTGCGGGCGAAGTGCGGGGACTGACGGTGGCCGATGTTGACCTTGAAACCCGCGTCTGCCGGCTCATGAAGCACAAGACGATCCGGTACACCGGGCGGCCCCGCTTCGTGCCTGTGACCCGGCCGGCAGCGCGGCTGCTGGGCGTGCTGGTGGCCGGCGCAAAGGCTGCGGGCCGGCAAGACCTGTTCACGGTCGGCGGCGACAGCATGGGGGCGCTGTTCTACAAGGCCGTCAAGCGGCTGGGCATCAAGGGCATGCGGTTTCACGACAGCCGCGGGGAGGCGCTGACCCGCCTGAGCATGAAGCACGATCTGAAGACCCTTCAGCGCATCAGCGGGCATGTGGACATCCGCGTGCTTGCGGACCACTACTACCGCGAGTCGCCCGAGGACGTAGCCAAGCGGCTCTAGGCCGCCTGCAACTGCCCCTGCCGCCACCTCAGCACCTCGTCGAAGCGCCAGCGGCGGGAGCGTGGCGAGAAGTTCACCACGGGGCGAGGGAAGTCGGGCCTCTTGCTGATGCGGTCGGTGAAGTGCTGCCGCGACACGTTCAGCAGCTGCGCGACTTGGCCGGCGTCAATCTCGTTGCTCATCCCTTCCCTCCCTGCGCCTGCCCAATAGCCGCTGCTGCGCGGACGATGGCGCGGCGGGCGGCGGCTGGGCGGCTACTCTCGCCGTCCACGTCTTCAACGAACTCGATATCGCCGGCCATGACCCAAGCGTCGTTGTCCCGCGGGTCGTCGTGGAACAGGTCGATCTTCAGCGTCACCGCTAGGCGTAGGGCGTCGCCGTCATCTGTGAGCGGGTTCCATGCCGTGTGGCCACCCGTTGGCGTCACGACGATCAGACCGCCCGCCCGGCGCTCCGGATCGACCAACATCTTGTCGGCGAGGCCTGCCACCACCAGCCCGGCAGCCCTCGCCGCCAGTTCCAAAAGCTCTCGGTCACTCTGCATTGCTCTGCTCCTGCTTGCGTGCGTCGAACCGCTCGCCGATTGCTGCATAGGGGTCGCGGCCGGCTTCCAGAGCCAGCAGGCCCACGCTGACCAGCTCGGGCGGGAAGCCGTCGAGCCCTTGGCGCCGTTCGATGGCGATGCACAGATCGTGGTTGCCGGCGCGCATGGCCCTGGCGTACTGCTCGCTGAGCTTCATCACTGCTGCTCCTTCTGGCTGGCCGCGTCGATGGCGTCGGCGATCTCGTCGGCGCACTCCGGGCCGGCAAAGGCGGACACACCCTGCGGGCAGGTGAAGATGGCGACGGAGCAATCAGGGTCGTCCTGATATGCCCAGTCAACGCCCAGCAGGCATTCGCGCAATGCGCGCCACCGCCGCGCGTCGTCCCGCATCGCCCCCACCTCTGCACGGAGGGCGTCACGCTCTGCCGTCAGGGTGGAGATGGCAAGGCGGGCGTAGGCTTGCACTTGATCGGCCGTGAAGGCGCCAGTCGGCACGCCCCCGAAGTACTCGCGGGGCCAGTGTGGCGCCGGCAGCGGCGGAAGCTCTCTGGTGTCGGTCATGGTGGGCTTTCAGGCGGGGGCTTGGGTTTCGTACATGGGATTCAGGCGGCCGGCGGCGTGAGGGCCAGGGGGTAGACCCGCCAGTCGAAGCCGCAGAGCGCGCCCTCGGCGATGGCGGCCCACAGCGTGGGGCACAGCTTCATCTCGGTGACGCGCGACGTGTCACCCACAGGCAGGCTGACGGCGCCCCACTCCAGCACGCACGGGCTGTCCCCGTCAGCGAAGTTCACGCCGGGCTGTGCGGCGTCGTCAATCTCGCCCTGGATCAGCGTCTTGAGCGCGATGGCAGTGCTGGTGCGCTCACGCTTCACCGACAACACGGCGAGGCTGTTGACCATCGACTTCCAGGCCTGCAACGTTTCCACCGGCACCAGCGCCATGGCACACGGCTCAGGTGGGTGTGTCGGGCAAGGCCAGGTCAGAGAGCCGTCGCCGCTGGGGCAGGTGCAGAGCGGAGGGGTCATGTGTTACTCCAGGTCGGGGGATGGGATCAGGCGGCGGCGGCCAGCTCGGGCCGCGCGCAACGTCGGGCCAGCTCGACGAGCCAGACGGCCAGGTCGGGCGGGGTGTGCTCGCGCTCGCGTGGCGTGACTTCGGGGCGCCAGCCAGGTACGCCCTTTTTCAGCCGGCCCCGGCCCAAGTCCGGGCGCGCCTGGCGGCCCTGCGCGATGACGTGCGAGGCTTCGCCGAGCTTGAAGTGCACGTCCGGCAGGTCGCGCGGCTCGATGCCGACGACATAGAGCAGCGTCCGCTTCTCGGCGCGATGGCCGAACCAGTGCTGGCAGATGGGCACGCTGAAGCCGCCGAAGGAGTCACGCTGGCCAGGCGCTGGCAGACCGAGCTCGGTCCACAGGCGCGAGCCCAACGGATGCTCCAGCACGCCGCCCCACCGCCGCACCTGCTCGACTGCCCAGGGCGCCAGCTCCCGTTCGCCGGGACGCGGCTTCGCCATGTGAGCGAACTTGCCCCAGGAGCGGCACGGCGGGTGCGCCACCACAGGGGCGCCACCTGGCCAGGTGCGTGCGTCGCGCTCGATGTCGTACACATCGCATCCGGGCATGCTCTTGTAGATCGAGTCAGCGCGGGCGAAAAGGACGGCTACAGGTTCCATGGGCGTTCTTCAGGGATGGGAAAGTCAGGCCAGGTCTTCAGCGGTGACCTGCATCGGGCGAACGTTCACGGCGGTCCAGAAGTTCACCTTGACGTGCTTGTCGGCCCAGGCGTCGATGAACGCCTGCAGCTCGTCCGTGGCCTCCTTCGTCACGTCGGTGGTGAAGTCCTCGGCGTGCTCGTTCTCGTCGTAGGCCAGCTCGGCGGCGATCTCGACGACGCGCTGAGCGGAGCGTTTGAAGTAGAACGACGCCGGGTGCTGGACCTTCTCGCCGACCCAGTAGGTCATGCCGATCAGATCGGCGTCCGCGTGGTCATTGCGCAGCTCGTCCAGCACGTCACAGAAGTCCTTGCTGAAGTTCTCTTCGTCGGTGCTGTAGGCCAGCTCCGGGGCTGGCTCGTTGTACGGGGCGCAGGACCCGTCGCAGGCGCCGATGTTTGGGCAATTGCAGCCCTGGGATGTCTTGGTCATGGTCGCTCCTGTGAGGGGCTTCAAATCGTGCAGCCGACGTGCAGCCGGCGCTTGGCTTCAAGGTAGGCAGCGTGCGCTTCTTCCGGCGTGCTGAAGGTTCCCAAGTGCTGAAACTTGCCGTTGACCGTGATGCGCGCCTTCCACTTTCCGAAGAAGGGCGACACACCCAGGAACCCGTGAGCGCTGTCGGATCTGGCGGAACGCAGGTTCTCGTGGTTGACCGACCTGGTGACATCTCGCAAGTTGGCAATAGCGTTGTTTGCCCGGTTGCCGTCAATGTGGTCGATCTCATGGGCCGGCCACTTCCCGTGCACATACAGCCACGCGAGACGGTGGGCCATGTGGTTGGCGCCGCATATCCAGATGGACAGGTAGCCGCTGGGTTTGCGAGTCCCGGCGATGTCGCCAGCCCTGGCACCTAGCCCCTGTCGCGTGACGAGCCGGGTGAACACGCCAGTCTCGGGGTCGTAGTGGAATAGCTCGCGCACGAACGCAGCTGTGACCTTGGTTTCCTTGCTCACGGCTGGCTCCCCTGTACCGGGGGCTTCGAACCCATCGCGTAGTCGATGGCCGCACGCAGCGTTTGGCGGTCCTCGGGCTCCGCGCCATCGGTGAGGTCTTCGCCATCCGGGTCTTCGACGCACCAGTACCGCGTCGCGTCAGGCTTTGCGGAGATGCGCAGCCGGGTGAGCGCTACGGACTTCTGCTGCTCCAGCCAGTCCAGCCGTGATGCGTCGGCGCGAGCTTGTCCGAGCGCGCCAAGGATTGCCTCAGACATCATCATGGGAGGGGCGCTCTCGCCGATGACGCCAGCTGCGAGCATGTCGCGGCGGAACATCCGCATGCACTCGGCCATGGCCTCTTCGCCGTCCGTCTCAGCCCCTACTGCGGGGGCTTGGGTGGCCTGTCCTGAAGGAGTCGAACCCTCATCCTCGGGGTAGAAGCCCGATGTGCTATCCGTTGCACCAAGGACAGTCTTTCGGTTGTGGCGGGCGCTGGCCTCCCACACCATGCGGGCCACGCCGGCAGGGTTCAGCACGCGCTTGATCCGGTTGGCGGCCCACCAGCCTTCGAAGCCATCAGCCAGCGGCACAGCAGCGGGTGCAGGCGCGGGGGCTTGGACGGCGGCCCGCTGCTCCTCAAGAGCCTTGTGAAATGCGGCATCACCGGCCGGGTCAGAGCCGCAGCGAGGGCAGCGGCCTTTGTGTGCGAAGAGGGTCATTTCTTGCCTCGCTGCGTGGCCCACTGGACGCCACGGATGAAGTCCTGGTGGGATTGGTTGGACAACTGGTGCGCAGCGGCCCAGGCGTCATCGGGGGTCTCGGGCGGATGCTCATAGAGCGTGGCTTTGCGCACCCAGCGCGCATCGGAGTCATGCAGCCTGCCGGGCCTGGCGATGCGCTCGCGTCCGTCAGGGTGGACATCGAGCCAGCCGAAGGGCTTGTCCGTCCCCTTGGGCTGCACATTGGGCTTGGGCGGCTCTTCACCGAGTGCCGCGAACACCTCGGGGATGTGGTAGCCCAGGGGGTAGTTCGGAAAGGTCCGAGCGCGGTTAGCCAGCATGCGCAGCAGCGCATCCCCCTCTGCTGGGGCTGGGTGAGCGGCCTGCTGTGCGGCAGGGGCTGCCAAGAGCTGCGGCTGGGTGAGGGCGGCCTCGACGCGCACGTCCACTTGGCCGGTGTCGGTGTCCTGAAACGAGATGGTTGCTTTCATGTGGTTCCTATGGGGACAGTCGGGGGATGCGAATCAGGGCGCCTCGGCGGGCTTGTCACCGGCCTCAAGCTGCGCGATGGCGTCGGCGTAGAAGCCGGTCTTCGCCAGGTGCTCCTGCTCCTGCTGGCTCATCTCCAGCTTGTTCTCCAGGCACAGGCGCTGGCACTCGCTGTCCACGGGGAACTTGATGATCTTGTCCAGCAGCAACTGCCGCTCGGCCTCGATCACGTACTCCACCGGCTTGTCCAGCGTGCAGAAGGTCACCAGCCGCTTGGCTGAGGCGAGGATCCATTTGGCCTGTTCGGCGCGGGTCATGAGTTCAGGCATGGTGGTTTTCCTTGAGGCTTGGGGATGGGAACGGCTACGCGCAGATGGCGAAGCGCTCGTCGGGCGTGCTGCACGAGCACCAGCGGTTTGCCTGGGCGACCACGGCGTCCAAGTTCGTGCTGGTCGTGATCGCGAGCGGCGTGTTCTCGGTGGCCCCTATGGCGGCGGCCCACTCGCTCAGGTATGCAACAGGGTCGCTGCCGTCATCCATCGCAAGCTGGCCATCGATCAAGCGGAGGCGGGTCGGTGATGTCATGGGTCAGTTCCAAGGGTGGGATCAGCCGGCGTTGGGTTCGGTGATGGGCGTCTCTGACCAGTCGCCGGTGTCGCCGTCGTATTCCCAGTCGCCCGGCCAGCCGGTGCCGTACCACTCGACACGCAGGTCCGCGTGCAGATAGGACGTGGTGTCGTTGGGCACGATCCAGAAGGCCCAGCCTTCGTCACCGTCCTCGCAGAGCGAGTAGTCCGGGTAGCCGGGGGCGACGCGATCAAGCCACGCCTCGATGGCTGCGCGCGCGGCCTCTTCGGTCGGGCGCTGGGGTGCGTCGTCGTTGTCGAGTTGGTCGGTCATGTGCAGTTCCAGGGGCTTGACTTCAGGCCGCCCCGCGCGGGGCGTGGACGATTGGGATGCCGCGACCGATGGACGGGCGAGCCATGTCCGGGTGCTGGCGCATCCAGTCCTGCACGAACCAGAGCTGCCCGCAGCCGCCGCCGATGTCGTCTTGGCCGGCCGGGTCGAAGCACCGCGTCGAGTAGCCGTAGTGCGCCAACTTGCTCATGAAGTCCTGGGCCAGGGTGCGCTGTCGCACGTTCGCGGCAGCGACCGACTCATCGCGCTCGCATACGACGCTGATCGTCGCCTGCCACACGGCGGGGCTGAACAGCCGGTAGATGCGCAGCGCGTCTTCCTCGCTGGTGTTTCCCTCATGGGCGCAGTAGTTGAAGAACGGCTGTCGGCCGGTGGCGGCGAACCACGCCTCACCCTCGCGGCTGATCTGGTACAGGTCGAGCTTGGCCTTGAATGGGATCAGGGCATCGCGCGCCTCATCCGTGCTCTCGTGAACGCTGAATTGCAGACCCACGGTCGGAACCTCGACGGACAGTGCGCGGACGCGCTCATAGTCAACGGCCGGCGCTGACGTGCTGATCAGCAGTGCGAATCGGGGATACAGGGCATGCAGCTTGCGGATCGAGTCAGCCAAGCCGCCGAAGTTCAACAGCGGTTCACCCATGCTCATGAACATGATCTGGCAGCGCTTGACGGCTTCGGGGTCAATGCCGCGATCCGCGAACAGGTGCTGGACCTGGGCGACGATCTCATCGCCCGTCAGGGAGCGCACGAAGGCGTCGCCAGCGCCGCAGAACCGGCAGCCGACAGGGCATCCGCTCTGAGTCGAGCAGCAAATCACCGTGCGCTCTTCGTAGGTCGGGTACTTGTAGAGGACGGCCTCCGCGACGGCGTTGCCGAAGTCGAAGACGTACTTGCTGACGTTCTCGTCACTGGAATCGATGCGTTTGATGTTCATGATGGGTTCCTATGGATGTCGCTCAATTACGGGATTCGCCAGCCGGCGCGGCCGGCTTGGGCTGCTCGCGCTTGGCGCGGTCTGCGGCGAGGGCCTGCCAGTCGATGGGAGGCGGCTCTACCGGTGCTTGCCAGGGGCGGGCCTGCTGGCGCTGGCGGAGGCGGCGGCTCATGCGGCCTCCTTCAGGTCGTCGCGGCGCAGGTGCACCGCAACCGGGAACGTGCCGTCATCGCGGGCGACCATGAAGTCGCGGCCGATGTAGCAGTGCCGGCCCTTGGCGTCGATGCACAGCGTGTGGTGCACGCTGACGCCTGCCGCCTTCCATGCGTGCTGGGCGTTGTTCGCCCAGTCGCTGAAGGTCTGGAAAGCGAACAGCTGCCGGCCGAGTTGCACCGCGCTCATGCCGCCTCCTTCTTCGCTTCCGCAGCCAGGGCCAGCACATGCGCGCTGATGCCTGCGCAGATGGCGGGGAAACTGCTCGGGCGGTACAGGCGCGAGGCCTTCTCGCGGTGGGCCTCGAAGCCCAGGCCGGCCAGGAAGTCGGCGGTGACGGTGAAGCCAAGGCGGGTGCTGATCTGGCCGAGCGTCATGGTGGGCAGCTCGGTCACGGCCGGCGCGGCGAACTGGCGGACCTCGGGGGCGGGGGCTGCGCGCGACTGGTCAGCGACTTCCTGGGCGATGCCGGCGACCGGGAGCGGCTGGTAGTCCGGATGGCCGACGGTCGCGGCGTTGCGGCGGCGTTGGAATTCCTCTTCGTCCGCCTTGCGCTTTGCTTCAGCCTGCGCCGCAGCTTCCTCGCGCGCCTTCGCCTCGGCGGCCGCGCGCTGCTCGCGCTCCAGCCGGGCGGCTTCCTCGGCGCGGATGCGCTCGCGTTCGGCCTGCAGGCGCTGCTCGGCGACGGCGCGGCGGCCGGCGATCAGGGCGTCGAAGTCGTCGGCCGGCTTGGTGCACACGCTGGCGAAGTCTGGGAACAGGCCGGCGGCGTCGGCCGCGTCCATCGCCGTACGGTTGGTGCGGATCAGCCGGACCTGGGCGTCGGCCGCGATCTTGCCGTTGGCCAGTTCGGTGTCCAGCGCATCCTGCATGCTGGCGATGGAGCGCAGGCCCTTGATGGCGGCGGCGAAGTCCACGGCCGGCGCTTGCAGGCGGATCGGCGACAGCTCGGCGTCCAGGGCCGCGATGTGCTGCGCCAGCGCGCGGCGCGCGGCCATCACCGCTTCTTCCTTCACCTCGTCCTTGCGGCGCTTGACCAGCTTGTCCAGGTCCAGGCGCACGCTGCGGGCCTCGGCGCCGATGTCGTCCAGCGCCTTGAACAGCGCGTCGATATCGGCGGTTTGGCTCAGCGCGTGTTCCTTCGCAGCTTTCAGGCGCGTCTCGACCTCGCTGCACCACTTCACCGCCTTCTCGGCATCGGCGAAGTCGGTGTCCGTCTTCAGCTCGCGGTTCACGGAGCGGATGGCCGTCAGCGCGGTCTGCTTGAACTCGGCCAGGTTGGACGCGGTGACGGTGCCGGTGACTTCGATGCGCAGCGCCGGCAGCGTCTCGGGGGCCTTGCCGACCGGCGCCGGCTCAGCGGCGGCCTCGGGGACGTAGGCGGCCACGTCCTTCTCCAGCTGTTCCCAGCCGGCCAGGATCTGGGCGCGCAGCGTGGAGTCGCTGACGTACCAGCAGTGCCGGCGCTCGGTGCATTCCTCGCCGGCCCACTTGGTAGCCATGAAAAGGCACTTGTCCGCGCCGGAGACGTACAGCTGCTGCTCCATCTGGACGCGGTACGCAAGCGGCAGGGCCGCTCCGTCCATAGTTGCCATGGCCTCGCGCAGATCGTTGTTCAGCGTCTTGTGCTCGAAGAGCACGTCGCCCATGAACGTGATGCCGTCGAAGCTCGCCGAGAGCTTGCCGCGAGTGCCAACGACCGGCGACAGCTCTTCGCCGAGGATCTGCTCGGCCAGCGGCCGGGCCAGCGCCTCGAAGCGGTGGCCAGCGTCGAACAGCTTCTGCGTCGCGGCGTCCACGTCGGCGCCCAGGCCGGTGGCCAGCTCGCGCACCAGCGCGGCGCGGGTCTTGTACGGGCTGCAGCCCATCATGGCCGGCGCATCGCTGGCGTTGAAGTGGTTCAGGCGGTGGGCGTGCCACTCGGGGCTACCCTGGGTCAGATTGACGATGTTCATTCGGTGGCCTCGTGGGTTTCGGCGGCGGGAGCGTCAGCGCGCTTCAGTGCGTTGATCTGTTTGGTTTGCTCGGCAGTCAGCGCGCCCTTGGCGCTGGCCCAGGCCACGATGTCGGCGGGCGTCTTCAGGCCCTCGGCAACTGCGCGAGTCCAGCGGGGCAGCTGCTCGGAGAACTTGTCGGCCGGCCAGGTGGCGGGGGCGGGCGGCTGCTCGGGCTCGCGCGCCGGCTCAGCGTCGGCGAAGTGCTCCTGCAGCGTGGCGTCGAGATCTTCTAGGTCCTGACCGAACATGTCGGAGGCCGCGGTGACGGCAAGGACCATGGCGATCTTGGCCCGCTTGTTCGCCATCTTCAGCACCGTGTTGGCAAGGTCAGCCGGCTCGGTGCGCACCTGATGCTGCTTGTAGACCGAGCCGCCTTTGCCGCGGGCGTACTTGACGCGGCGCAGGTGCTGCGGCGTGTCGTTGAACTCGTCGTCGCAGATAGCTTTGCGCCACTTGTATTTCTCTTCGCCGACGCTGCACTCGCCCAGACCCGAGCCAAGCGTGACGCCAGTGGCCTGGTGCACGCCCTTGCAGGTCACGCGATAGCGGATCACGTCGGCCGTGCTGAGGTCTTCGACCTCGAACTCGGGAGCAATGCGGAAGGTCATGCACAGCACGTCGGCGCCGGGCTGGTACAGCGTGGGCTTCGGCGTGCCAGGAATGGTCCCGTAGTGCACATCCTTCTTCATGACGGCGCGCATCACCTCCTGCACAACGACAGCGTGCTGCACGACCTCGGCGGCAGAAAGCCGGCCGGTGGACTGGACGATGCCGCGTTGCGGCATTTCGACAATGGCGTTCATGTGGTCCTCAAGTAAGGAGGTAAGGCGCCGCCACCGCGGCGCCGAAGGCAAGGGCAGCCAGCAGCGCGCCGCCAGCCGTGAGGTGGGAGAGGGCGATCTGCCCGAGGTGGTCGATGCTCATCGCGCGGCGACCTGCGTGGCCAGCGAGAACAGCGGCATGGAGAAGTAGGCGCACAGCGCCACGGCCAGCACGACGGCAGCACCGAGGCCCAGATCGCGCCAGGGGTAGGCGGGCGGCGACGGTTCGCGCTCGGCCGGCTCTTCCATGATGGTCATCGCCGCGGCCAGGATGCAGGCGACGAAGAAGTCGATTACGCGGCTCTGCTTCGTGCGGTCGTCCTTGGTCGAGTCCCAGCAGGCCATTTCGGGATGGCGGCCCTGGTAGTCCAGGCCATCGGCGAGGTAGGGGCGGGCGCGGCTCATGCCGTCACCCCGGCAGCGCGGCGCGCACGGTGGATCGCGGCGGCGCCGAACAGAGCGCCGGCCAGCTGCTCGACCTCATCGGCCGTGAGCCAGCGGCCCTCGCCATAGACGCCGACCCAGATCAGATCGTCGTGGTCAAAGCCGGTGCCGCCACTCTGCGTGGCGTCCACGATCTCGAAGCCCTGCGCCTCGGTGCGCTGATGCTCGACGTACTTCATGCCGACACCCCCGCCGTCTCGTCCATCGCATCGCACTGCTCGCGCGACAGCCGCACCGGCGCGCGGTAGGCGTCGCTGTCGTCATCGGGGTCCGCGATCAGCTTGGCTGCCTCGGCGGTCGTCACGCCGTACTCGCTGGCAACCTCGGCGGTGAAGCTCTTCAGCAACTCGGCGGCCATCGTGGCGTCGCCAGCAGCAGCGGATGCACAGGCCTTGAACAGCAGCGCCTTCGCGTCGCTGTGGCACTCGCCCAGGAACTCGGAGACGGGGACCATGCGGACCCGGCCGTGCAGGCCGTAGATCGGCAGCTTGCCGTCAGTGCCCGCCTTGACCTGATCGTTGAACTGCCCGGCGAAGTGCTCCTGCCACTCGCGTTCGGTGCGCTCTGTGTTTGCCATCTGCCTCACCCTCCCCGCCGGTGGCGTTGTCTTGGGAGTGAGTGCATTGTGGGACAAATCCGTCTCGCATTGCAAGACAAATTCGACCTACCCGACTAAACCTGTCGGATATGCAACAGGCGCAAAAAAACCCGCTCGCGGCGGGCTTGGACTTCCAGGGCCAGATCTACTGCCGCGGCTGGTCCGTTGTCTTGGGCTCGATCTTGCCGGCCGACGCCCCAATGCCGGTGCCCATGCCGCTCGAATAGCTGGACGTGTCGATCAGCTTTCCGTCCTTCCCGAAGCGCAGGCTGACCGCTGACGACGCGACATCACTGCCGCCAGCGAAGGCGCCTACCACCGGGATGAGCGACGCCGGCCGCGTCTTGTACTCGGCATAGCTGTACATCAGGATCACCGACCCGTCGCCCAGACTCATGCGTTGCGTAGGTTGGCCCAGCTGCTGCACCACCTGCAGCTCCGTCGCCTCGCCTGGCTTGAATGCAGCGACTTGTTCAGGCGTGATGCGCACGCCGGTTGCCGCGCATCCGGCCAAGGCGGCAGCGAGTGAGATTGCGATCAGAGCTTTCATCAGTCCTCCCCAAACACCCGCTTCATTGTGCCGTGCAGCAGCGTCGCCGCCATCGCAGTCGCCCAGGCCGGATTGCGGTGGGCCTCACCACAGGACGAGTAGAAAAAGTCCTTGTTCGCCGCCATTGCCGCGTAGCTGATGCCGATGATCTTGCCGGCCTCGGCGTCGGCCAGCAGCTTGCGGAGGCAGCGCACCGTGTCGTGGCTGATCGGCGGCCTGAGCTGCAGGAGGCGAAAGGGTTTCTGACGCTTCATTGCTCCTTGCCCTTCCGGCTCGCCGGGCGAACATTCTCGCCAGGCTGCCGCTCCCGACTGGTGTCGGTTCGCGGCGAGTTGCTGATGGTCCGTTCTCTTTTCATGTGCCACTTCTTGCCCTCTGTGTTGTGCGCGACCCCTAATGTTTGGGGTGCTGCGAGGCCAGTTTCAGCGCTGTCGTGGCTCGCCAAATGAGCCTGCGGCGACTCTGCCCCTGAGTCGGGTGGTGATTCTTTACCGCCTGTCGGGTCAAGCGCCGCCAATGCGTTACTGAACGCCCTCTCAGAGTCAGGCGTCATAGCAAGAAGCTGCAGAGCCTCAGCGGCGCGGCGGCTGTCGTCGCCGCAAGCTTCTGCGAGGCGCGCGCGAACGATCTGCAGGGCCTGCCGGGTGTCTGGTGCCTGCACCGGCTCCGTGATTAATCTCGGGGGGTTCTTCACGTCCAGACCAGGAACGAGGAGCTGCCAAGCAGCAAGGCCGAGCCCGTGAGCAATGTCATCGACGGCCTGGAGAGACACCCCTTTTTCCCCCTCATCTTTCTCTGCGCGCTCGGCAGTCTTCGTGTCGATGCGCCTGGCCGAGGTCCATCCGCGCCGCGAGTCGGAGCTTTCGGTGATGGCCCGGAGGTTGGCCGCTAGGGCTTTTCGGCCAGATTTGTCCATGTCGGGAGTATTTCCGACTTGATACGTCAAGAATGTCCCATGTTGCGATGGACAACGAGACGAATTTGTCTCAGAATACGCAGCCATGGACATGCTTGAACCCCTGATTGAACGTCTCAAGCGCTCGGACTTGAAACAGGTTGCCGAGTCGGCCGACGTTTCGCGCAAGACCCTGGCCAGGATCATGGCCAGAGAAAACAGCCCGACGTTTTCCACGGCGTCGAAGATCACCGCAGCCCTTGACGCGCTGAAGGTGCCGAAGTCGCCTCGCCGAAAAGCCGAGGCCTGACCCATGCGCCCCGTCCTCAGGTTTCATCACCCCATTGCAGATGGGGCCCGCCAGCCGTCGCCCGCGCTCTGCGTCGCCATTGAGCGGGAGTCGGGCGGTGCAGTCCACCGGGCGAACCTCCGCCCCGACGACTACTGGCTGATCTGGCCCGACCTTCCTGCGCCCGCCACCGCTGAGGCAGGGGGCTGAGATGCGCGCGCGCCCTATGTCATCCGACTGCGGTCTGCCGCTTGTGGTCGCTCCAGCCCCAGCTTTTCGGCTTCTGCTGGCAGATGGCGCCACAGCGCTGTGTGGATCGCTGCCGCGAGAGCAACTGCGGTGTGTGGTTCCAGCCATAGATCCGGCCACTGCTCGGTTGGGTGGCGTCCAGCACCGTCCTGTCGGTCCACTTTGAAGATGGCTCGCAACATGGCCATCTCCTGCCCCTCGACCGTGGTGATGCTGCCGCTGGCGGCATCGAACGACTCCAGTGTGTGGATCACTGGCGGCAACTTGATCATGGCTCGCCCCTTCCGTGGCTTCAGTGTGGAAACCGAAGCATCCCACGGGAGAGGGCGGCCACCCTACAGCGCGGCTCATACCTGCCCGGCCCGGCGCACTTCCTCGCGCAGCCGCGCCGCCAGCCGCAGGTCACCTCGCGCCGTGCGCTCGATCTGCGCGGCCAGCGCCCGCATACAGCGCGCCAGCGTGGCGCGGAGGGCTGCTGCGGCCCAGATCTGGAGTTCGTCGTTCGGCGTCGTCATGGCATTCAGTTTTGCCCCGGCGAGCCTCTCAACACCACACAACAACCTTGCGAGGCATTGAGTGACCCAGCTCGGCATCCCTGTCCACATCTCGCCCGCCATGGTGGCGATGCAGCCCACGCTGGGCGAAGCCATCGATCTGTGCGCAAAGGCCGCGGGCCTGGAAGGCAAGCAGGTCGAGTCCGATCTGAAGCTGGACAAGGCGCAGTGGAGTCGCTGGAAGTCCGGCGGGGAGGGCGTCGTCTGGCCGAAGTTGCAGGCCGTCATGGACCGCTGCGGCAACGACGCTCCGCTGCTGTGGATGTTGCACGCCCGCGGCTATGACCTGAACAGCCTGCGCAAGCGGGAAAGCGAGACGGAGCGGGAGCTTCGGCTGGCCCGCGAAGAAATTGAGCGCATGAAGCAAGAGCGCGAGATCGAGCGGCGCTTGTTCCGCGACCTGCGGGCCGCCGCCTGAAAAACGAAAGCCTGACCCGCGTTGCACCGCAGGCCAGGCCCCTAACCACTGCAACTGGAGAACCGAAGTGGCTGACCTGATTGTCTCAAAAACCGCGATTGAACGCATGTTCGACGACGCACTGAAGGAACTGGACTGGGACGGCGCCGTCCTGCATGTGGCCGGCATCACCGGTCAAGACCCCGCGACCGTGGAGGGCGTCATCGCTGCACGCGAGGCGCGGCAGGAGGTGGCGGCGTGAGCGACTACACGTCGTTCTTGCAGGCCCCGCGCGTCCGCAAGGGTGCACTCAAGGGCTTGTGCTGTGTCGTGGCCAGCTGCGCTGAAGTTGCGCACGCGCGCGCGATGTGCAAGCGCCACTACGGGCAGGCCATTCGAGGCGGAGAGGTGCGCACAGATCGCCGCGGCATGCACGGCACGCCCGCCCAGCGCTTCTGGCACTGGGTCGACAAAGGCGCCCCCGATGCGTGCTGGCTCTGGCAGGGCAAGACCGACAAGGACGGCTATGGCACCTTGAAGGACGGACCGAAGTTGCTGCGCGCGCATCGCCTGTCCTTCGAGATGCACAAGGGCGAGATCCCGGCTGGCCACCTGGTTCGCCATTCGTGCCACACGCCGGGCTGCGTCAACCCGGGCCACCTGTCAACGGGCACTCATTTCGACAACGCGATGGACAAGGTGATGGCCGGTCGCGCGCCGGTCAACGAGGCGCACGCGAACTGCAAGTTCTCGGACGAGGTCGTCGCCGCGGTGCGCGCTGCCACCGGAAAGCGTAAAGACATCGCCAAGCACTTCGGCATGTCGGAGAGCCAGGTCGGGAACATCCGCAGTGGCGCTCAGCGCCGTCCTGTTGTGGAGGTCGCATGAAGTCCCCCACCGAACCCGCAGACCGCGGCCTGCCGCCGCTGGGCGCGCCGATCCGCCCGCAGCCGTCGGCACCGGCGCCGCGTCCCACCGACAACCCCGAGGTGCTGCGGCGTCCCGACAAAACGCTGGAGACGCAGATCGCGCACCAGGTCAGCCCCAGGAGGCCCGCATGACGCAGACCACCATCAACGTCAGGCCCGCCGACCTGGCCACCGCTCACGCCGCGGGTCAACTCGGCCAGCAGCTGGCGACCGACCGCGCCGAGCGTGACGCGCCCGGCTTCCGCGAGCTGGCCGAGGCCGCCATCCTGGCCCGGCTCAAGGCCGGCCCGGCGTCCGGGGAAGACCTGACGGACCACGTTGCCGCTTGCGGCATCACGTTCAAGGACGGCCGTGCGCTGGGCTCGATTTACGCCAGTCTGCGCCGCAGCGGGCATATCCGCGTCATCGGCACCTGTGCGCGTCGGCGGGGCCATGGCACGCAGGGCGGCAGCGTGTACGCGCTGGGGGTGGTCGATGGCGACTGACGCACGCATCTCCACAGCGCTGCCGGCGCACCCAAAGACGAAGAAGCTAGTGCGCCAGCTCGGCCCGGAGGCCGGCTGGAGCCTGGTAGTCCTGATCCTGTGGGCGGCTGCAAATCGAAGCGACGGCGACCTCGCCGGCATGTCGGACGAGGACATCGAGCTGGCGGCCGACTGGGACGGCGAGCCCGGCGCCTTCATTGCGGCGCTGCGCAAGATCCGCTTCGTGGACGGCGCTGAGTGCGAGTGCCAGGTCCACGACTGGAACGAGCACCAGCCGTGGGCCGCTGGGTCGGAAGCGCGTTCGCTCAAGGCCCGATGGAACGCCGTCAAGCGCCACCACGGCGAGCATGCTGCAGATCGCGAGGTGCCTGAATACGCGGCAATTCGGCATGCACACAGCAAGCCGGCAGCACAGCAGCCGCATGCTAGTAGCACGGATGCAGCATCGGACCAGCATGCGGACAGCATGCAAGACGCATGCTCCTCTCCGTCTCCTATCCGTCTCCCTTCCGTCTCCTCTCCGACTCCTTCGTGTGAGACGCCCGCGCCACCGGACGAGGTTGACGATGGGCCGAGCCTCCCCACGATGGCCGGCGCCGTCTGTATCACGCTCAGAGCCAAGGGGGTACAGAGCGTCAATCCGTCGCACCCGGACCTGCTGTCGCTGCTCGATAGCGGAGCCGACATCGGAGCCTTCGCCGCGGCGGCCGAGAAGGCGGTCAAGGCAGGGAAGGGCAACTTCGCCTACGTCCTGGCCATTGTCCGCGGCCAGGCGGCCGATTCACAGCGCATCGCTGCGAATGCCCGCGCCTCACCTCAGCCACAGGGCCGACTTGACCGCCAGCTCGAAACAGCCGCCCTCTTGACCGGCGCGCGCCGTCCGCAACCGAAGCCCCTTGAGGCCATCGATGTTGAATCCCGAATCCTCCCTCCCTGAACCGTGGGTCCGCAAGATCTTCGCGACCATGCGGGCGACCTACGGCGCCTCGTTCGACCGGCAGTGGCAGTGCCCGGCCGGCACGGACCCCGCCGAGCACGCCGCCGAGATGATCGGCCACTGGGCGCGCGAGCTGCGCGGCTACCAGCAGTCTCCGCAGGCGCTGGCCTACGCGCTTGACCACCTCCCGGCCAACCCACCCAACCTGATCGAGTTTCGCGCGCTGTGCCGCGGCGCGCCGCAGTACGCGCAGCCGCAGCTGGAAGCCCCCAAGGTGCTGCCCGAGAAGATGCGCGAGGCCGTGGCCGGCATCGTCAAGCCAGAGCCCGCCGACGACCCAAAGCAGTGGGCGCGCGACCTGCAGCAGCGCGAGAAGAACGGCGCGGCCCTGACGCTGGCGCAGCGGGACATGTGGCGGGAAGCGCTCGGCCTCAGCCGGCAGGGTATGGCGTCATGAACGTCCACCAACTCAGCAGCGCCGAGCGCAACGTGATCCGCGACTACATCCGCCTTGGGTCGCTGGTGGCTGTGGCCGGGCACCGCTGCCGGTCCATCAAGACCATCGAGAAGCAAACCAGCATCGCCCGCGAGAAGTGCGGCGGCGTGTCGCTGGTGCAGCTGGCGGTCCTCGTGGATCGCGCCGAACTGGTCGAGTTCAGCGCGGCGGGGAGCTCGGCATGACCCGCATCTTTAAGCGCACCCGCGACGAATACCTGCTCGCCGCCAGCGCCTACGCCAAGCGCGGCGCCGAGCTGCCGCAATCCAAGCTCACCCCCGAACTGGTCGCCGAGATCCGCTCGGCCCGCCGCCAGCGCGAGGCGCTGCGCGACCACATCCGCAACAACCTCAGCAATGAGGCGCTGGCCAAGAAGCTCGGCGTGCACGTCCGCACCATCGAGAAGGCCATAACGAACGAATCATGGAGCCACCTGTAATGCGCCACTACCTCAGCCCCGAAAAGCAAGCCCAGATCGTCGCCATGCTCACGCCGGCCGGCATGCCAGTGCGCCGCATCGCCGAGGCCATCGGATGCAACGCGACCAATGCCCGCACGACCATCGTCAACCTCGCGACCGAAGGCCGCGTCTTCACGGTGCGCACCAGCACCGCCGAGGCCCCGCGCTCGGAGGTGTGGGCATTCCCTACCGCCGAGGCCCCGC
>CAXDTK010000083.1:0-18183 GCA_963992225.1 uncultured Comamonadaceae bacterium | reverse complement strand
ATAGGAGTCCGTCTCGTGGGCTCGGAGATGTGTATAAGAGACAGGGTCAAGCGCATCCCCACCGGCTAGGAGCCGCACCACCTCTACCTGTCGCCCGACGAGAAATCGCTGATCGTCGCCAATGCGCTGGGTGATTCGCTGACGCTGGTGGACCCGCGGACCGCCGAGGTGCAGCGTGTGCTGCGCGGCATCTCCGACCCCTACCACCTGCGCTTCTCGCCGGACATGAAGTGGTTCATCACGGCGGCCAACCGGCTGGACCATGTGGACCTGTACCGCTGGCAGGGCAGCACCGCGGCCGAGCCGCTGCAGCTGGTCAAGCGCATCCGCGCGCCCAAGACGCCCAGTCACCTGAACATCGACACGCGCAGCACCACGCTCTACGTCAGCCTGCAGGACAGCGACGAGCTGCTGGCCATCGACCTGGCCACGCAGGCCGTGAAGTGGAAGACCCCCGTCGGCAAGATGCCGGCCGACATCTACCTGACGCCGGACGACCGCTTCCTGCTGGTGGGCCTGACGGGCGACCGATTCGTCGAGGTCTGGGACGTCAGCGGCGCGGCCGGGCCCAAGCTGGTCAAGCGCATCGAGACCGGCGCCGGAGCACACTCGTTCCGTGCCTGGGGCGACAAGCGCCATGTGCTGGTCTCCAACCGTGCCGGCAACAGCATCAGCAAGATCGACGTGACGACCATGACGGTGGTGGACCAGTTCCCGGCCCCGGCGGGCCCGGACGACATGGAGCTGCTGACCGACGGCCGCACGCTGGTCGTCACCTCGCGCTGGGCCGGCAAGCTGACCCAGATCGACACCGTCACGCGCAAGATCGTGCGCCAGGTCAAGGTGGGCAAGTCGCCGCACGGGGTCTGGACGCTGGACCACCAGCCGCGGCTATGAGGGCGCTGGCGCTGTGGCTGGTCGCGGGCGTCGCAGCGGCGCAGCCTGCCTGCGACAAGCCGGTCTACCTGACCTTCGACACCGGCCACATGGGCGTCGCGCCGCTGGTCGCGCAGACGCTGAAGAAGCACAACGCCCGGGCCACCTTCTTCCTGGCCAGCGAGCCCACGCTGACCGGCGGCACGACGCTGGACGACAGCTGGGCGCCGTGGTGGCGCGAGCGCGTGGCCGAGGGGCATGACTTCGGCTCCCACACCTGGGACCACGACGTGCTGCTGCAGGACCTGCCCGATGCGGACGGCAAGGTCACGCGTTTCAAGGTGCGCACGCAGGCCGGCATCCAGCCGCCGGTCGTGCGCGAGCTGACGGCGGCGCAGTACTGCGAGAGCCTGAAGAAAGTCGGCACGCGCTTCACCGCGATGACCGGCAGGCCGCTGTCGCCGATCTTCCGCGCGCCGGCCGGGCGCACCTCGCCGGCGCTGCTGAGCGCCGCCAAGGCGTGCGGCTTCACCCATGTCGGCTGGAGCCGGGCCGGCTTCCTCGGCGACGAGCTGCCCAGCGGCGCCCATCCGAATGCGCAGCTGCTGGAACGCGCGCTGCGCGACATCCGGCCCGGTGACATCCTGGTGGCCCACCTGGGCATCTGGGAGCGCCAAGACCCCTGGGCGCCTGCGGTGCTGGAGCCGCTGCTGACCGGCCTGGCGCAACGCGGCCTATGCTTCGCTCCGCTGCGCGAACATCCGCGCTACGCCCCACTCCTGAAGACGCCGTGATCGACTGGATAGCCAACGCCTTCGACAGCCTGCAGCTGGCGGTGTACGAGACCCTCGTACAGCCGCTGGTGTTCGGGCTGGGCTTCGGCAACCTGCTGGAAGACGCCTTCGCCGCCACCGGCTGGCTGCTGCTGGGCCTGCTGCAGGTCGCGGTGCTGCTGCTGGGCATCGGCCTGCTGGAGCGCCGCTGGCCTGTCGAGCCCGTGACCGACCGCGCCGGCATCCGCACCGACGTGCTCTACACGCTGGTGCACCGGCTGGGTCTGTTCCGGCTGGTGCTGTTCTTCAGCGTCGAGCCGCTGTGGGACGCTGCGGCCGGCGCGCTGCGCCTGGCCGGCCTGCCGACCTGGCAGCTGGACGCGCTGTGGCCGGGCGTGACCGACATCGGCTGGGTCAGCCTGTTGATGTACCTGCTGGTGTTCGACTTCGTCGGCTACTGGCTGCACCGCGCCCAGCACCAGTTCAACCCCTGGTGGGCGCTGCACAGC
Organism: uncultured Comamonadaceae bacterium; assembly: GCA_963992225.1. Classification (GTDB taxonomy): domain Bacteria; phylum Pseudomonadota; class Gammaproteobacteria; order Burkholderiales; family Burkholderiaceae_C; genus Pelomonas. The sequence continues at coordinate 16,025 of CAXDTK010000083.1, read as the reverse complement.
CTGCATCACAGCCAGCGCCAGATGACGATGTGGAGCGACAACCGCAACCACCTGCTGGACGACGTGCTGGTGGCCACCGTCTTCGCGCTGCTGGCGCGGCTGATCGGCGTGGAGCCGGGGCAGTTCGTCGCCATCACCGTCATCACGCAGCTGCACGAGAGCCTGCAGCATGCCAATGTGCGGCTGCAGTTCGGCCGCTGGGGCGAGCGGCTGCTGGTGAGCCCGCGCTTCCACCGCCTGCACCACAGCATCGGCATCGGCCATGAGTCCGGCGGCCGCGGCACGCTGGGCGGGCACAACTTCGGCGTGCTGCTGCCGCTGTGGGACCTGCTGTTCCGCACCGCCAGCTTCGAGCACCGTTTCGACCCCACCGGCGTGCGCGACCAGCTGGCCGAGGAGGGCGGCCGCGACTACGGCCGCGGGTTCTGGCGCCAGCAGTGGCTGGGCCTGGTGCGCCTGGCCGCCTCGCTGCGGCCGCGCGGCCGGTCCGCCGCGGGCACCGATCTCCCCCACGCCCGCCGAACCTGATGCAAGGCCTGGTCGATTCCTTCTGGCGGGCGGCCGCCTACTGCCTGCACCCGCGCGTCATCGCGCTGTCGCTGCTGCCGCTGCTGATCTGCGGCGTGGGCGTGTTCGCCTTCATGTACTTCTTCTGGGAAGGCGCCATCGCCGCCGTGCGGGCGACGCTGGAGAGCTGGCTGCTCATCGACAGCCTGCTGCGCTGGCTGGACTCCCTCGGCCTGCAGTCCTTCCGCAGCGCGCTGGCCGCCATCGTCGTGCTCGCCGGGGTGCTGCCGGTGGTGATCCTGCTGAGCCTGCTGCTGGTGGCGCTGTGCATGACGCCCGCCATCGTGCGGCTGGTGGCCGAGCGGCGCTTCCCGCTGCTGGAGAAGAAGCGCGGCGGCACGCTGCTGCAGAGCGTGGCGGCCTCGCTGGGCGCGACGCTGCTGGCGCTGGTGCTCATCGTGCTGTCCATGCCGCTGTGGCTGGTGCCGCCCCTGGTGATGGTGCTGCCGCCGTTGATCTGGGGCTGGCTGACCTACCGCGTGTTCGGCTTCGACGTGCTGGCCGAGCATGCCTCGGCCGAGGAGCGCCGCGCGCTGCTGAAGGCCCACCGCATCCCGCTGCTGGCCATGGGTGTGGTCTGCGGCTACCTGGGCGCCGTGCCGTCGCTGATCTGGGCCGTCTCCGGCGTGACGGCCGTCATCTTCGCGCCCTTCGTGGTGCTGCTGGCGATCTGGCTCTACACGCTGGTCTTCGCGTTCTCCACCGCCTGGTTCACGCATTACGCGCTGGCCGCGCTGCAGACCTGGCGCGCCGACGAGCCCGTGGCCGAGTCCGCCGTCCTCATCGAGAGCTGAAAAGAACATGCGAGTTGGCCTGGTCATCATTGGCGACGAGATCCTGTCCGGCAAGCGCCAGGACTCGCATCTCGCCAAGTTCATCGCGCTGCTGGGCGAGCGCGGCATGCAGCTGGCCTGGGCGCAGTACCTAGGCGACGACCGCGAACTGCTGACGGCCCGGCTGCGCGACGCCTTCGCCAGCGGCGACCTGGTGGTCAGCTGCGGCGGCATCGGCGCCACGCCGGACGACCACACCCGCCAGTCCGCCGCGGCCGCGCTCGGCCGCCCGCTGGCGCTGCACCCCGAGGCCCGCGAGCTGATCTGGCAGCGCATCCAGCAGATGGCGCAGGAGCAGGGCGGCAGCGTGGACCCCGACCACCCGGACACGCGCCGCCGCCTGGAGATGGGCGTCTTCCCGGAGGGCGCCGGCATCATCCCCAACCCCTACAACAAGATCCCCGGCTTCTTCGTGGGCCATGTGCACTTCGTGCCCGGCTTCCCGGTGATGGCCCACCCGATGATGGCCTGGGTGCTGGACCGCTACCCGGCGCTGCACCGCCAGGCCGGGCTGACGGAGCGCTCCCTCATCGTGCAGGGCGCGATGGAAGCCAGCCTCACGCCGCTGATGGAAGCGGTCGAGGCGCAGTTCGCCGGCATCAAGGTGTTCAGCCTGCCGAGCGTCGACCACCCGCAATGGGGGCGCTGCATCGAACTGGGCGTGAAGGGCGATGCCGCCCAGCTGGCCAGCGCCTACGACGCCCTGAAACAGGGCGTGATCCAGTTTGGTGCGCATATCAGCACCGAGCTGGTGCGATAGGGCGCCCGCCCGGCGTGGCCTCATTTCATAATGCCAAGCGGTGCGGGCCACAACCCATGTCGGTGCATGTTGGCATGCAAACTGCTTTGATTCCTCCCGTGGCTGCCGGTGCATGTGCGCTTGCAGCGGCAACCCTCCCCCTCGATCCCGCTAGGAGCTATTGATGGCCAAGACCGTCGCCGATGTGATGAACATCGTTAAGGAAAACGAAGTCAAGTTCGTCGACTTCCGCTTCACCGATACCCGTGGCAAGGAGCAGCACGTCACCGTGCCGGTCTCCCATTTCGATGAAGACAAGTTCACGTCGGGTCACGCCTTCGACGGTTCCTCGATCGCGGGTTGGAAGGGCATCGAAGCGTCGGACATGCTGCTCATGCCCGATCCCAACACGGCCAACATCGACCCCTTCTTCGAAGAGCCGACGCTGATCCTGTCCTGCGACGTGGTCGACCCCGCCGACGGCAAGGCCTATGAGCGCGACCCGCGCTCGCTGGCCAAGCGCGCCGAGGCTTATCTCAAGGCCTCCGGCCTGGGCGACACCGCCTACTTCGGCCCCGAGCCCGAGTTCTTCATCTTCGACAGCGTGCGCTGGGGCAACGAGATGTCCGGCTCGTTCTTCAAGATCGAGTCCGAGGAAGGCGCCTGGAACAGCTCCAAGGAATACGAGCACGGCAACAGCGGCTACCGCCCCACCGTCAAGGGCGGCTACTTCCCCGTGCCGCCGGTCGACAGCGGCCAGGACATGCGCTCGGAGATGTGCCTGATCCTCGAGCAGATGGGCATCCCGGTCGAGGTGCACCACCACGAGGTGGCCAACGCCGGCCAGATGGAAATCGGCACCAAGTTCAGCTCGCTGGTCGAGCGCGCCGACTGGACCCAGCTGCAGAAGTACATCATCGCCAACGTTGCCCATGCCTACGGCAAGACCGCGACCTTCATGCCCAAGCCCCTGGTCGGCGACAACGGCAGCGGCATGCACGTGCACCAGTCGGTCTGGAAGGACGGCAAGAACCTGTTCGCCGGTGACGGCTATGCCGGCCTGAGCGACTTCGCGCTGTACTACATCGGCGGCATCATCAAGCATGCCCGCGCGCTGAACGCCATCACCAACCCCGGCACCAACTCGTACAAGCGCCTGGTGCCCGGCTTCGAGGCCCCGGTGAAGCTGGCCTACTCGGCCAAGAACCGCTCGGCCTCCATCCGCATCCCCTACGTCAGCAACCCCAAGGGTCGCCGCGTCGAGGCCCGCTTCCCCGATCCTTCCGCCAACCCCTACCTGTGCTTCAGCGCGCTGCTGATGGCCGGCCTGGACGGCGTGGAGAACAAGATCCACCCGGGCGAAGCCGCCACCAAGGACCTGTACCACCTGCCGCCCGAGGAAGACGCGAAGATCCCGACCGTCTGCCACAGCCTCGACCAGGCGCTGGAGTACCTGGACAAGGACCGTGCGTTCCTGACCAAGGGCGGCGTGTTCACCGATGCCTACATCGACGCCTACATCGAGCTGAAGATGCAGGAAGTGACGCGCTTCCGCATGGCGACCCACCCGGTCGAGTTCGACATGTACTACGCACTGTGATGACCCCGGGCAGCCGCTTCGACGCTGCCCTGTCATCGACGGACAGGGGCCGCCCGCGCGGCCCCTTTTTCATGCCCGCGTCTGGTCCACAATGCCGCCATGCTGAATCGACTGCTGGCTACGCTGCTTGCCGTTGCGAGCCTGGGCGCCCAGGCCCAGGGCACCGTCTACCGCTGCCCCGGCCCGCCGGTGCTCTACACCGACGCGCTCACCGCCAAGGAAGCGCAGGAGAAGGGCTGCCGCACGATCGAGGGCACGCCCATCACCGTGCTGCAGGCGCCCAGGCCGCGCACCGGTGCGGCCGCGGCGCCCGCGTCGGCCGCCGCGGAGGCGCGCGGTGCTGAGGCCCGCATCGATGCCGGCCAGCAGCGCGTGCGCGACGAAGAGCGTCGCCGCGTGCTGCAGGCCGAGTTGCGCACGGCCGAGGAGCGGCTCGCCAACGCGCAGAAGGAATTCAACAACGGCCAGGGCGAGCGCCGCGGCGACGAGCGCAACTACCAGAAGTACCTGGACCGCATGGCCGAGCTCAAGGACAACATCGCCCGCTACGAGGCCGATGTGCAGGCCCTCAAGCGCGAGATCGCCAAACTTCCCTCCTGAGGCCGCCGGCGCCGCGGGAGGCTTTCCCCAGCGCCATGACTGACACCCCCCTGCTGCCGGCCGAGTTCGCCGGCCTCGACCTGCTGGCCACCATGGTGGTGGTCGCGCGTGCCGACGGCGAATGCCTGTTCGCCAACGCCGCCTTCGAGAACGTGATGCGGCTGTCGCGCCGCGCGGTGCAGAAGGCGCAGCTGCCCGACTGGTTCGACGACGCCCAGCGCCTCACCGAGACGCTGGCCGGCGTGGCCGCCAACCACTACTCCAGCAGCCGCTTCGACGCGCTGCTGCGCCGCGGCGCCTGGGCGCACGAGGACGGCCTGCCCGTGCATGTCATCGTGTCGCAGATGGACGCGGCCGACGACGGTGCGGCGCGCGTGCTGGTGGAGCTCATCGAGATCGCCCAGCAGGCCCGCCAGGATCGCGACGAGCGCAGCCTCGACCAGGTGCAGGCCACCAAGGAGCTGACGCGCAACCTCGCCCACGAGATCAAGAACCCGCTGGGCGGCATCCGCGGCGCGGCCCAGCTGCTGGCCATGGAACTGCAGGACGGCCACCCCGAGCTCAACGAGTACACCCAGGTCATCGTGCACGAGGTGGACCGGCTGCAGAGCCTGGTGGACCGGCTGCTGGCGCCGCACCGCCGCGCCCAGGTGGTGGGCGACGTCAACATCCACGAGATCTGCGAGCGGGTGCGGGCGCTGGTGCTCATCGAGTACCCCAGGGGCCTGGCCATCCCGCGCGACTACGACACCTCGCTGCCCGACTTCCGCGGCGACCGCGAGCAGCTCATCCAGATGGTGCTCAACATCGTGCAGAACGCCGCCCAGGCATTGGGTTCGCGCATCGCGGCCGGCGATGCGCAGATCACGCTGCGCACGCGGGTGGCCCGCCAGGTCACCATCGGCAAGCAGCGCTGGCGCTTGGCACTGGAATTGCATATCGAGGACAACGGTCCCGGCGTCCCTGCCGAGATCCGGGATCGCATCTTCTTCCCCCTGGTCTCCGGGCGGGATGGCGGCTCGGGACTCGGCCTCACGCTTGCGCAGACGATCGCCCAACAGCACCAGGGGATGATCGATTGCGAAAGCGAGCCGGGCCTGACGAATTTCCGAATCACGCTACCGCTGCCCTAGGCCCACAAGGCGACAGGCGCGGCTGAGGAACCGCATGAAATCCATCTGGGTTGTTGACGACGACCACTCGATCCGCTTCGTGCTCGAGAAGGCCCTGGCGCGCGAAGGCCTGCCGGTGCGGTCTTTTAGCAATGCGCGCGACATGCTCGCCGCGCTGGACGACGACAGCCCGCAGGTGCTGGTGTCCGACATCCGCATGCCGGGCGGCTCGGGCCTGGAGCTGCTGGCCAAGGTCAAGGCGCGGCTGCCCGCGCTGCCGGTCATCATCATGACCGCCTATTCCGACCTCGACAGCGCCGTGTCGGCCTTCCAGGGCGGCGCCTTTGAGTACCTGCCCAAGCCCTTCGACCTGCCGCGTGCGGTGGAGCTGATCCGCCGCGCGCAGGAAGAGAGCCAGCGCGAGGCCGGCGAGCAGGAGGCCGCCGCGCAGGTGCCCGAGATGCTGGGCCAGGCGCCGGCGATGCAGGACGTGTTCCGCGCGATCGGGCGGTTATCCCAGAGCAACGTCACCGTGATGATCACGGGCGAGAGCGGCTCGGGCAAGGAGCTGGTGGCCCGCGCGCTGCACAAGCACAGCCCGCGCGGCGAGGGCCCGTTCGTCGCGATCAACACCGCCGCCATCCCCAAGGACCTGCTGGAGAGCGAGCTGTTCGGCCACGAGCGCGGTGCCTTCACCGGCGCGCAGGCCTCGCGGCGCGGCCGCTTCGAGCAGGCCGATGGCGGCACGCTGTTCCTGGACGAGATCGGCGACATGCCCTTCGAGTTGCAGACGCGGCTGCTGCGCGTGCTGTCCGACGGCCAGTTCTACCGCGTGGGTGGCCACAGCCCGATGCGCAGCAACGTGCGCGTCATCGCCGCCACGCACCAGAACCTGGAAGACCGCGTGCGCCAGGGCGTGTTCCGCGAGGACCTGTTCCACCGCCTCAACGTCATCCGGCTGCGCCTGCCGCCGCTGCGCGAGCGCCGCGAGGACATCCCGTCGCTGGCGCGCCATTTCCTGCAGCGCAGCGCGACCGAGCTGGGCGTGGAGCCCAAGCGCCTGTCCGACGCCGCGCTGGCGGTGCTGACGCAGTTCGAGTTCCCCGGCAACGTGCGGCAGCTGGAGAACATCTGCCATTGGCTCAGCGTGATGGCGCCCAGCCAGGTCGTCGAGCCCAAGGACCTGCCGGACGAGGTGCAGCCCGGCTACGTGCCCGCGCCGTCCGCCACCGCCATGACCAGCGCGCCGGCGCTGCCGGCCAGCGCCGCGCCGCAGCCGGTGGCCGCGCCGGCCAGCACCAGCAGCGGCGAAGGCTGGCTGGCCGACATGGCCGCCGACGCCCGCGCCCGGCTGCAGGCCGGCGAGGTGGACGTGTGGGAGGCGCTGACCAAGCGCTTCGAGGCGCAGTTGATCCTGACCGCGCTGGACATCACCCGCGGCCGCCGCATCGAGGCCGCGCAGAAGCTGGGCATCGGGCGCAACACGATCACGCGCAAGATCCAGGAGCTGGGCCTGGACGTCTGAGGGCTCAGCGGCCGGTCACGCGCAACCCCAGCAGCACCACCGTCGCCAACCCGAACAGCAGCGTCAACCCGCGCCAGAACAGCAGCGGATGCCGCTGCTGCAGCGGCGTGCGGTCCCGCGCCATGAACTCCGGGCCCGGGGCCTCGAGGTCGTGCATGAACTCCGACAGCGCCTGCTGTCGGCGCGCCGGCAGCGGCTGCAGGGCCTTCCTCAGCACGCGGTCCAGCCACTCCGGCAGGTCCGGCCTGCGCGTGCGCAGCGGCACGTACTGCAGCTTGTGCAGGTCGCGTGCGCCGCGCACCTGCGGCACCTGCAGGCCATAGGGCAGGGCGCCGGTCAGCATCTGGTAGGTCAGCACGGCCAGCGAGAACAGCTCGGACAGCGGCGTGCCGCCGTCGCCGGTGAAGTACTCCGGTGCGGTGTACTGCAGCGTGCCGGCAATCTCGCGCGCGGCCGCGTCGCCGAAGCCTTCGCTCAGGCCCGCCACATGGGCCGACGCCAGGTCGATCAGCACCACGGTGCCGTGGCGGTCGATGACGAGGTTCTCGGGCCGCAGGTCCTGGTGCAGCATCTCCTTGCGGTGCAGCGCCTGCAGGCCGCGGGCGATCTGCGCGGCCAGCTGGCGCACCTCGTCCAGCCCGGGTAGCGGATGGTCGGTCATCCACTGCGCCAGCGTGGCGCCGGGGATGAACTCCATCGCGGTGAACAGGTGCTCGCGCCGGCGTTCGGGCGGCGCGGCCTTGACGACATGCGGGCTGTCGACGCGCCGGGCCACCCATTCCTCGGTGGCGAAGCGGTCCAGCTCGCGGGCGTTGCCGGCCAACTCGGCGGATGGCAGCTTGAGTGCCCATTCGCGCCCGGCCGCATCGACGGCCAGCACGACCTGGCTGCGCGCGCCAGCGTGCAGCTCGCGCACCACGTGGTAGCCCTCGAAGTCCATGCGCGGCGCCAGCCTTGGCGGCAGCCGCAGGCCCTCGGCGCGCTGCGGCGCCGGCGGCCCGGGCAGGGCCTCCACGCGGGCCAGCATGACGGTCACGTTGTCCTGGCTGCCGCGGGCCAGCGCCGTGGCCACCAGGCTCTGCGCGGCCGCCTGCAGGTCCGTCCCATGGCGGGCCAGCGCGGCCTGCACCTGCGCCGCGTCCAGGTGCTCGTAGGCGCCGTCGGTGGCCAGCAGGAAGGTCTCGCCCACCTCGGTGGGCCAGCAGGCGTGGTCGATGTCCAGGTGCGGCGTCACGCCCAGCGCGCGGCCCAGGTAGGTCTGGCCGCCGTCCAGGCGCACGCGGTGGTCCTGGCTCAGTTGCTCCAGCGCCCCGCCGGCATGCAGGCGGTAGACGCGCGTGTCGCCCACGTGCAGCAGGTGCACCTCGCGGCCCTTGAACACCAGCGCGCTGAAGGTGCAGACATGGCCGCGGTCCTTGTCGAAGCGGCCGTCGCCGCGCTGGCTCTGCGCATGCAGCCAGCCGTTGGTGGCGGCCAGCACGCATTGCGCGGCGCGGCGCACGGTCCAGGCCTCGGAGGTGCCGTAGTAGTCCTCCAGGAAGCCACGCACCGCTGCCGCGCTGGCGACCTGGCTGACCGCGCTGCTGCTGATGCCGTCGGCGATGGCCAGCGCGATGCCGCGCGAGCGGCGCTGTGCGTCGGTGGGCTGGGCGACGCCGTGGAAGTCCTGGTTGAGCGGCTTGAGGCCGGCCTCGGAGTGCTGGCCAACCGCAAGTCGAAGCGTCATGTCAGCTCCCTGTGTGTTGCGGGCCGAGCGCTGGGCCGCTCCCGAGCCGGCCCGCCTTGGCGATGTGCTTGCAGCTCAATGCTGCAAGCATCGCCGTCCCCTCGGGGGCCGGCCGGGCACGCCCGCGTTCAGCGAGGCGCGACCGGGCGAGGGGCTCACGCGAGCTTGCGCTTCGGCGCCGTCTTGTAGTGCGTGGCGTACAGCGTCAGGCCCACGAAGGTCAGGCCGCCGACGAGGTTGCCGATGACGGTGGGGATCTCGTTCCAGATCAGGTAGTCCATGATCGTGAAGTTGCCGCCCAGCATCAGGCCCGACGGGAACAGGAACATGTTGACGATGCTGTGCTCGAAGCCCATGTAGAAGAACACCATGACGGGCATCCACATGCCGATGGCCTTGCCCGACACGGAGGTGGACATCATCGCGGCGACCACGCCGGTGGATACCATCCAGTTGCATAGCACGCCGCGCACGAACAGCGTCAGCATGCCGGCCGCGCCATGCGCCGCGTAGCCCACCGTGCGGCCTTCGCCGATGTGGCCGATCTTCTGGCCCACGGCGTTGGGCGCCTCGCTGAAGCCGAAGGTGAAGATGATGGCCATGAAGACGGCCACCGTCAGCGCGCCGGCGAAGTTGCCGAAGAACACCAGCGCCCAGTTGCGAAAACACCCGCCCCAGGTCGCGCCCGGGCGCTTGTCCAGCACGGCCAGCGGCACCAGCGTGAACACGCCGGTCAGCAGGTCGAAGCCCATCAGGTAGAGCAGGATGAAGCCGACCGGGAACAGCATCGCGCCGACCAGCGGGTTGCCGGTGTTGACCGTCACCGTGACGGCGAAGGCCGCGGCCAGCGACAGGATGGCACCGGCCATGTAGGCGCGGATCAGCGTGTCGCGGGTGGACATCAGCAGCTTGGATTCACCGGCGTCCACCATCTTGGTGACGAACTCGGTCGGGACGACGTAGGCCATGGTTTTGTCTCTCTTGCGTTGAAGTTCTTGCGTGTCGGGCCGCGGCAGGGCCGTCAGGCCAGCGCGATGAAGACGCGGCCGTCCCGCACCTGCACCGTGTGGGCGCGCACCGACTGCTCGGGCGCCTCCAGGCACTCGCCGGTGGCCAGGTCGAAATGGTTCTTGTAGAGCGGCGAGGCGACGACCACGCGTTCGCCCAGGTTGCCGACCAGGCCGCGGGCCAGCACGCTGGCGCCGGAGCGCGGGTCGATGTTGTCGATGGCGTGGAAGCGGTCGGTGCCGACGCGGAAGACGGCGACATGGCGGCCGTCGACGCGGGCCGCGACGCCGGTGTTGGGCAGGATCTCGTCGACCCGGCAGATGGCGGTGTAGGTCATGGCGTGCTCGTGGGGCTCAGGCGGTGATTTCGTCGGGAGCTTCGGCGGGCGCCTCGGCACGCTCGTCGGGCCGCGCCGGGCGGATCTGGCCGCGCTCCTGCACGAACACGATCTGCTCGTCCGGCGTGTCGCTGTTGACGAAGGAGCGGAAGCGCTGGCGCACCTCGGGCGTGGTCACGGCGGTCTTCCATTCGCACTGGTAGGTGTCGACGACCTGCTGCATCTGCGCCTCCAACTCGGCGGCGATGCCCAGCGTGTCGGCGATCAGCACGTCCTTCAGGTAGTCCAGCCCGCCCTCCAGGTTGTCGCGCCAGGTGCTGGTGCGCTGCAGCCGGTCGGCCGTGCGCACGTAGAACATCAGGAAGCGGTCGACGAGCTGGATGAGCTGCGGCTGCGTCAGGTCGCTGGCGATCAGCTCGGCGTGGCGTGGCTTCATGCCGCCGTTGCCGCAGACGTAGAGGTTCCAGCCCTTCTCGGTGGCGATGATGCCGACGTCCTTGCCCTGGGCCTCGGCGCATTCGCGCGTGCAGCCGGACACGCCAAACTTGATCTTGTGCGGCGCGCGCAGGCCCTTGTAGCGATGCTCCAGCGCCACCGCCAGGCCCACCGAGTCGCCCACGCCGTAGCGGCACCAGGTGCTGCCCACGCAGCTCTTCACGGTGCGCAGCGACTTGCCGTAGGCATGGCCGCTCTCGAAGCCGGCTTTGATCAGCTCCTCCCAGATCAGCGGCAGCTGCTCGACGCGGGCGCCGAACAGGTCCACCCGCTGGCCGCCGGTGACCTTGGTGTAGAGGCCGTACTTCTTGGCCACCTGGCCCACGGCGATCAGGCCATCGGGCGTGACCTCGCCGCCCGGCATGCGCGGCACCACCGAGTAGCTGCCGTCCTTCTGGATGTTGCCCAGGTAGTAGTCGTTGCTGTCCTGCAGCGCGGCCAGCTCGGGCTTGAGCACGAACTCGTTCCAGCACGAGGCCAGGATGCTGGCCGCCACCGGCTTGCAGATGTCGCAGCCCAGGCCCGTGCCGTGCTTGCCCAGCAGCTCGCCGAAGCTCTTGATGCCGCCCACGCGCACCAGGTGGTACAGCGCCTGGCGCGAATGCGGGAAGTGCTCGCACAGGTGGTCGTTGACGGCCATGCCGCGCCTGCTCATCTCGGCCTTCATGACCTGCGTGACCAGCGGCACGCAGCCGCCGCAGGTGGCGCCGGCCTTGGTGCAGGCCTTCAGCGCGCCGATGGTCGTCGCGCCGTCGCCCACGGCGGCGCAGATCTGGCCCTTGCTGACGCTGTTGCAGGAGCACAGCATCGCGCTGTCGGGCAGCGCGTCGGCGCCCAGGCCGGCCCTGGCCTTGCCGTCGCTGCTGGGTAGGATGAGGAACTCGGGCTCGGCCGGCAGCTTGATGCCGTTGAGCTGCATCTGCTGCAGCGTGCCGTACTCGGCCGCGTCGCCCACCAGCACCGCGCCCAGCAGGGTGCTGCCGTCCTCGCTGACGACGATCTTCTTGTAGACCTGCTTGCGCTCGTCCACGTACTGGTAGCTGCGGCTGTGCGGCGTCTTGCCATGGGCGTCGCCGATGCTGGCCACGTCCACGCCCATCAGCTTGAGCTTGGTGCTGAGGTCGGCGCCGGGGAAGGCCGCGCTGGCGTCGCCGGCGATGTGGCGCGCCGCCACGCGGGCCATCTCGTAGCCGGGCGCCACCAGGCCGAAGGTCTGGTCGTTCCACGAGGCGCATTCGCCGATGGCGTAGACGTTGCGGTCGCTGGTGCGGCAGTGGTCGTCGATGACCACGCCGCCGCGCGGGCCGATGGCCAGTACGCATTGCCGGGCCAGCTCGTCACGCGGCCGGATGCCGGCCGAGAACACCAGCATGTCGGTCTCCAGCCAGCTGCCGTCGGCGAACACCAGCCGGTGCCGGGCCATCGCGCCGTCGGTGATCTCCAGCGTGTTGCGTGCGGTGTGCACCTGCACGCCCAGCGCCTCGATCTTGCCGCGCAGCACGCGGCCGCCGGTCTCGTCGATCTGCACCGCCATCAGCCGCGGCGCGAACTCCACCACATGGGTCTGCAGCCCCATGTCGCGCAGCGCCTTGGCGCATTCCAGCCCCAGCAGGCCGCCGCCGATGACCACGCCGCTCTTGCTGACGGCGCCGCTGGCCTGCATGCCTTCGAGGTCCTCGATGGTGCGGTAGACATGGCAATGCGGCCGGTCGCGGCCGGGCACGGCCGGCACGAAGGGCGTGGAGCCGGTGGCCAGCACCAGCTTGTCATAGGCGATGACCTCGCCGTCGAGCGTGGTCACCGCGTGGTTGCGGCGCTCGATGGCCGCCGCCTTGGTGGCCAGGCGCAGCTGGAAGCCGGTGGCCTCGAAGAAGCCGGGCGCCACCAGCGACAGCTCGTCGGCCGACTTGCCCGCGAAGAACTCGGACAGGTGGACGCGGTCGTACGCGGGCCGCGGCTCTTCGCACAGCACCGTCACCTGCACGTTGCGGGCGTCGGTGCCTTCGGCAAGCGCTTCGAGGAATTTCTGGCCCACCATTCCGTGGCCGATGAGGACGATGTGCATGGTCTGTCGTAGCGATGCGGCAGTGCCGGCCGGGCCGTGAGGGCCGGGCTGGCGCCGGAAACAGGAAGGCCCCGCCCGCAGCGGTCTGCGTGATCGGGGCCGGAAGAGGTCGCGCCGTTGCGCTGGGTCGCCGCCGTTGGCGATGTCGAGAACCGAGGCCGCAGGGCAGGTGGCCTCGTTCAGTTCATCGCAAGACGCATGCCTGCCGCCTCACGGGGGCAGTCGGGGTTCGGGCACTGGCGCGGTGCGCGCCGGGGCGACAAGCCGCACCGCGGCGGGGCGGCCCGCCCGGCTCAAGTGCGGCTGGGGCGGTCCGGGCGGTCCAGCCAGCAGGCCAGCCCCTGCGCGTTCAGCTCGGCATCCGTGGCCAGCCAGTCGGCCGCGTCGGGGCCCGCCGGGTGGCCGTGGGCGCGCAGCTGCGCGAGATAGCCGCTCAGCAGGCCGTCCTTCAGCCGCTCGTGGCGGTCCGGCGCATCGCGCAGGGACTGCGCCAGCGCCGCCATCTCGTCCACCTGGGCCAGCATCACGGCGGCCAGGCGCCGGACTTCCGCGACCGAGCCGCCCACGCGGCCGTAGTGCGTCACCTGCATCGCCACCGGCTCGGCCGCCAGCAGCCGGGCGACGGTGGCGTGCAAGGCCTCGGGCTCGAACTGCACCGGCGTGCTGGTGGGCAGGATCCAGGCGCGGCCCTCCACGTCGAAGGCGCGGTAGGACAGCCCGAAGGTGTCGCCGGTGAACCAGCTGCGGCTGCGCTCGTCCCAGATCGCGTGGTGGTGCCTGGCGTGGCCGGGGCTGTCGATCAGCCGCAGTGGCCGGCCGGCCAGGTGGATGACCTGTTCGTCATGGCTGGCCTCGGCGCGCTCGGCCGGCACCGGCACCAGCTTGCCGTAGCTGCGCTGCATCTCCGCCTCGCCGTACACCGCCAGCGCGCCCAGCCACAGCGCCTTGGGGTCCACCATGTGGCGCAGGCCGCGCGGATGCACCAGTGCGCGGGCGCGCGGCAGGGCTTCCATCAGCAGGCCCACGCCGCCGGCATGGTCCAGGTGCACGTGGGTCGGGATGACCCAGTCCACCGCATCCGGCGCCAGCCCCAGCGCGTTCAGCGCGGCCAGCAGGCGCGGCACCGCGTGGTTGGTGCCGGTGTCGATGAAGGCGGCGCGGCCGTTCTCGACCATCAGATAGGCCGCGTCGAAGCGCGGGCGCTGGAAGCCGGTGTCGATGGCGTAGATGCCGTGGCCGAGGTCGTCGATGAAATCAAGCATGAAGGGCAGGGGAGAGAGGGACTTCCTAGAATCGGTGGTCACGATAGCCGAAGGAGGCCCCGGTGGCCGTTCACGAGATTCTGAAGATGGGCGACCCCCGCCTGCTGCGCGTCGCCCGGCCGGTGACGGAGTTCGGCACGCCGGCGCTGAAAGCCCTGATCGCCGACATGTTCGAGACCATGGCCGCCGCCAACGGCGCCGGCCTCGCCGCGCCGCAGATCGGCGTGGACCTGCGGCTGGTGATCTTCGGCTACCAGAAGAACCTGCGCTACCCGGACGCGCCGCCGGTGCCGCCCACCGTGCTGATCAACCCGGAGATCGAGGTGCTGGACGGCGGCAAGGTGGAGGGCTGGGAGGGCTGCCTGTCGGTGCCGGGGCTGCGCGGCGTGGTGGCGCGCGACGAGCGCATCCGCTACCGCGGCTTCGATGCCGACGGCGTGGCCCTCGACCGCCTCGCCGACGGCTTCCACGCCCGGGTGGTTCAGCATGAGTGCGACCACCTGGACGGCATCCTGTACCCGATGCGCGTCACCGACTTCACCCGCTTCGGCTACACGTCGGTGCTGTTCCCCGAGCTGGACCCGAACGCCGACGACGATTGAGCGGCCCGGCTGCCACGCGGCCGTCGAATGCAAAGTTTGTAAGCGCCGTCCACCGCCACCGCGGGTGCCGCGTTAGCTGGCCGCAAAGGAGCCCTGCCCATGGCTGCATCCGCCCCCACCAAGATCGTCCTGACCCGGCGCCGCTGGCGCATCCTGGCCTTCACGCTGCTGGTCGCGCTGGTGCCCGGCGCCAAGGCGCAGGACGCCGACCGCGACCCGCCGGCGCGCGCGGCGCGGGTTGTCGACGTCGTCGGCGATGCCTGGCTGTTCGACCATGACCAGCGCGAATGGACGCGGCTGAGCCGCAACCAGACCGTGGGCGAGGGCGACCGCGTGCGCACCGACGACCGCTCGCGCGTGTCGCTGCGCGCCGGTTCCACGTCCATCTGGCTGGACGAGCGCACCGACCTGGAGCTGAGCCAGCTCGACGAGGGCCAGACCCTGCTGCAGGTCGACCGCGGCGATGTCGCGCTGCGGCTGCGTTCGCCCGAGAACGCCGCCGAGACGCGGCTGCGCACCCGCGAGGGCATGGCCCAGCCCGAGCGCGAGGGCCTGTACCGCGTGGAGCAGCTGGACCGCGGCAGCAAGATCTACGTCTGGCAGGGCCGGCTGCGCTTCGACTGGGCCCGCGGCGCCTCGCCGGTGCACCTGGGCAGCGGCGAGCAGGTGGAGCTGTGGTGGCCCGACGGCCCGCGCGCCGAGCGCTCGCAGCTGTTCAGCGACGGCTTCGGCGACTGGGTGCTGGCCGAAAGCCGCGAGGCGGGCGACCGGCCGCTGGCGCGTTACGTGTCGCCCGAGATGACCGGCGCCGAGGACCTGGACCGTCATGGCCGCTGGGAGACCGCGCCGGAGTACGGTGCGGTGTGGATCCCGACCACGCTGGTGGTGGCCGACTGGGCGCCCTACCGCTACGGCCGCTGGGCCTGGTCGCGCCACTGGGGCTGGACCTGGGTGGACGACGCGCCCTGGGGCTTCGCGCCCTTCCACTACGGCCGCTGGGTCAGCTGGGGCGGCCGCTGGTGCTGGGCGCCGGGGCCCTATGTGCACCGCCCGGTCTATGCGCCGGCGCTGGTGGGCTGGGTGGGCAGCGGCTCGGTGAGCGTGGGCATCAGCATCGGCAGCCGGCCGCCGCCGCCGCGCTACGGCTGGTACCCGCTGGCGCCGCGCGAGGTCTACCGGCCGGCCTACCACCACAGCCCGCGCTACATCCACCGCATCAACGATCCGCGCGACCTGCGTGACCCCGTCACCGTGCAGCGCCCGCACCGCTACCGCGACGTGCCGGCCGCCGTCAGCACGCTGCCCGCGCCGGGCGCGGCCATCCAGCCGCTGCCGGTGCGCGGCCCCGACCGCCGGCCCGAGCCGGGCTGGACCCGCCCGCTGCCCACCGCGCCGGGCCGCAGCGACCTGGCGGCCGTGCTGCCGGCCGCCCCCGTGCGCGCGCCGGAGGCCGAGCTGCCCCGCCAGCGCGTGCGCGAGCGGGAGCCGGGCCTGGGCTGGCGCAGCGACAACAACCTGCCGCGCCGGGAACCGCAGCGCGGCAGGGTGTTGTCG
>CAXDTK010000082.1:0-18312 GCA_963992225.1 uncultured Comamonadaceae bacterium | reverse complement strand
ATCCCGCCCGGCGTCGACCCCAACGACCTGCCGTTCATCATCTGGCGCCGCAACGCCTGGGGGCCGTCGGGCGTGGCCAAGGCCATCGCCAACCCGGCCAACGCCATCCTCCTCGTGTCCATGATGGAGCATGACGACGGCAAGCCCGGCACCGCGCGCGAGCTGGCCAAGGCCGCGGTCGTGGGCGCGCTGGCGGCCTCCGCCGGCATGACGCGCGAGCAGCGCGTCGCCAAGCTGAAGGCCGACCTGCATGGCGCGCTGGGCATCCCGACCGGCTTCCCCAACTTCGACGACCGCGTGGGCGCCACCAAGGAGCTGGTGCTCAGCGCCAGCCTGCTGGACGTGGCCGCCGGCCCCAAGACCAAGACGCTGACCATCGTCGGCGATGGCGGCAAGTACGACCTCACCTTCGTGGTGACGAAGGGCTGACGCGGCCGCGGCGGCCGGTGCCCGCGCCTGCCGCGCCGGCCTACTTGCCGACCACCTTCTCGGCCGGGCACGCCGCCGTCGGGTCGGGGCACTTGGGCTTCTTCGGCCCGATCTGCTGGCCGCTGGTGCCCTTGTTGCTGCCGACGCCACCGCCCGAGCCGCCGGCATTCGGCGCGGTGCCGGGCGTCACGGTGGCCGCCGTGGCGCTGGCCGCCGCGGCGGGCTGGGCCTTTTTGACCGCCGCCGTGCCGGCCGCCTGCGGCGCGGGGTCGGCGGCGCGGGCTGCCGTGCCGAGCAGGCTCAGGGTTAGGCTGAGGGCGGCGGGAAGGGTGATGAGGCAGCGCATGGAAGTCCTTTCAGTAGCGCAGCAGCGCGAGGAGGGCCGCCCGGGGCGGGCGTGGGCCGGAGGACAGCGACAGCAGTTCGGCCCGCACCCGGGCCGCATCGGTCCGAGTGTCCAGCGCCTGGGCATAGCGCGCCAGCGCGGTCTGCGCGCGCAGCTGGCCGGCGGGCTCGACGGCCCAGGCGGCCAGCGCTGCCAGCGCCTGCGCGCGTGGCCGGTCCGGGTGGCCCGGCGGCAGGCCCAGGTCGGCCGCCGTCTCGGCCTCGCGCAGCGTCTGCAGCGCCGGCTCCGGCAGGCCCAGCTCCAGCCGGGCGATGCCCAGCAGCGCCAGCCCCTGCCAGCGGTCCGCCGGGTCCGCGGCGCGGCCGGCCTCGACCGGCTCCAGCCAGGCGACGGCCTGCTGGGGGCGGCTGCGCCGCAGCTCCAGCTCGCCCAGCAGCAGCCGCGCGCGCCAGGCCGAGCCGGCCGCCTGGACCGCCGAGAAATGGGCCCAGGCGGCGCGCAGCCGCGCCTCGGCCGGCGCCGCCTGGCCCGAGCGCAGCTCCAGCCGGGCCAGCACCATGCCCAGCAGCGGGCGCGTGTCGGGGTCGGCCGCGGCGCGGGCATCGTCCAGCGCACGCCGCGCCTGGGCCAGCGCCGCGTCGGGCTCGCCCTGGTGGAACAGCGCCGACGCCCACCAGGCCCGTGCGTACAAGGTCTGCGTGTGGCCGGCGCCCAGCACGCGCTCCAGCTCGGCGACGGCCTGCCGCAGCAGCGGCTGGGCCTGCGCGTAGCGGCCCAGCTCCACCTCCAGCGTGGCCGCCGACAGCCGGGCCAGCGCGGCGTCGACCGGGCGGTCCGAGGCGGTCGCCGCGGCCACGGCGGCGAACCAGCGCCGCGCCTCGTCCCATTTGCCCTCGGCACGCGCCACGGCGGCCAGCAGGTCGGCGGCCTTGACGTAGGCGCGGTGCTGGGCGGAATGGCGTGCCAGCGCCTTCTCGGCGGTCTGGGTGAGTTGCGTGCGCGCTTCGGCCAGCTGGCCTGCTTCCAGCGCCAGCTCGCCCAGGCTTGCGCGCGCGAACAGCTCGATGTCGTCGCTGCCCGACGCGGCCAGCCCGCGCAGCAGCGCGTCGGCCTGCGGCGTCTGGCCCTGCCGCTGCAGCACGGTGGCCAGCTCGAAGGCCACCTCGCGCTGCTCGGGCGTGTGGGTGCGGCCGGCGCGCAGCGCCTGGCTGTGGCTGGTCTGCAGCGCCTCGCGGGCCTGCTCGAGGTCACCGTTCTGCACCAGCAGCAGGCCCAGCGGCCGCGCCACGTCGGCCAGCAGCGCCGGGTCGCCGGCCAGCCGCTGCCGGGCCTCGGCCCAGCTGCGGCGCAGCAGCTCGATCATGGGCACGGTGGCGCTGCCGGAGGCATCGGGGCTGAGGCCGGCCAGCAGCTCGGTCAGCACGCTCTGCACGCGCCTGGTGCGCTCGGCCTCCAGCGCGGCCTGGCGCCATTGCCAGCCGGTCGCGGCCACGCCGGCCAGCAGGCTGGCCAGCACCAGGCCCAGCGCCGCCAGCTGCAGCCGGTAGCGCCGCGCGAACTTGGCGCCGCGGTAGGCCAGCGAGTCGGGCCGGGCGCGGATGGGCTGGTGCGCCAGGTGGCGGCGCACGTCGTCGGCCAGCGCGCTGGCGCCGGCATAGCGCGCCTCGGGCCTGTCCTTCAGCGCCTGGGCCACGACCAGCGCCAGCTCGCCGCGCAGCGCCGGCCCCGGCTCGCGCCGGCCGGTCAGCAGCAGGCACAGCAGGCGACCCAGCGCGAACACATCGGTGGCCGTGCTGACCGGCTCGCCGCGCAGCTGCTCGGGCGCGGCGTAGTCCGGCGTCAGGCCCGCGGGGCCCTGGGCGGTCAGCTCGGCGCTGCCGGTGTCGTCGGCCAGCAGCTTGGCCACGCCGAAGTCCAGCAGCTTCACCTGGCCCGCGGCGGAGACGAGGATGTTGCCCGGCTTGAGGTCGCGGTGCACCACCAGCCGGGCATGGGCATGGGCCACCGCGTCGCAGACCTGCAGGAACAGCTGCAGCCGCGCCGGCAGGTCCAGCCGGCGCGCCTCGCACCAGGCGTCGATGCGTTCGCCCTCCACCAGCTCCAGCACCAGATAGCGCGTGCGGGTGCCGCCGATCAGCGCCTCGCCGATGTCCAGCAGCTGGGCGATGTGCGGGTGGGTCAGCCGCGCCAGCAGCTCGCCCTCGCGGCGGAAGCGGGCCTGCTGCGCCGCGCCGCGCCAGGGGCTGTGCAGCAGCTTGATGGCCGCCTCGCCCTGGTGGGCGCCGTCGCTGCGGCGCGCCCGCCAGACCTCGCCCATGCCGCCGCTGCCCAGCGGCGCCACCAGCGTCCACGCGCCCAGCACCTGGCCGGCCAGCTCAGGCGCCACCGGCAGGCGGGCCGGCGCGGCGAGGAAGCCATGCGCCTCGGCCGCATGGTCGGCGGCAATGAGCGCCTGCAGCCGCGCCCGTTGCGCCGGCGTCAGCCGCGCCAGCAAGGCTTCGCGCCCGGGCGCGTCCGCGTCCTGCCAGTCGTCGAAGTCGACCAGCGCGCCGGCGGGGTCGGTGGGGGTCATGGCGTCGGTCCGATTCGCTGCGGGCCGAGCGCCGGGCCGCTCCCAAGCCGGCCCGTCTGGCGATGTGCGCGGGGCTCGTTGCCACGCGCATCGGCGTCCCCGCGGGGGACCGGCTGGGCGCGCCCGCGTGCAGCGCGGCGGAACCGGACGAGGTGCCTCATGTCAGCGCCTCGAACAGGAAGGCCCGCGCCTTGCGCCAGTCGCGCTTGACGGTGGGCACCGACACGCCCAGCGCCGCGGCGATCTCCTCCAGCTCCAGCCCGCCGAAGAAGCGCATCTGCACCACCTGGTGCGCGCGGCCGTCGGCGCGTTCCAGCGTCTGCAGCACGTCGTCCAGCCGCAGCACGTCGGGGCTGCCGAGCTGGTCCAGCGCGGTGGTCGACAGCGTCACCTGCGCGCCGCCGCCGCGCTTGTCGGCCAGGCGCTCGCGCGCATGATCCACGATGACGCTGCGCATGACCCGGCTGGCATGCGCGAAGAACTGGCCGCGGTGCAGCGCCGCCTCGCGCGGCACGGGGCCGGCGCTCTTCAGCCACACCTCGTGGATCAGTGCCGCCGGCTCCAGCGTCATCGGTGCATGGCCCGCGAGATGACTCCGCGCCAGCCGCTTCAGCTCGGGATAGAGCAGCGTGTAGAGGCGGTCGCGCGCGCCGCCGTCGCCGCCGTGCAGGGCGCTCAGCAGCTGGGTGATCTCACTGGCTTCGGCCGTCATGCCGCCATGCTGGGCCGGCGGGGCGCCGGGCGGTATCCCCAGCTTGGCGCGCGACAATGCCGGCTTCGCTCAACGCGCACCTTTCACCATGTCCGAAGCCTCCGCCAACCGCCCCGAACTGCCCGACCACCTCAGCGTCGACCCGCGCAGCCCCCACCATGTCGCCGCCGTGTTCGAGCACGACATCGGCATCCGCTTCAACGGCAAGGAGCGTCAGGACGTGGAGGAATACTGCATCAGCGAGGGCTGGATCAAGGTGCCCGCCGGCAAGACGCTGGACCGCAAGGGCCGGCCGTTGTGCATCAAGCTCAAGGGCCAGGTCGAGGCCTTCTACCGCTAGGCCCGCGCGCGGGCCGACAGCAGGGCCAGCACGCCCACCGGCAGCAGCAGCGTCCATTGCGGCAGCAGCGCCAGCCCCGCCGGTCCGCGCCATGCCAGCGCCACCGCGACGAACACCGCGCCGAAGCCCAGCCACATCAGCCCCACGACGGCCGGCAGCACGCCCGCGCGGCTGCGCTGGGCCGGCCGCGCGCACCACAGCAGCGCCAGGCCGGACACGGCCAGCGCGACGCTGACCAGGTGCCAGCAGGCCAGCAGCAGCCAGCCGAGCGGCGCCGGCAGCGGCGCGTCCAGCAGCGGCCCCTGGATCTCGGGCGTGCCGGCCAGGATGTGGACCAGGGCGGTGAAGGTGGCCAGGCCACCGGCGGTCATCAGGAGTCGGTCGGTCTTCATTGGGTCGGTTCAAGTGCCGGTGAATTGTGCAGTCAGCACCAGCGCCGCCGCGACCCACAGCGCCACCCAGCCGAGGTGGCGGCCGCGGTTGCTCCACAGCACCAGCGCGCCGCCAACCGCCAGCGCCAGTGCCGCGCCCTGCTCGATGACGCCACCCGACGCGGCGCGGGCCTGCGGCTGCGCCAGCCACAGCAGCAGCGCCGCCAGCGCCCAGGCCAGCACGGTTACCAGATGCCAGCTGGCCCACAGGATGCGCGTCTGGAAGCCGCGCAGCACCGGCGCGCCGCCGTCGGGCACGAGGCCCTGACGGCGCAGCATGCGGAAGATCATCCATTCGCCGCCCACCGAGTGGACCAGGCCGGTCAGCGCGACGACCACCGCCGCCGCGACGAGGCAGGCGTTCATGCGGGCCTCCGGGTGAGCCGCAGCCGCAGGCCGCTCTCGGGCCGCAGCGTGACGGCCATGCGCGGCCTGGGCACCGCCGTGTCGGCCGGCGCCAGCTCGAAGCGCTGCAGCAGCAGCGCCGCGATCAGCGTCATCTCCAGCACCGCGAAATGCTGGCCCAGGCACACGCGCGGGCCCAGGCCGAACGGGATGTAGGCGCCGCGCGGGATGTCGGGCGCCTGGCCGTCCGGCGAAGGCAGGAAGCGCCCGGGCCGGAAGGCCTCGGCCTCGGGCCACCAGCGCGGGTCGCGGTGCAGCACCCAGGGCGTCACGCGCACCAGCGTGCGGGCCGGCAGCGTCACGCCGCCCACGCGGACCGCGCGCGTCAGCCGGCGCGTCAGGACGGCGGCCACCGGCGGGTACAGCCGCATCGCCTCCTTCAGCGTCGCGCCCAGCAGCGGCAGTGCGGCCAGGTCGTCGGCGCCCGGCGTGCGCCCGGCCAGCACCGCGTCCACCTCGGCGCGGGCGCGCGCCTGCACCTGCGGATGCGCCGCCAGCAGCCAGCTCCACCACAGCAGCGCCGTGGCACTGGTCTCGTGGCCGGCCTGGAAGCTGACCATGCACTGGTCGTAGACCTCCTGCGGCGACAGCGCCGCGCCGGCGGCGTCGCCGGGGCCCTCGTCGCGCAGCGCCAGCAGCATGCCCAGCAGGTCGGTCGCGCCGCCGCCGTCGCCGCTGGCCCGGCGGGCGTCGATGTGCTGCGCCAGCAGGCCGTGGATGAGCCGGCTGGCGCGGCGCTTGGCGGCCTTGCCGGGCAGCGGCAGCCAGTCCGGCAGCGTGAACGGCCAGAACATCTCGGCCAGCGCCGTCTCGCTGAGCACCTGCACGGCCTCGGCCGCCGCCGCGGTGTCGCCGCCGATGGGCCGGCTGAACAGCGTGCGCGAGATCACGTCCATCGTCATGTGGCTGAGCAGGCTGTCCATCGCCACCTCGCCCTCGCGCACGCCGGCCAGGCCCGCCGTCGCGGCCTCGGTCATCAGCGCGGCATAGCCGGCCACGCGCTTGGGCGTGAAGGCCGGCATCAGCATGCGGCGCTGGCGCTGCCAGGTCGCGCCCTCGGTCACCAGCACCGACTGGCCCATCAGCTCGGCGAACACCTCGGGCCCGCGCTGCCACCGCACCAGCGCGTCGGCGTGGTCCACCATCAGCTCGCGCACCTGCTCGGGGTGGAACAGGTCCACCGTGCGCTCGCCCAGGATCTGCAGCCGCACCAGGTCGCCCAGCGGGCGCTGCGCGGCGATCATGCCGAGGTAGTCGCGCCGCATCGCGGCCAGGGCCGGCAGGCCCCACCAGCGGGTGGGGTGGGCCGGCAGGTCGTTCCAGGTCAGATTCGTCATGGCCCGCATGGTGCGCGGCGCCGCGGGCCGGGTCTTGAACGAATGCGACACTGGCCGCGATGGACGATCCCACCCGCCTCTGGCTGCCGCCGCTGGCCCTGGCCGGCTGCGTGCGCGCCGTCATGCTGCGCGACACCCGCGGCCGCGGGCTGGACGCCGCGCAGCGCGAGAACTTCTTTCCCGCC
Source organism: uncultured Comamonadaceae bacterium (assembly GCA_963992225.1). GTDB lineage: Bacteria > Pseudomonadota > Gammaproteobacteria > Burkholderiales > Burkholderiaceae_C > Pelomonas. The sequence goes on along the minus strand of CAXDTK010000082.1, from coordinate 11,555 downwards.
ACGCCGCTGGTCACGCTGTTCTGGGTGGCCGAGGGCAGCAGCGAGTGGCTGGCCACGCCGGGCTTCTCGGTGCCGCCGCCCGACCGTCGCCATGCGCCGGCGATGGTGGGCGGCCCGTTCACGCTGCCGACGCACACCGTCAACCCGGGCGAGGTCCGGGCCTTCAAGCTGCTGCTGCTGCCGGACGCCTTCACCGCACTGACCGGCATCGCGCTGGACCGCCATGTCAATCGCATCGTCGATGCGCGCGAGCTGCTGCCGCCGGACTGGTGCGACTGGGCCGCGGCGATGTCCGCCGCGCCCGACGACGCCGCGCGGCTGCGCTGCCTGCAGGACTTCCTGCAGCCGCGCTGGCAGGCGCTGGGCGCGCAGCGGCCGGGCCACCGCTATGCCGACTGGAGCGAGGCGCTGGCGGTGCGCGCCGCCACCAGCGCCGCCGGCCGCAGCCTGCGCCAGCTGGAGCGCCGCATCAAGGCCTGGGCCGGCCTGCCGATGCGCGAGCTGCGCGCGGTGTCGCGCGCCGAGCAGGCGTTCTACGCGGTGGCCGCCGCCGAGGGCCGGCCCGGCTTCAACTGGGCCGACATCGCCGCCGGCGCCGACTATGCGGACCAGAGCCACCTGTGCCGCGAGACCCGCCGCCTGACCGGCTTCAGCCCCGAGGAGCTGCGCCGGCGCATCGCCACCGACGAGGCCTTCTGGGCCTACCGGTTGTGGCGCGATTGACGTAAACGTCAACCAAAAGTCGGAGAATGGCGGCATCCCACTTCGTTGCAGGAGAGTTCCATGTCCGATCCCATCGTCATCGTTTCCGCGGCCCGCACGCCCATCGGCGGCCTGCTGGGTGATTTCTCCAGCCTGGCCGGCTGGGAGCTGGGCGCCGTCGCCATCAAGGCGGCCGTCGAACGCGCCGGCGTGCCCGGCGACGCCGTCGACGAGGTGCTGATGGGCAACTGCCTGATGGCCGGCCAGGGCCAGGCGCCCGCCCGCCAGGCGCTGCGCCGCGCCGGCCTGCCGGACTCGGCCGGTGCCGTCACGCTCAGCAAGATGTGCGGCTCGGGCATGCGCACCATGATGTTCGCCCACGACATGCTGGCGGCCGGCTCGGCCGAGGTCATGGTGGCCGGCGGCATGGAGAGCATGACCAACGCCCCTCACCTGATGTTCGCGCGCAAGGGCATCAAGTACGGCGCCAGCGCCGTCTACGACCACATGGCGCTGGACGGCCTGGAGGACGCCTACGAGCGCGGCAAGGCCATGGGCGTGTTCGCCGAGCAATGCGTCAGCAAGTACAGCTTCAGCCGCGAGGCGATGGACCAGTACGCCATTGCCTCCACCCAGCGAGCCAAGGCCGCCAACGAGAGCGGCGCGTTCGACTGGGAGATGGCGCCGGTGACCCTCAGCTCGCCCAAGGGCGACACGGTCATCAAGTTCGACGAGCAGCCCTTCAAGGCCAAGCTGGACAAGATCCCCACGCTCAAGCCCGCGTTCAAGAAGGACGGCGCCATCACCGCCGCCACCTCGTCCAGCATCTCCGACGGCGCCGCCGCGCTGGTGCTGATGCGCGAGAGCACCGCGCAGGCGCGCGGCCTCACGCCGGTGGCGCGCATCGTCAGCCATGCGGTGCACGCGCAGGCGCCTGACTGGTTCACCACCGCGCCGGTCGGTGCCATCCAGAAGGCGCTGGCCAAGGCCGGCTGGCAGGCGTCCGACGTGGACCTGTGGGAAGTCAACGAGGCCTTCGCCGCCGTGACCATGGCCGCGATGGCCGAGTTCAAGCTGGCGCACGAGATCGTCAACGTGAACGGCGGCGCCGTGGCGCTGGGCCACCCGATCGGCGCCAGCGGCGCGCGCATCGTCGTCACGCTGCTGGGCGCGCTGAAGGCCCGCGGCCTCAAGAAGGGCATGGCCGCGCTGTGCATCGGCGGCGGCGAGGCCACCGCGATGGCCGTCGAGATGCTCTGACCTTCACGGCCGGCGCCGCGGCCCGCGGTGCCGGCCTGGCGGTCGATCCCCGTGAATCAGTGACGCCGGCGCCGCCGCCGCAGGGGGCCGTTCGGTAGACACTCCGGCCCGTGCGTCATTTCATCCTCCTCCTGCTGGCCGCGTTGCTGGCCTACGGCCTGTGGCAACTGGGCGGCCGCGCGCGCCTGCACCGCTGGGCTCGCCACGGCATGCGCCTGGCCGCCATCGGGGCGCTGCTGCTGGCCGCGCTGGTCATCGCCTATCACTCCCAAGCCCTGAAACTGCTATGAGCCTGAAACCCCTGCTGTGGGCCCTGACCGCGCTGCTGGCCGGCTGCACCCAGATCGACACCGGCAACATCGGCGTGGAACGCACGCTCGGCAAGGTCAGCGCCGAGGCGCTGCCGCCCGGCATCTACCTGACGGTGTTCAAGACGGTGGACGAGTTCACCGCCAAGGAGATCGGCTTCCAGCTCAACGACATGACGCCCAAGAGCCGCGACAACCTGACCATGAAGGACGTGGACATCGACGTCTATTTCAAGGTCATGCCGACCGCCATCCCGGGCCTGTTCACCAAATACCAGGGCGACGTGGTGCGCCATGGCGACGTCGTGCAGAACGGCACCAAGGATCTGGTCATCGCCTACAGCCGCGTGTCGCGCGAGGCGCGCGAGGCGGTCTACAAGGCGGTGGCCGAGATGGAGGCCACCACCATGCACACCAAGCGCGCCGATCTGTCCGAGCGCGTGCGTGCCGGGCTGCAGCAGGAACTGGACGCCAACGACAAGGGCGCCTTCGTCGTCACCGCCGTCAACGTGCGCAACCTGCTGACCGACCCGGCCATCGAAGCCGCCATCCGCCAGCGTGCCGAGACCGACCAGGCCATCGAGCGCAAGCGCAAGGAGGTGGAGCTGGCCAAGGCCGAGGCCGAGCGCCTGGTCGTGGAGGCCGAGGGCCAGGCGCGCGCCAACCAGATCATCAGCGCCTCGCTGACGCCGGCGCTCAAGGAGATCAAGCTGGCCGAACTGCAGCGCGACGCGGCGCTGGCCATCGCCGGCAAGGCCGGCAACACCGTGCTGCTGGGCGGCGGCGCCCAGCCGCTGGTCAACGTCGGCAGGTGAGGCGGACATGTTCGGCACGCACGACCTGGCCCTGTTCGCCGCCACCGTGCTGGTGCTGAACGCCACGCCCGGCGTGGACCTGGCCTACACCGTGGCCAGCACCTTGCGCGGCGGCTGGCGTCAGGGCGTCGCGGCGGCGCTGGGCATCATGGCCGGCTGCGTGCTGCACGCGGCGGCCGCGGCCTTCGGGCTGGCGGCGCTGCTGGCTACCTCGGCCGAGGCCTTCACGGCCGTCAAGCTGGCGGGTGCGGCCTATCTGCTGGTCGTGGCCTGGGGCATGGCGCGCGCGGGCCTGCGGCCGGCTGCCGCCGCGGCCGAGGTGGCGGCGCCGGCCTCGCTGTGGCGCACCGCGCGCCAGGGCTTCTTCACGAACGCGCTCAACCCCAAGGTGGCGCTGTTCTTCCTCGCGCTGCTGCCGCAGTTCATCGACGCCGCGGCGCCCGACAAGACGCTGGCCTTCCTCTTCCTCGGCGCCTGGTTCATCGTGCAGGGCCTGCTGTTCATGCTGGCGCTGGTGGCCGTCGTCGCACCGCTGCGGCGTGCCCGGCCGCGGCCCTGGGTGGCGCGCGGCCTGAACCTCGGCGGCGCCGGCCTCTTCACCCTGCTGGCGGCCAAGCTCGCCCTCACCAAGCCATGAACGTCCTCATCATCGGCGCCTCGCGCGGCCTGGGTCTCGAATTCGTGCGCCAGTACCGCGCGGCCGGCGCCCGCGTCGTGGCCACCGCGCGCAGCGAGCCGGCGCTGGCGGCGCTCACGGCGCTGGGCGCCCGGCCGCTGAAGCTGGACGTGCTGGACGCCGCCAGCGTGTCGGGCCTGGCCTGGCAGATCGACGGCGAGGCCTTCGACGTGGTGGTCATCAACGCCGGCGTGTTCGGGCCGCGGGCGGCGGCGCTGGAGGCGCCCACGCAGGACGATTTCGACGCCGTCATGCGCACCAACGTGCTGGGCCCCATGCGGCTGCTGCCGCAGGTGGCCGAGGCGCTGGCGCCCGGCGCGCGGCTGGCGCTGATCTCGTCCACCATGGGGGCCATCGCGGGCCGCAGCAGCAGCAGCGGCTCGCTCTACCGCGCTTCCAAGGCGGCGCTCAACTCGGTCATGAAGGACGCCTCGCTGGCGCTGGCCGGCAAGGCCACCGTCATCAGCTTCCACCCGGGCTGGGTGCGCACCGACATGGGCGGCGCGGGTGCCGACATCGACCCGGCCACCAGCATCGCCGGCATGCGCACGGTGCTGGCAAGTGTGAAACAAATAGACACGGGCAGCTTCTTCAACTACGACGGAAGGCGCCTGAATTGGTGACACGCACGGCCCGGTGGCTGCGCTAACGTAGCGGTCCAGCGTGCCCCGCCTGCGAGCGGGGAGCGCATCTCCCACGACCCGGTCGTGGGACACCAGGACCGACCCATGGACACCCTCATCGCCGAAGCCCCCCCGACCGCGCTGGTCCGCGTCGGTGAAACCTGCGAACGCCTCATCCGTTTCAGCCGCGAGGACATCGCCACCTTCGCGCGCCTGACCGGCGACACCAACCCGCTGCACCACGACGTGCAGGCCGCGCAGCGCGCCCGCCACGGCGAGATCATCGCCAGCGGCCAGCAGACCACGGCGCAGATGATGGGCCTGGTGGCCAGCCATTTCTCGCGCAGCGACGACGGCCTGCAGCGCGAGCTGCTGTGCCTGAACTTCAACTTCGCCTTCAAGGCGCCGGTGTTCGCCGAGCAGGACCTGGTGCTGACCTGGCGCGTCGCCAGCGTCGAATGGAACCCGACGCTGGGCGGCTGGCTGGCCCATGCCGATGGCCGCGCCATGGTGCGCCACGCCCACCCCTGCGTCATCGGCCGCGGTACGCTGCTGGTGAAGGACTCCGAGGCCTGACCTCCCGCGGCCGGGCGTCTGCCTTGGCCCAGCCGGCGGGGCAGGCCGGAGCGGGTCCGCTTTCGGGACAATGGCGGCATCCCGAAACCCCAGGTCAAGCTCACCATGCTGCTTTCCGAAGACCACCTCGCCGTACAGGACGCCATCCGCGCCTTCGTGCAGGCCGAGATCGCCCCCCATGCCGCCGCGTGGGACAAGCAACACCATTTCCCGGCCGAACAGCTCAAGGGCCTGGCGGCCCTGGGCTGCTATGGCGTGGCCGTGCCCACCGAATGGGACGGCGCGGGGCTGGACTACCTGGCCCTGGCCGTCATCCTGGAAGAGATCGCCGCGGGCGACGGCGGCACCAGCACCGTGGTCAGCGTCAACAACTGCCCGGTCTGCTCCATCCTGATGGCGTTCGGCAACGACGACCAGAAGCAGCGCTTCCTGAAGCCGCTGGCGCGCGGCGACATGCTGGGCGCGTTCTGCCTGACCGAGCCGCATGTCGGCTCGGAGGCCGGCGGCCTGCGCACGACGGCCCAACGTGTCAATGATGGTGACGGCGACCACTACGTGCTCAACGGCGTCAAGCAGTTCATCACCAGCGGCCAGCAGGGCGACGTGGCCATCGTCATGGCCGTCACCGACAAGGCCGCCGGCAAGAAGGGCATCAGCGCCTTCCTCGTGCCCACCGACACGCCCGGCTACCAGGTCGCGCGCGTCGAGGAGAAGATGGGCCAGCACAGCAGCGACACGGCGCAGATCCTGTTCGAGCACTGCCGCGTGCCGGCCGCCAACCGGCTGGGCGACGAGGGCCAGGGCCTGAAGATCGCGCTGTCGGGCCTGGAGGGCGGGCGCATCGGCATCGCGTCGCAGAGCGTGGGCATGGCGCGCGCGGCCTTCGAGGCGGCGCTGCGCTACAGCCACGACCGCGTCAGCTTCGGCCAGCCCATCTTCAACCACCAGGCGGTGCAGTTCAAACTGGCCGACATGGCCACGCAGATCGAGGCTGCGCGCCAGCTGATCTGGCATGCCGCCAGCCTGAAGGACGCCGGCCGGCCCTGCCTGAAGGAGGCGGCCATGGCCAAGCTGTTCGCCAGCGAGATGGCCGAGAAGGTCTGCTCCGAGGCCATCCAGATCCACGGCGGCTATGGCTACCTCAGCGACTTTCCGGTCGAGCGCATCTACCGCGACGTGCGGGTGTGCCAGATCTACGAGGGTACGAGCGAGGTGCAGAAGATCCTGATCGGGCGCGCGCTGGCCTGAGGCTGCGCCGGGCGGGGCGGGGCCGGCCATGTCGTGAAAGGCGCACGCGACGGGGCCGCGACCGGGCACTACATTGGCCGGCTGCCCGCCCACGGGCGCACCAGGAGACGACGCCGATGTTTGCCAACCTGTCCATCGCGCAGCGCGTGGCGCTGTACCTGAGCCTGACGGTCGCGCTGCAGCTGCACGTGATCCTGGGCGTGCTGCTGGGCATGCCCACCGGCTGGCTGATCGGCGGCAGCCTGCTGCTGGGCGGACTGATCGCCTTCATCTACATCGACGGCGCCAGGAGCACCGGCGACTTCCTGCGCGACCTGATGGGCGGCGCCTCGCGCATGAGCGACGGCGACCTGCGCGAGGACATCCAGCTGCGCGGCAACGCCAGCGCGCGGGCCGGCATGTCGGTGCTGGTGAAGCTGCAGGCCACGCTGCGCAGCATGATGGGCACGCTGCGCGACGGTGCCGAGCAGGTCAACACCGCCGCCACCGAGATCGCGGCCGGCAACCTGGACCTGTCGCAGCGCACCGAGCAGGGCAGCGCCGACCTGCAGCAGGCGGCCAGTTCCATGCGCCAGATGACCGAGGCGGCGCGCCACAGCAGCGAGGCGATGGGGGAGGCCAGCGCGCTGGCGCAGACGACCTCCGAGCAGGCCCGTCGCAGCGGCGCCGTCGTGCTGAATGCGGTGGACGCGATGAACGGCGTCAGCCAGAGCAGCCGCAAGATCGCCGACATCATCGGCGTCATCGACGGCATCGCCTTCCAGACCAACATCCTGGCGCTGAACGCCGCGGTGGAAGCGGCCCGGGCCGGCGAGCAGGGCCGCGGCTTCGCGGTGGTGGCCGCCGAGGTGCGCAACCTGGCCCAGCGCTCGGCCGGTGCGGCCAAGGAGATCAAGACGCTGATCGGCGCCAGCGTTGAGCAGGTGGATGCCGGCTCCAAGCTGGTCAACGACGCGGGCACGCAGATGCAGGACGTGGTGGCCAACGTGGAGCGTGTGGCCCACCTGATCAAGGACGCCACCGAGCTGGCCCGCACCCAGAGCGCCGGGCTGCGCGAGATCGCCGATTCGGTGGACCGGCTGGACCAGTCCATGCAGCAGAACGCCGCGCTGGTGGAGGAGGGCGCGGCGGCGGCCGAAAGCCTGAAATCCCAGGCGCAGCGGCTCAACGAACTGGTCGGGCGCTTCCGCACCCGCTGAGCACGCGGCTCAGCCGGCCAGCGCGTCGAAGGCCCGCCCCAGCAGCGCGGCGGAGGCCGCCAGCGCCTCGCGCTCGATCGCGTCCATGGCTGGCTCGACCACCTCCAGCGCCCCGCCCGCGCCCACCAGCGCCGGCAGCGACAGCGCCACGCCGCGGATGCCGCAGGCACCCGCCTGCACCCGGCTGACCGGCAGCAGCCGGCGCTCGTCGCGCAGGATGCAGCCGATCAGCTCGGCCGTCACGAGGCCGATGGCATGGTTGGTGGCGCCCTTGCGCCGTATCACCTCGTAGGCCGCGCGGCGCACCTGCTGGGCCAGCTCGGCCTCCTCGCTGCGCTGCCAGCCGGGCCAGTCGCGCAGCGCCAGGCCGCCCACCCGCGCGCCCGACCACAGGGCCACCGAGGAGTCGCCATGCTCGCCCACCAGCTGGGCATGCAGCGACTGCGGCGCCACGCCCAGCCGGCGTGCCAGGCGCTCGCGCAGCCGGGCCGTGTCCAGCAGCGTGCCGGTGCCGATGACGCGCTCCGGCGGCAGGCCGCTGGCGGCGGCCACCACGCGGGTCAGCACGTCCACCGGGTTGGTCACGACGATGACGACGCCGCCGAAGCCGGCCAGCGCCCGGCCCATGCCGGCGGCGATGCGGGCGTTGTCGCGCAGCAGGTCGAGCCGGCTCTCGTCCGGGCGGCCGTTGCGGCCGGCGGCCAGCACCACGATGTCGGCCTCGCGCAGCTCGGCCAGGCCCACGGCGCGCACGCTGCAGCGCGGGTAGAAGGCCGCGCCGTCGGCCAGGTCCAGCGCCTCGCCCTCGGCCACGTCGCCGCGCAGGTCGTGCAGCCAGAGTTCGCCGGCGTGGCCGGCCACGAGGGTGGAGAACGCGACGCTGGTGCCGACCCAGCCGGTACCGATGATGCCGATGCGTGCTGTCATGGCGGCAGTATGGCGCGGGCCGCTCACTCGATGGCCAGGCCCCACCGCCGCGGCCGCGGCGCCAGGCGCCAGCCGTCCTCGCCCCGCCAGTCGGCGGCCACCAGCACGCGGTGGGCGCGGCCGATCAGCTTCTCGCGCGGCACCGTGCCGATGAAGCGCGAGTCGTGGCTGTTGTCGCGGTTGTCGCCCAGCATGAAGTAATGGCCCGCAGGCACCGTGACCGCGGCAAAGTCCTGCTGCGCCCGCACGGACGGCAGCCACTGCACCGCATGCGCGCGGCCCGCCAGCATCTCGGTGGCGTGCACCGCGTCGACCACCCAGCCGGGCGCCAGCGTCTCGCCCGCCGTGTGGACGTCGGCCCGGGGCGCGGGCGCGCCGTTGACGACCAGCAGGTCGCCCTGCAGCGCGATGCGGTCGCCCGGCAGGCCAACGATGCGCTTGATCAACCGCGTTCCGTCGACCGGCGAGCTGAAGGTCACCACGTCGCCGCGCCGCGGCTCGGCCAGCGGCAGCAGCACCCGGTCGGTCAGCGGCAGCTTGAGGTCGTAGGCCAGCCGGTTGACCAGCACCACGTCGCCTTCCAGCAGCGTGGGCCGCATGGAGGCCGAGGGGATGGGGTTCCAGTCGGCCACCGCGGTGCGCAGCAGCGCGAAGCTCAGCAGGAAGAGCAGGAAGCCGCGGTTCTCGCGCAGGGTGTGTCGGAGCGTCATGGCCGCCATGCTGCCGCGGGGGTGGCGCGCCGTGACGGGCGGCCGGGCGAACGGCCGGCCGGGCGGCATGGGCGGCCGCCGGGGCGGGCCGGCAGCGGCGGCGTCAGGCCGGCGGGTCCTTGGCCCGCGTGCGCGAGACGGCCATCATGATGCCCACGCCGGCCACGATCAGGCAGACGATGGCCACATAGGTGGCGGCGAGGCCGGCCGTCAGCAGCGCCCAGGCGACGCCGCCCAGCAGCACCGCCAGGCCGATGAGGTAGAGGACGAACGACATGGCACCTCCGGGCTGGGTCCGGGCGCCATGCCCAGCTGGACCGACTCTAGGTGGGCGCCGGCCCGGGCCCGGTCGGACGCGCGTCCGGGCGCGGGTAGGCCGCTTCCTACCGGGCGTGCTGGCCTGGGCCGGCAGGCCGCCGCGCAGGGGCGGGCTATCGTGGCGGCCCGACCCTGCCGAGCAAGGTGACTGCATGTCCCGACGTTCCCTGCTGTCCCAGCTGCCGGGCCTGGCGGCCTGGCTGGCGATCACCTTCGTCGCCGCGGCGGCGGGCGCCATCGCCTCGATGGATGCGCCGGCCTTCTATGCCCGGCTCGACAGGCCCGGCTGGGCGCCGCCCGCGTCGGTGTTCGGGCCGGTCTGGTCGGTGCTGTACCTGCTGATGGGCGTCGCCGCCTGGCTGGTGTGGCGGGAGCGGCGCCGGCTGGAGGTGGACCTGCCGCTGGCGCTGTACCTGGTGCAGCTGGGCGCCAACGCGCTGTGGTCGTGGCTGTTCTTCGCCTGGCACCGGGGTGCGCTGGCGTTCGGCGAGGTGCTGTTGCTGCTGGTGCTGATCGCCGCCACGACCGGGGCGTTCTGGCGCGTGCGGCCGCTGGCCGGCATGCTGCTGCTGCCCTATCTCGGCTGGGTCGGCTTCGCGTCCGTGCTGACCTGGGCGATGTGGCAGCGCAACCCGGGCCTGCTCTAGACAAGGGGGTGGTGCAGGGGCGTCGGCGCACACCCCGACGGTAAACTGCCCCGATGCCCGTTCTGCTTGCCCTTGACAGCTCCACCGACACGATGGCCCTGGCCCTCGTGACGCCCGGGCAGACCAAGGTGTTCGAGGCGGCGGGCGGCGCCCAGGCGTCGGCGCGCATGCTGCCCGAGGTGCGGGCGCTGCTGGCCGGGGCCGGCCTGGCGCTGGCGGACGTCGACGCCATCGCCTTCGGCGCCGGCCCGGGCGCCTTCACCGGCCTGCGCACCGCCTGTGCGGTGGCCCAGGGCCTGGCCTTCGGCCTGGACCTGCCGGTGCTGGCCATCGACAGCCTGATGCTGGTCGCCGAGGACGCCCGCGCGCAGGGCGCCGGCGATGACGTCTGGGTGGCGATGGATGCGCGCATCGGCGAGATCTACGCCGCCCATTACCGCTGGGCCGGCGAGGGCTGGCAACCGCTGGCGGCGCCGGCGCTGTACCGCCCCGAGGTGCTGGCCGCGCACTGGGGCACGCCGGCCGCCGCCGCCGGCACGGCCCTGACCGAATATGCCGCCGCGCTGGGCCCGCTGCCGCGCACCTGGCCCCGGGCCCGCTCGCGTGCCGCGGCGCTGGGCGCACTCGCCACGGCCGCCTGGCGGCGCGGCGAGGGGCGCGACGCCGCCGAGGCGCTGCCGGTCTATGTGCGCGACAAGGTCGCGCTGACGACCGCCGAGCGAGAGCAGCGGGCATGAGCGCGCGGCTGGAGCGCAGCCTGCCGCCCTTCGAGGCGGCGCAGATGCGCGCGCCCGACCTGACCGAGGTGATGGCGGTGGAACGCCAGGCTTACCCGGTGCCGTGGACGCATGGCAACTTCGTCGACTCGCTCGCGGCCGGCTACCTCGCCGAGGTGCTGCGCGGCCCGCGCGCCGAGCTGCTGGGCTACTGGGTGGCCATGCCCGGCGTGGACGAACTGCACCTGCTGAACATCGCCGTCGCGCCGGCCTGGCAGGGCCGCGGGCTGGCGGTCGCGATGTTGGACCGGCTGGTGGTGGCATGCCGCCGCCGCGCGTTGACGCAGCTGTGGCTGGAGGTGCGGGTCAGCAACCACCGCGCCCGCGAGGTCTACGGCCGCTACGGTTTTGCCGAGGTGGGGCAGCGGCGCGCCTACTACCCGGTGCGCCAGGGGCCGCGCGAGGATGCGGTGCTGATGAGCCTGGCGGTGCCCGCCGGCCCGCTGCCGGAGGCGGCGGCATGACCGGCTGGGACGAACGCCAGCGGGCCATGCTGGCCGAGATGGGCTACCGGCTGCCGCCCGCGGCGGGCGTGGCCGTGGCTGCCGAGCCGGAGGCCATCGTGGTGGCCGCGCCGCCGCCGGTGGTGCAGCGCGTGGCCGTGCCGCCCGCCGTGCCCGTGGTCGCGGCGCCCGCTGCCGCGCTGCCGGCCCACTTCGCCGACCTTGACCTGCCGGCGCTGCGCGACGCGGTGTCGGCCTGCCGCGCCTGCGGCCTGTGCGAGCACTGTCTCTTATACACATCTCCGAGCCCACGAGACGGACTCCTAT
>CAXDTK010000081.1:0-18398 GCA_963992225.1 uncultured Comamonadaceae bacterium | reverse complement strand
AGCCAGCCCGCCCGCCCCGCCTGCCGAGCACGGCAACGACGGTGCCGAGGCTGACACCCCCGAACACGCGCAAGCCGCCGCCCGCCCGCCCCAGACCCGCAAGCCGGCCGCGACACCGGCGCCGGCCAAGCCTGCCGGCGCCGAGGCCAGGCCCGCCGCGCTCGACAAGGCGGCCGACAAGGACCGCGCCGGGGCCAGCACGGAGACGCCCGAGGATGCCCCGGCAGACAAGGACGGGCTGGACGAGCTCACGCAGCTGATCGGCCTGGCCCCGGGCCAGCCCGCCCCTGCGCCGCTGACCGCTGACGCCGCATCTGCCGCGTCTGGCGCGCCGCGCGGCAGCCGGGCCGCCGGCAAGGACGGCGACCTGGGCGCCGACCGCCCGGCCAAGGCCGATGGCGATCGCCTGGCCGAGCTGCCCGGCACCGCGGCCCGGGCCGGCGACACCCCGCGCGGCAAGCCGGCCGACCTGCGCGCCGACCCGCTGGCCTCGGGACGCGACGCCGACGTCACCCAGGGCACCACGGCCGCCAACACCGCTGCAGCCGCCGCCACGCCACAGGCCCCGGCCCCCGACGCCGCACTCCCCAACTTCGCCGCGGTGCTGGCGCAGGCCCTGCCCACGGCCGCCGCGCGGCCCGATGCCGCGCCCGAAGCCTCGCCGCCGTTGCAGGCGCCGCTGCACAGCCCCGCGTTCGCACCTGAACTGGGCGCGCGCGTCAGCCTGCTGGCCGTCGACGGCGTGCAGCAGGCCGAGCTGACGCTCAACCCGGCCGACATGGGCCCGGTGTCGGTGCAGATCGTCGTGGACGGCTCGCAGGCTCAGGTCTCCTTCCATGCGGCGCAGGCCGAGACGCGCCAGGCGCTGGAACAGAGCCTGCCCGACCTGGCCGCAGCGCTCCAGGGCCAGGGCCTGACGCTGTCGGGCGGCGGCGTCTTCCAGCAGGCGCCGCGTGACGCCGATCACGCCCGCGAGCCGGGCGAGCACGACGACGGCCGCCGCGGCACCCGCGTGGGTGCCACGGGCGGCAGCGCGACCGGTGCCGCGCCCGGCGCGCAGCGCCGCACGGTGGGCCTGCTCGACACCTTTGCCTGAGACAGACGCGGAAATTGCCACGCCTGACTCCGCCTTATCCACGCTTGCCCTGATGGTCCGAGGTCAATAATCGGCCGCAGAAGTGCCCGCTACCCACGGCGGGCCCGAGGTCCAAGGAGTTCTCATGGCGACTGCGCCGGCTGCCCCAGAGGCCGCGCCCAAGGGCGGCGGCAGCAAGAAGCTGATCATCATCGTGGCCGCCGTGCTGGTGCTCGTGCTGGTCGGCGGCGCTGCGGCCTTCATGCTGCTGAAGAAGAAGCCCGTCGAGGAGGGCGACGAGGACACGGCCGTCGAGGAGACGGTCGCCAAGCCCAAGGCCAAGAAAGCCAAGGGCGACCACCCGCCCACCTTCGTGCCGCTGGACCCGTTCACGGTGAACCTGGCCGACAAGGACGTCGACCGCTTCGCGCAGATCGGCATCACGCTGGAGGTCGAGGACCCCAAGTTCGCCGAGCAGATCAAGGCCTACATGCCGGCCATCCGCAGCAACGTGCTGATGGTGCTGGCGCACAAGACCGCCGTCGAGCTGCTGACCCGCGAGGGCAAGGAGAAGCTCGCCCGCGACATCATGCGCGAGGCGGTGCGCCCCATGGGCATCGAGCTCGAGGAAGAGGAGGCCGACGACGCGGCCAGCGCGCCCAAGAAAAAGAAGAAGAAAAAGGCCGCCGTCGAAAGCCCCATCACGCAAGTGCTGTTCTCCACCTTCATCGTGCAATGACCATGCCGGCCCTCGTCAACACCGCTGCCTGCCTGCCGACGGCGCTCGTGGGGGATCAGCCATGAACCAACAGATCCTGTCGCAAGACGAAGTCGATGCGCTGCTGCAAGGCATCACCGGCGAGAGCCAGAAGCTCGAGCAGGAGGAGGAGCAGGTCGGCGGCATCCGCGAGTACAACCTCGCCAGCCAGGAACGCATCGTCCGTGGGCGCATGCCCACGATGGAGATCATCAACGAGCGGTTCGCGCGCAACATCCGCGTGGGCCTGTTCAACTTCATCCGCAAAAGCCCGGAAGTCGCCATCGGCGGCATCAAGGTGCAGAAGTACAGCGCCTTCCTGCGCGAGATCGTCGTCCCGACCAACTTCAACATCGTCTCGGTGAAGCCGCTGCGCGGCAGCGGGCTGATCGTCTGCGACCCGACGCTGGTGTTCGCCGTCATCGATTCCCTCTTCGGCGGCATCGGCAAGTTCCATGCGCGCATCGAGGGCCGCGACTTCTCGCCCACCGAGCAGCGCGTCATCACCCGCATCGTCGAGGTCATCCTCGCCGAGTACCACAAGGCCTGGAAGGGCATCTATCCGCTGGAGCTGGAATATCAGCGCTCGGAGATGCAGCCGCAGTTCGCCAACATCGCCACGCCCAGCGAGATCGTCGTGTCGACCTCGTTCACGCTGGAGATCGGCGAGACCAGCGGCACCATCTACTTCTGCATCCCGTACTCCACGCTGGAGCCCATCCGCGACGTGCTGTACTCCACGACGGTGGGCGACTCCTCCGAGCCCGACCGCCGCTGGATCAACCTGCTGAAGACCCAGATCCAGTCCGCCGAGGTGGACCTGGTGGCCGAGCTGGGCACGGCGCCGGCCACGGTGGAGCAGCTGCTCGCCTTCAAGCCGGGCGATTTCATCGAGCTGGACCTCGACCCGCTGATCCAGACCAAGGTGGACGGGGTGCCGGTCTTCCAGTGCCACTACGGCACGTCCAACGGCCGCTACGCCCTCAAGATCGACAAGATGCTGACTGGCTCGCAGGAGAGCTGGTTGGGAGCCAAACATGAGCCCTGATTCACCCAGCCAAGACGAACAGGACGCGATGGCGGCCGAATGGGCTGCGGCCCTGGCCGAAGCCTCCGCCGCGCCCGCCGCCAGCACCGCCACCGAGGTGGTGACCGAGGTCGCGCCCGAGCAGGTGTCCACACCCAGCTTCGCCAACTTCACGCCCACCACGGCGGGCGGCCCGGCGGGCGACATCAACATGATCCTGGACATCCCCGTCCAGCTGACCGTCGAACTCGGCCGCACGCGCATCCCGATCAAGAACATCCTGCAGCTGGCCCAGGGCTCGGTCGTCGAGCTGGACGCGCTGGCCGGCGAGCCCATGGACGTGCTGGTCAACGGCTACCTGATCGCCCAGGGCGAGGTGGTGGTGGTGAACGACAAGTTCGGCATCCGGCTGACGGACATCGTCACGCCGTCGGAGCGCATGCGACGCCTGTCCAAGTCCGCATAACAAGCTCACCCCCTAACGGCTTCGCCGGCCCCCTCAAGGGGGCGACCTCGACCGCCCGGCAGAGCCGGATCGGCGAGGTCCGCTGCATGCCCGCCGCGCCGTTGGCGGCGGCGGTCGTTGGACTACGGCGGGTTTGACGCGCCATTTAGGGGGTTCGACGGCTCAAGTACGTCCGCAGAATGCCGAGGCATGAACACCTCCGGCCTGCTTCCCTTTCTGTGGTTCCTCGGCATCGTCGCGCTGATCCCGGTCGCGCTGTGGTTGCTCAAGCGCACGCCCATGGGCGGCGCCGCGGCGGCCGGGGTGCTGCGCGTGGTGGCGCAGTTGCCGACCGCCCCCAACCAGCGCCTGCTGGTCGTGGAAGTCGGCCAGGGCGACGACCGCCGCTGGCTGGTGCTGGGTGCCACGGCACAGAACATCACCACGCTGCACGTGATGCCGCCGCAGGCCGAGCCGGTGGCGCCCGCCTCGTTCGCCAAACTTCTCAACAAGGAACGCGGCGATGCGGCTTAAGCCCCTGTTGACCGGTGCGCTGCTGTTGGCCGCCGGCACCGCCTTCGCCCAGCAGGCCCAGACGCCGCCGGCCACGCTGCCGCTGCTGATCGGCCAGGGCGCGGGCGCGAGCTACTCGGTGCCCATCCAGACGCTGCTGTTCTTCACGGCGCTGGGCTTCCTGCCCGCGGTGCTGCTGATGATGACGGCCTTCACCCGCATCGCCATCGTGCTGAGCCTGATGCGCCAGGCGCTGGGCACGCAGGCGGCGCCGCCCAACCAGGTCATCGTGGGCCTGTCGCTGTTCCTGACCTTCTTCGTCATGAGCCCGACGCTGGACAAGGTCTACGCCGAGGCCTGGCAGCCCTACAGCGCCGGCACCATCGCGTTCGACGAGGCCTTGAAGCGCGCCGAGGTGCCGATGCGCGGCTTCATGCTCAAGCAGACCCGCCAGGCCGACGTGGCGCTGTTCTCGCGCCTGGCCAAGCTGGACGCCGGCGTCAAGGCCGAGGACGTGCCCTTCAAGGTGCTGGTGCCGGCCTTTGTGACCAGCGAGCTCAAGAGCGCCTTCCAGATCGCCTTCCTGATCTTTATCCCCTTCCTGGTCATCGACATGATCGTGGCCAGCGTGCTGATGAGCCTGGGCATGATGATGCTGTCGCCGGTGCTCGTCGCCCTGCCCTTCAAGCTGATGCTGTTCGTGCTGGCCGATGGCTGGAACCTGCTGCTGGGCTCGCTCGCCGCCTCGTTCGTCACCTGATCGCCCGCCCACCATGGATGCCCAACAAGTCTTCACCTTCGGCCAGCAAGGCCTGTACATGCTGATGCTGGTGGCCGCACCCATCCTGCTGGTCGTGCTGCTGGTCGGGGTGGTCATCAGCGTGATCCAGGCGGCCACGCAGATCAACGAGGCCACGCTGTCCTTCGTGCCCAAGGTCATCGCCGCCGTGCTGACGCTGGCCGTCGCCGGGCCCTGGATGATGACCACGCTGGTGGAGTACATCCAGCAGACGCTGATGACCATCCCCTCGGTGGTCGGCTAGCCGCCCGGCGGGACCATGTTCAGCGTCACCGAGGCCCAGCTGCTGGCGTGGTTGAACCCGCTGCTGTGGCCCTTCATCCGCACGCTGGCGCTGTTCGCCGGCATGCCCACGTTCAGCCAGCGCAACGTGCCGCTGCGGCTGCGCATCGGGCTGGCGCTGTTTATCTCGGTGGCGGCGCAGGCCTCGCTGCCGCCCATGCCCGTCACGCCGCTGGACTCGCTGCCCGCGCTGACGCTGCTGGTGGCCCAGCAGCTGCTGATCGGCCTGGCGATGGGCTTCGCGGTGCGCATCGTGTTCGCCGCGCTGGAATTCGCCGGCGAGATCATCGGCCTGCAGATGGGCCTGAACTTCGCCGGCTTCTTCGACCCGTCCACCGGCGCCCAGGGCACGGCCAGCGCGCGCTTCTTCGGCAGCATGGTGGCGTTTCTCTTCATCGCGATCAACGGCCACCTGCTGCTGATCAATGCGTTGATCCAAAGCTTCCACGCCTTCCCGGTGGGCGACGAACCGTTCGCCTTCCTGCGCATGGCCAGGCCGCAGCAATGGGGCGCCGAGATCTTCAGCATCGGCCTGTGGATCGCGCTGCCGCTGATCACCATGCTGATGTTCGTGAACCTGGTGCTGGGCGTGATCTCGCGCGTGGCGCCGCAGATCGGCGTGTTCTCGGTCGGCTTCCCGCTGACCGTCAGCGTGGGCCTGATCGGCATGGTGGCCACGCTGCCGCTGATGCAGACGCCCTTCACGGTGGCGCTGGAGCGTCTGCTGGCGGCGTTCAGCTAGCCCTTCGTCCGGCCCGATGAAGGGCAGGACGGGCCGAGCCTGCGAACAGCTCAGCAGCGCCGGCGGCGCAGCAGCCCCAGCCCCAGCAGGCCCAGCGCCATCATCGCGTAGCTGCCCGGCTCCGGCACGGCGCTGACGGTCAGGCCGGACAGCGTGCCGCTGTAGGTGCCCATCAGTGTGGCGGCGCCGGTGGCCAGGTTGATGCTGTAGATGCCGGTGGCCAGCGAGGCGTCGTCCATGTTCAGCGCCGCATAGGCCTGGCCGTTGCCGAGGATCTCGAAGCCGTTGGCCTTGAGCACGTCCACACCCAGCGCGCCCACCGTCGTGATGGTCGGCGTGTTGAAGGCCGAGGGCGCCAGCGCCAGCGTGTCGGTGCTGCTGTCGATGTAGTACAGCGCGGTGCTGGCCGGCGCGGCCACCGGCTTCAGCGAGGCGTTGGTGTAGGCCACGCCGCTGAAGCCGGCGGCGATCTTGTTGGCGGCGTTGCCGACCACGCCGGTGGTGGCGTTGACCGCGAAGTTGTCGCCGGCCGAGCTGACCAGGCGCAGCGACGCGCCGCTGCCGAAGTCGGCCACCGGGTTGAAGTCGATGCCGTAGCCCAGCCCGGCCTGGATGACCGGGGCGCTCAGCGCCGCGACGAAGGTGGCGGCGCCGCTCAGCTCGTCGACCGTGTAGAGCTGGTTGGACAGGCTCACGCCATACAGCTTGCCGTCCTTGGGCCGGGTGTCCAGGCCCACGAGGCGGTCGCCGGCCGCCAGGCCGCTGATGTCGACGTGGGTGGCGCCGCCGATGTTGGCGGTGTCGATGCGGCTGATCTGGCCCTGGCTGTTCAGGCCGACCAGCGTGACGGCCTGGGCGGAGGCGCCGGCCACGAGGGCGGTGACCGCGAGCGCGGTGCGGAAGGAAGAGGTCATGCGAGGCTCCTGGTGTGGGGGGACGGGGCCTTGGCCCCACTGCCCTACGACCCGGGGCCGGGCCCCGGATGCGGCCTCCGGCGCCTCCTCCCTAACTTGACGACTTCAGGCCTCGCGCAGCGCCGCCGTCACCGGCAGGGACGCCGCCCGCACGGCCGGGAACAGCCCACCGATGAAGCCGATCGCCAGCGCCCACTTGATGCCCTCCCACAGCAGGCCCGGCGACACGGCCAGGTTGAAGCTCAGCTTGCCCACCGAGCCGGCCGCCATCGTGGAAGCCTCGAAGCCGTTGAACAGCAGCCAGGCGATGAAGCCGCCGACCAGCCCGCCGACCAGCGCCAGCAGCGTGGTCTCCAGCATCACCGCCACGACCACCGGCACACCGCGGAAACCGATGGCCCGCAGCGTCGCGATCTCGCGCGCCCGGCTGGCGACGGCGGCGAACATGGTGTTGAGGGCGCCGAACACCGCCCCCACCGCCATGATGGCACCCACCGTGATGCCGATGATGCGCAGGATCTTGGTCATCTGCTCCGACTGCTTGGCGAAGAAGTCCAGCGTCGTGCTGGCCTTGACCTTGAGCTGCGGGTTGGCCTCCAGCGCGGCGCCGAAGGCCTTGAACGCTTCCGGGCTGGTCAGCTTGACGGTGGCCGAGTTGCGGCCGCTGCCGCGCTGGTAGCTGTCGTTGACGACGTTGGCGTCGGCCCACAGCTCGGACTCCATCGCGTCGCCCGACGCGAACACGCCCACCACGGTCCAGGGCTGGTTGCCCAGCCGGAGCGTCGCGCCCACCGTCAGGCCGCTGAACTGCCGCACCGCGCCGCGGCCCACCAGCAGCTCGCGCAGCCCCGGCTGGAAGCGCCGGCCCTCCACGATGCGCACGCCGGGCCGCACTGCGAAGGCCGCCGCGCTGACGCCGCGCACCTGGGCACTGCCCTCCTCGCCCGCCTTGGCACCGCGCACCGGCAGGTTGGCCGCCACCACCGTCTCGGCCGACACGATGGGTTCGCCCTTGTCGTTGCGGGCGATGCCCGGTGCCTGCTCGATCTGCACGATGTCCTCGCGGCTCAGCGACGAGGTCACCTCGGCGGCCGAGGCGCCGCGCATGACGATGGCGGTGTCCAGCGAGCCGGAGTTGCGCAGCGTCTGCGCATAGCCCTCGGCCATGGCCAGCAGCGCCACCAGCACCCCCACCACGCCGGCGATGCCCACCACGATGACGGCCGACGAGCCGAGGCGCTGGCTCAGCGTGCTGATGCCCACCACGGCCACCGAGCGGGCCTGGGCGCCGCTGCGGAACAGCCCCAGCCACAGGGCCAGCAGCACGATCAGCGCCAGCACGCCCTGCCAGGGCAGCATGACCCAGGCGCCCAGCACCAGCACCGTCAACAGCACCAGGCCCAGGTTCTTCAGGAATTTCATGGTCATGCCCTCCCGGCCAGCGCGTCGGTGATGCTCAGGCGCATCGCGTTGAGCGCCGGCAACGCGCCGACCAGCAAGCCGAACAACAGCATCAGCCCCACGCCGATGGCCCAGCTGGCCGCGCCGGCGGCCGGCAGGTTCAGCGCGCCGTTGCTGGCCGCGCCGACGGCCGGGCCCACCACGCTGGCCAGGCCCAGGCCGATGCAGCCGCCGATCAGCAGCAGCAGCACCGCCTCGGCCAGCACCATGGCCAGCACGCTGGCGCCCGAGAAGCCCAGCGTCTTCAGCACCGCGATCTCGCTGGTGCGCTCGCGCACCGCCTGCATCATGGTGTTGCCGGCCAGCAGCAGCAGCGTGAAGAACACGGCGCCCATGATGGAGGTGACGATGAGGTTGATGTCGGCCAGCTGCTTCATCCAGGCGGCCGTGGCGGCCTGCTCGGTCAGCGTGCGGGTCTCGTGGTCGGAGTTGGCCGAGATGGCGTCGATGGCCTTGGCGATGCGGTCGGCCTGGTTCACGTCGGCCACGCGGGTCACGTACCAGCCGACCTTGCCCTGGTTCCACGGCGTGGTGTCGTCGAAGTACTTCCAGTTCAGCAGGAACATCTGGTCGAACCAGCCGCCGGTCTTCTTGTCGGTCACGTGGATGATGCCGACGATCTTGAACGGCCAGTTCTGGCTGCCGTTGCGGTCCGGGAAGATGGTGGACTGCATGGGCACCTGGTCGCCCACCTTCCAGCCGAAGCGCCTGGCCAGGCCCTCGCCGACCAGCGCGCCGTCCTTGGTTTCGGCAAAGGCGCGTCGGTGCTCGGCCGAGACCTCCATCTCGGGATAGATGTCGAGGTAGTTGGGCGCGACGGCGAAGCTGAACACCTGGTTCTCGGGCTTCTGGTAGGCGCCGCCGAACCAGTTGGCGAAGGTGGTGTCCTTGACGCCGTCGATCTGCCCGATGCGCGCAGCCAGCGACATCGGCAGCAGCTGGATGAAGCTGAGCCTGGCGCCGGTCTGCAGCCGCTGCGCACCGTTGGCGCTCTGGCCGGCCTGGTCGAAGCCCACGCGCACCGCGTCGAGCAGCCCGAACAGCAGGAAGGCCGTGACGATGGACACCAGCGTCAGGAACGTCCGCAGCTTGCGCCGGAACAGCGCCGCCCAGATCAGGTGGAGGTATTTCATCGCGTCCCTCCGCGTGTCAGGCCATCGCCTCGGCGGCGGACACCAGCGTGCCCTTGTCCAGGTGCAGCGTGTGGCTGGCGCGCGCCGCGGCACGCGGGTCGTGCGTGACCATGACGATGGTCTTGCCATGCTCGCGGTTGAGCGCCTGCAGCAGCGTCAGCACGTCTTCGGCGGACTGGCGGTCGAGGTCGCCGGTGGGCTCGTCGCAGACCAGCAGCATCGGGTCCGACACGATGGCCCGCGCGATGGACACGCGCTGCTGCTGGCCGCCCGACAGCTCGGTGGGCTTGTGCGCGGCGCGGTCGGCCAGGCCCACCAGCTGCAGCGCGATGGCCGCGCGCTTCCTGCGCTCGGCGGCCGACAGCTTGGTCAGCAGCAGCGGCAGCTCCACGTTCTTCTGCGCGGACAGCGTGGGCATCAGGTTGTAGAACTGGAACACGAAGCCCACCCGCGACGCCCGCCACTTCGCCAGCCGGGCGCCCGACAGCTGGTCGATGCGCTCGCCACCCACCGTGATGCTGCCGCCGCTGGGCGTGTCCAGCCCGCCCATCAGGTTCAGCAGCGTCGTCTTGCCGGAGCCCGACGGCCCCATCAGCGCGAGGAAGTCGCCCTGCTGCACGTCGAGGTCGATGTGGCTCAGCACCTCCACCGTCTGCTTGCCGCGGGTGTAGGCCTTGGACAGGTCGCGGACCTGGATCAGTGCAGTCATGGCGCTTCCTTGGAGACGACGGGCGCTCCGTCCTGGAGGGTGTCGGGGGGCGAGACGATGACGCTGTCGCCGGCCTTCAGGCCGCGCGTCACCAGCCTTGTCTTGCCGGTGCTGGCCGGGTCGGCGGCGACCGGGCGGCGCTGCGCCTTGCCGTCCACCACCACGTAGACCATCTCGGCGCCGGCGGCCGACGCCGCGGCATCGGGCCGCACGGCATCGGCCGGCACGCGCACGCCGGGGCGCGGCGCAGCCTCCGGCTTGGGCTTGGCCGCCAGGAAGCTCACGCGCACGCCCATGTCGGGCACCACGCGTTCGTCCTTCTGCTCCAGCGCCACGCGCACCTTGACGGTGGCCTTGCCGCGGTCGGCGCTGGGGATGACGGCCACCACATGGGCGGGGATCTTCCAGTCCGGGTAGGCATCCAGCACCGCCTCGCAGGGCATGTCGGGCCTGACCTGGGCGATGTAGGCCTCGTTGACGTCGACGTTCACCTCCAGCGAGTCCATGTCGACGATGGTGCCCACGCCGGTGCGCGTGAACCCGCCGCCGGCCGACAGCGGCGAGATGATCTCGCCCACCTGGGCGGCCCGGGCCGTCACGATGCCGTCGAACGGCGCGCGCACGGTGGCATGGTCGAAGCTGACGCGCGCCTGGCGCACCTGGGCCTGCGCCACCTCCACCTGGCGCTGGGCCGCGTCGATCTGGGCCTTGTAGGCCGTCACCGCGGTGGCGGTCTGCTCCTGCGCCTGGCGCGTCGTCATGCCGCTGGCGGCCAGCTCGGCCTGGCGGCGCGCATCGGCCTCGGCCTGCGCCAGCTGGGCGCGCAGCTGGCCGGTGGAGGCCTCGGCGCTGCGCACCTGGGCCTCGGCCGCGGCGAGGCCGGCGCGCAGGCCGGTGTCGTCCAGCCGGGCCAGCACCTGGCCCTTGCTGACGCGGATGCCCTCGTCGATCAGCACCTCGGTCAGCGTGCCGGTGATCTGCGCCGAGACGGTCGCCATGCGGCGTGCCGTCACGTAGCCGGTGGCCTGCAGCACGGCCGCGCCACCGGAGCCGCCGTTGGCGGTCGCCGTGACCGTCTGCACGGCCACGGGCCGCTGGCCCGCGATGAACCACCAGGCCGCGCCGCCCGCCAGGGCCAGTGCCACCGCCCCGGCGCCCAGGCCCCACACCCACCTGGGCGTCCCGCCCTGGTCCTCGCGTTGCGCACCGTCGATGCGCAGCTCCTTCAGCAATCCGGTATCGATGACTCACCCCTTGAAAGCGTGTGGCCGCGGCCCTTCCAGGGTCGCCACCGCACCGGCCTTGCGGCCACCCATCTCTTCAACCCGCGCGGATTGTGCAGGGGCCGCCGGGCCGGGCCATCCCGCGTGTGACGGATGGCGACTGGGCGCGATGGATGGCGGCGACGCCGCGCGAACAGGGCGTCAGCGCGTCAGCGCACCTCGCGGGCGAGCTTGAGCACGGGGGCGGCGAGGCTGAGCCCACGCCGGCGCGACTCGCCGTGGTTGACGGCAAAGGCCATGCCCTGCGGCTCGGTGATCAGCGCGATGCACACGCCGGCCCGCAGCGCCTCGGGGCTGGTGGCCACCACCAGCACCGGCGCGTCGCCCACCGCGGCGATCCACTGGCGCAGCGTGGCCGCGTCCGGGTGGCCCAGCAGCAGCACCTGGCAGTCGCGGGTGGCGTCGCGCGGCTCGCTGAGCGGGCGGATGCGCAACTGCGCGTTGCCGACCGGCCGGCTGGCCAGGCCGCGCACCGCTTCCAGCCCGGCGGGCTGCAGGCCGGCGACGCACAGCGTCAGCGTGGGGCTGTCGGCGGGCGGCGTGGGCCACTGCGTGTACTGCGCCAGGCGCAGCACGAAGGCCGCGCGCAGCCGGTCCTCGTCCAGGCTGCTGGCCTGGGCCATGCCCAGGCAGGCCCACAGCAGCCAGGGCCAGCGGCTCATCGCGCGTCTCCGCGCCAGGTGAAGCCGGCCTGCCAGCGCGTGCCCTGGCGCTGCAGCGGCCAGCTGAACTCGCCGCCGCTGGCCTCGGCATAGGCGCGGCTGCCGACGTTGTGCGCACCGACGAAAAGGTCCCACTGCCGGCTCGGCTGCCACAGCAGCTGGGCCTGGTGCTGGGCATAGCCCGGCAGGCGCTCCGGGCCGGGGCGCTCGGTCGTGGCCCAGCCGCTGAGCGACAGCCGCAGGTCCGGCACCGGCAGCGGGATCTGCAACGCCCACTTGGCCGTGCGCGCCGGGCTGTAGGCCTGGCGGCTGCCGTCCACGCCGCGGTTGCGCTGCCCCATCAGGCTCAGCTGCAGCTGCCAGCCCTCGCCCCAGCGGCCGTTCAGGCCCAGCTCCAGGCCGCGCGAGCTGGCCACCGGCCGGTTCTCGTATGGCCATTCGCCGCGCTCGATGAAGTCCACCAGGTGGCTGCTGAACAGCGAGGCCTGCCAGCTCCACTCACCGACCGGCAGCAGCGGCAGCGGGCCCTGCCAGGCCAGCTCGGTCGTGCGCAGCCGTTCGCGGCGCACCGGCGGCGCGTCGTCGGCCTGGTTGACCGCCTGCTCGAAGCGGTTGGGCGCGCGGAATGCGGTGCCCCACATCAGCTTGAGGCTCTGGCCGGGCGCGGGCGACCACACCCAGGCCGCGCGCGGGCTCCAGTTGGCGTCGCCACCGTGCACGGCGTCATGCCGCACGCCCAGCACCAGGCGCTGGCGCTCGGCCAGCCGCCACTCGTCCTGCAGGTAGAAGCCCAGGCGCTGCGCGGCGTCGTTGTCGTCTTCCAGCGGGTCGCCGTACACCAGGTAGCGGAAGCGCTGCACGCTGTCGCGCTGCCAGTCCATGCCGAAGCTGGTGGTGTGGCTGTCGCCGCCCGCACCGCCCCAGGCGCGTGCCATGCGCAACTCGCCCAGCCACCAGCGGCCCAGCGCCTCGAAGCGGCTCGGGCGCGCCGTGCCGCCGCTGTCGTCGTCCTGCTCGGCGCGGTAGCGCGACTGCTGCCAGCCCAGGGCCAGCTGCAGGTCCCAGCCGGCAGCGCGGCCGGTCCAGCCGGCCTGGGCATGGTTCTCGCGCATCGAGTTGACGCTGCCCGTCAGCTCGCCCGATACCGGCAGGAAGCTGTAGAGCCCGCGGTCGCGCTGCACGCCGCCCACGCGCAGCGACAGGCCACCGGCCCGGCCGCCCAGCAGCCAGCGCCGGGCCCGGTCCCGCTCCAGCGCCTCGCGCTGCGGTCGCACGTCGTCCGTCTCGCCATAGGCCAGCGGCGGGTGAGGTTCGCGGTCGCTGCTGAAGGCGGCCAGCCATTCGGCGCCGCTGGCCAGCCGCTGCGCATAGCTCAGCCGCGTGCTGACCTGGCCGCGCGGCGACAGCGCCACCCGCACCTGCGGCCCGGCCAGCGTGTCGGCCCGCTGCGTGACGATGTTGACCACGCCCAGCAGCGCGTTGCCGCCGTACAGCGCCGAGCCCGGCCCCGGCGTGAACTCGACGCGCTCGATCAGGCTGACGTCGATGAAGAACTCGCGGTCGATGGGGCCGGCGTCGTAAAGGTTGTCGTTCAGCCGCAGGCCGTCGAGCAGGAACAGCACGCGGCCGTTGAAATCGCCCGGCGCGATGCCGCGCACCGCCACGCGGGTGAACTCGTCGTCCTGGCGCACCTCCAGCCCCGGCATGCGGCGCAGCACGTCGCCCACGCTGCGCAGGCCCAGGCGATCGATGTCCTGGCGGCTGACGACATGGGTGACGGCAGGCGCCAGGTCGGCGCTCTGCGCCTGGCGCGACGCCGTGCTGACGGCCAGCTCCGCCGCGGCACCCCGGCGCTCGGTGCGCAGCAGGTCTTCCAGGCTGGGAATGTCGGCCGTCTGGGCCCGCGCGGCGCCGCTCAGCAGCAGCAGCGCGCAGAGTTCAAGGGCCCGTCGTGTCGTCGACGCGGGCCCGACGATAAGTGTTCTTGCCGGCATGCTTGGCAGCGTACATGGCGGCGTCGGCCGCGCGCAGCAACGACTGGGGGTCGGTCGCGTCATCGGGCACGAAAGCCAGCCCCACGGTGGCCCCGACGGCCTGCGGGCGGCCCTGCACCAGCAGCGGCTCGGCCACGCTGGCGATCAGCCGGCCGGCCAGCTGCTCCACCGGCTCGGGGTCGGCCACGTCGGCCACCAGCAGCGCGAACTCGTCACCGCCGAGGCGGAACAGCGTGTCGCTGCTGCGCAGCACCGCGCTCATGCGCCGGCTCACCTCCACCAGCACCGCATCGCCCGCGGCATGGCCGCCGCTGTCGTTGACCTGCTTGAAGTTGTCCAGGTCGATGAACAGCAGCGCCAGCCGCTGCGGGCCGGCATGCCGGGGCTGGCGCAGGTCCACGAACAGCCGCTCCAGCGTCAGCTCGAAGGCCAGGCGGTTGGGCAGGCCGGTCAGCGCGTCGCGGTGCGCCAGCTGCTGCATGGCCTGGCCGCTCTCGCGCTCCTGGGCCAGGCGCTCGTTCATGTCCTGGTGCCAGACCTCGATGCGCCGCAGCATGCCGTTGAAGCGCTCGGCCAGCCGGCCCACCTCGTCGTCCTCGCGCACCGCCGCGCGCAGGCTGTAGTCCTGGCTGACGGCCACCCGCTCGGCCAGCCGCGACAGCGCGATCAGCGGCGCCAGCGCACGGCGCTGGGTCCAGCGCAGCAGCAGGCTGGCGCCCAGCAGCGCCAGCGCCAGCACCAGCACGGCACCGGCAGCCAGCCGCAGCAGCGTGGCGTTGAGCGCACCGAAGGATTCCCGCCACACCAGGCTGCCGATGCGCTCGCCCTGCAGCTCCACTGGCACCACCAGCCGCAGCCCGCGCCAGTCGACCCGCAGCGGCGCGTCGTCCGCCGCCTCCGCGCCGGCCGCGCCGGGCCAGTGCGTGAAGAGTTCGCCGCCAGGCTGGCGCACCACCAGGCTCTGCAGCCCCTCGCGCCGGCTGAAGGCGACCAGCACGTCCAGCGTGGCCTCCCGGTCGTGGAAGGCCAACGCCGGCGCCAGGTTGCCGGCCAGCAGCTGGGCCGACTGCTCGGCGCTCTGCAGCTGCGCCTCGCGCAGGCTGTGGTGCACCCAGGCGGCCAGCGCCAGCGAACTCAGCAGCAGGGCCGCCCCCATCACGCAGGCGCTGACCCAGGTGAGCCGCCGGACCAGCGAGGGCCGGCGGCCGCCGCGGCGCTCAGCTGGCGACGAGGCCGTTGCGGATGGCATAGACCGTCAGTTCGGAGTTGTTGGTCAAGCCCAGCTTCTCCAGCACCCGCGCACGGTAGACGCTGACGGTCTTGGGGCTGAGCATCAGCTCCTCGGCGATGTCCGACAGCCGCTTGCCCGACGCGATCATCACCAGCGTCTGCAGCTCGCGGTCGGACAGCTTGTGGTGGGCCTGCTCGGTGACCGGCGCCGTCAGGCTCTCGACCAGCATCTGCGCGATCTCGGGCGTCACGTACTTGCGACCCTGGGCCACGGTGCGCACCGCCTGCACCAGCGTGGCCGGGTCGCCGCCCTTGTTGACGTAGCCGTAGGCGCCGGCCTTGAGCGCACGGATGGCGTACTGGTCCTCGGGGTACATCGACACGATCAGCGTGCGCAGCGTGGAGCCCTCGTCCTTGAGCACATGCAGCACGTCCAGGCCCGAGCGGCCCGGCATGTTGATGTCCAGCACCAGCACGTCGCAGGGGTTGTCGCGGCCGAGCTGGTGCAGCAGGCCGCGCAGCTCGGTGTAGTCGCCGGCCTCGCCGACGACCTCGATGTCCTGGGCGTCCGCCAGCGTGTCGCGGATGCCGCGGCGGATCAGGCCATGGTCGTCGCAGAGGATGACCTTGATCACACCCGCCCCCAGATCGAGGCGCCGGTGTCGTCACCGAAGTCGGTGGCGTCGTCCAGCGCGTCGATGGCGTCGGCCGCCAGCGGCACGGTCAGGATCAGGCTGGTGCCGGCACCGGGCGTGCTGCTGAGATCCACCCAGCCGCCCACGGTGGCCGCGCGCTCGTGCAGGCCGCGGATGCCGAAGGAGCGCTCCTTGGCCAGGTCGCCCGGCGCGATGCCGCGGCCGTTGTCGCGGATCTCCAGCGTCAGCACGCCGGAGTCCAGGCTGAGCTCGATGTCAACCCGCGTCGCCCCCGCATGCTTGGTGACGTTGGTGAGCGCCTCCTGCGCCGTGCGATAGGCCACCAGCGGCACGCCGGGCGGCAGGGCCAGGCGCTCGTCGCCGACGCGCAGGCCGGCCTCGATGCCGGTGCGGCGCTCGAAGCGCGCGGTCATCCACTGCAGCGCCGCCACCAGGCCCTGCTCCAGGATGGCCGGGCGCAGGTTGTGCATGATGCGCTGGCTGGCGTCGATGGCCGAGCTGACCGTCTCCAGCGCCGCGGCAACGCGCTGGCGCACCTCGGGCTCCTGGGCATGGCGGTCGATCCAGGCGAGGTCGAACTTCAGCGCGGTGAGCGAGCCGCCCACGTCGTCGTGGATCTCGCGCGCGATCGCCGCCCGTTCCAGCTCGACGCTGGTCTGCAGGTGCCCGGCTAGCGCATGCAGGCGCTGCTTGGACTTGATCAGCTCATGGTCGGCCGCGGCCCGGGCCCGCTCGTTCTCGGCCGCGTCGATGGCATGCAGCAACGCGGGCGCGAGGCGGTTGAGGTTGTTCTTCAGCAGGTAGTCGGAAGCGCCGTTGCGCATCGCCGCCACCGCCGTGTCCTCGCCGATCTCGCCGGACACGAGGATGAAGGGCGTCTGCAGCCTGCGCTCCTTCAACGCCTCCAGCACCTGAAGGCCCGAATAGCCCGGCAGGTTGTAGTCCGAAATGATGGCGTCCCAGGGCCGGTCCAGCACCGCCAGCACCGCGGCCAGCGCGTCCAGCCGTTCCATCTCGACCTGCAGCCCCGCGCGCTTGAGCTGGGCCGCGATGAGCTGGTGGTCGAGCTCGGAATCCTCAACATGCAGCACGCGCAGGATCCGGCCGGCCTGCTCCACACCTGAAATCGTCATGGGAGCACAGTATGCCGCGCCTATGCTCGCTGGCAGGGCGCCACAGTCATCGCGGTTCAGAGCGGTAATACCGCTCGTTTCCCGACATCTCGGCGTCGACAGCTGCCGAAAATCGGGTGAACATGACATGATGCATTTCGCCCTGAGGGAATACACAGGGCACAGGACGAAAAGCAGCATCCCCTCGCGGAGAAACGATGCAGACAGAACCCTCCACAGCAGCAGAATTTGACGGAGCCATTGCCGCCCTGCCGTTGCTGGCGGCTGCGGAACTGCAGGATCACCTGATGACGGTGACCAACGATCTCGAGCGGCTGCAGCGCCTGCTCGACGACGCGGGAGAGGCCCTGTCCACGCATTTCTACAGCGCGTCCAACCAGGTCATGTCACTGCTGAGCAGCAGCGACGGCGGCCCCGCCTCCGAGGGGCTCAAGCAAATCATGCAGGACGTCGCAGGCGCCATCACCGCGCTGCAGTTCCAGGACATGGCCACGCAGCTGATCGCCCACACCAGCCAGCGCCTGCGCAACTGCGCCGACCAGCTCGCACGCGACACCTTCGGCATGGATGATGAGGACGGCGCCGCCGTCGTCGAGGTCGCACCGCTGCGCCCCAACCCGGTCACGCAAGACGAGATGGACGCCGGCTCCATCGAACTTTTCTGAATCTTCAGCCCCCCAGGCAAACGCTCTCTCGGAGAAAAAACAAATGCACTCAATCCTTGCTGTCGACGATTCGGCTTCGATGCGCCAGATGGTGGCCTTCACGCTCAAGAACGCCGGCTTCAACGTGGTGGAAGCAGTGGACGGGCAGGACGCCTGGGAAAAGTCCGGCACGCGCGATTTCGACCTGGTGCTGACCGACCAGAACATGCCGCGCATGGACGGCATCAGCCTGACCAAGAAGCTGCGCGAGAACCCGAAGTTCAAGACCACCCCCATCCTGATCCTGACCACCGAATCCAGCGACGCGATGAAGCAGGCCGGCCGCGCTGCCGGCGCCACCGGCTGGCTGGTCAAGCCCTTCGATCCGGCCAAGCTGATCGAAGTGATCGGCAAGGTCATCCGCTGACGCCTGACCCACGGGAGCACCGACATGGGTGACATGACCTCCGAAGGCGCCAGCATCAGCGCCGGCATCGACCTCAGCCAGTTCTATCAGGTCTTCTTCGAGGAGGCCGGCGAGAACCTCGACAACATGGAGCAGCTGCTGCTCAACGTGGATGTCGACGCGGCCGACGATGAAGAGCTGAACGCGATCTTCCGCTGCGCCCACTCCATCAAGGGCGGCGCGGCCACGTTCGGCTTCAGCGATGTCGCCGAGCTGACGCACCAGATGGAGACGCTGCTGGACAAGCTGCGCCGCCACGAGCTGCAGCCGACCGCGCCGATGGTGGACGTGCTGCTGCAGTCCGGCGACGCGCTGCGCGCCCAGCTGGGCCGCCACCAGGGCTCGGGCGCCGACCCGGTCGACACCACCGAGCTGCTGGTCAACATCAAGCGCTTCGTCGAAGGCGGCGGTGCGCCGGCCTCGGCCACGCCGACGCCTGCCCCCAAGGCGGCTGCCACCGCGCCCGCCCCGGC